>NZ_JBYQCG010000182.1:0-8148 GCF_057837105.1 Burkholderia sp. APQ4-4ca | reverse complement strand
AGCAGGAAATTTGCGACGCGCTTGCGCAAACGACGCGTGACCTCGCTGCACAAGCGTCGACGTTCGAACAACGCTCGAACGATCTGCTGACGACGATTCGCGATTCGCACACCGGCCTGCAGTCGCAACTGGCCGCGCGCGATGAAGAACGTCTGTCGGCCTGGAACGATTCGCTTACTGCGATGGCCGCGAAGCTCGGCGAAGAATGGCAGCGCGCAGGCGTGCACAGCGCCGGCCGTCAGCAGGAAATTTGCGATGCACTTGCGCAAACGACGCGTGACCTCGCAGCACAGGCGTCGACGTTCGAACAACGTTCGAACGATCTGCTGACGACGATTCGCGATTCGCACACCGGCCTGCAGTCGCAACTGGCCGCGCGCGATGAAGAACGTCTGTCGGCCTGGAACGATTCGCTTACTGCGATGGCCGCGAAGCTCGGCGAAGAATGGCAGCGCGCAGGCGTGCACAGCGCCGGCCGTCAGCAGGAAATTTGCGATGCACTTGCGCAAACGACGCGTGACCTCGCAGCACAGGCGTCGACGTTCGAACAACGTTCGAACGATCTGCTGACGACGATTCGCGATTCGCACACCGGCCTGCAATCGCAACTGGCGGCACGTGACGAAGAACGTCTGTCGGCCTGGAACGATTCGCTTACTGCGATGGCCGCGAAGCTCGGCGAAGAATGGCAGCGCGCAGGCGTGCACAGCGCCGGCCGCCAGCAGGAAATCTGCGATGCCCTCGCACAAACGACGCGTGACCTCGCCGCGCAGGCGTCGACGTTCGAACAACGTTCGAACGATCTGCTGACGACGATTCGCGAGTCGCACGCCGGCCTGCAATCGCAACTGGCCACACGCGACGAAGAACGCCTCGCCGCGTGGAACGATTCGCTCGCGGCGATGGCCGCCGCGCTGCGTGACGAATGGGCGCGGACGAGCGCGCAAGCCGCCGCGCGCCAGCAGGACATCTGCGACACGCTGACCCGCACCGCGAACGACATCACCGCGCAGGCTCAGGGGCACGCGAGCGACACGATCAACGAAATCTCGCGCCTCGTGCAGGCCGCGTCGGAAGCGCCGAAGGCGGCGGCCGACGTCGTCGCCGAGTTGCGCCAGCGCCTGTCCGACAGCATGGTGCGCGACACCGCGATGCTCGAGGAGCGCAGCCGCCTGCTCGCGACGCTGGAGACGCTGCTCGGCGCGGTGAACCACGCGTCGACCGAACAGCGTACCGCGATCGACGCGCTCGTCAGTACGTCGGCCGATCTGCTCGACCGCGTCGGTGCGCGCTTCAACGACACCGTCGACGCCGAAACGCGCAAGCTCGATTCGGTGGCCGCGCAGGTCACGGCCGGCGCCGTCGAAGTCGCGAGCCTCGGCGATGCATTCGGGACGGCCGTGCAGGTGTTCGGCGAATCGAACGACAAGCTGCTGACGCATCTGCAGCGCATCGAGGCCGCGCTCGAGAAATCGCTCGCGCGCAGCGACGAACAGCTCGAGTACTACGTCGCGCAGGCGCGCGAGGTGATCGACCTGAGCGTGATGTCGCAGAAGCAGATCGTCGAGGATCTGCAGCAGCTCGCCGGCCGGCGAGCGAGCGTCGGAGCGTAACGCATGCACGACGAAATCGACGGCGGCGCGCAATCGGCGCCGGTATGGCCCGCGTTCGCCGACCTGATGTCGGTGCTGCTCGGCGCGTTCGTGCTGATCCTCGTCGGCGTGATCGGCATGCAGCTTCAGCTCACGTCGAAGCTCGAGGAAGCGGTGCGCGCGCGGCAGCTCGAAGCGCAGCAGCGCAAGTCGCTCGAACAGGCGCTCGCCGGGCCGCTCGCGGCGGGCCGCGTGACGCTCGTGAACGGGCGCATCGGCATCAGCGGCAACGTGCTGTTCGCGTTGAACTCCGACCAGTTGCAGCCTGCGGGCCGCGACTTGCTGAAGACGCTGGCCGGCCCGCTCGCCACGTACCTGAAGACGCGCGACGAGATCCTGATGATCAGCGGCTTCGCGGACGACCAGCAGGTGCACGCCGGCAACCGCCTGTTCGCGGACAACTGGGAACTGTCGGCCAAGCGCGCGTTGACGGTCACGCGCGCGATGATCGATGCCGGTGTGCCGGCCTCGTCGGTGTTCGCGGCCGCGTTCGGTTCCGAACAGCCGGTCAGCTCGAACGCCGACGATGAAGGCCGCGCGAAGAACCGCCGCGTGGAGATCGCACCGGTGCCGCGCAAGTCGGCGTCCAACGGAGGAAAGGCCAAGTGACGGGCGGCGCGACGCACGCGCGCGCGACGCTCGACGCATGGCGCGAGCAGGGCGCCGATCGGCTCGATCCGGTGCGCTTTCAACGGATCGACGCGCTCGAGAAGCGCGCGGCCGTGCTCGATGGCGCTGCACGCGCATTGCTCGATGCGCGGCTTGCAACGCTGATCGAAGGGTTTGCGCAGATCGTCGCGCGCGCCGGTGACGCCGAAGCCACGCGCGAGACGGCGCGAGCCGCGGCGGATGCGCCCGCGCGCGGCGCGCTTGCCGCGCTCGTCGCAGGGCTCGGCCGCGATGCGCAGGCCGACCGGCGCGGGCTCGATCCCGAATTGATCGATTACTTCCGTGCGACGTGGTCGAAGGTCCGCACGGAACAGCAATACCGTCAGTCGCTCGACCAGGTGCCGCGCAACGCAGGGCCGCTCAATTCGAACAGCCTCGTGCACCGCTCGCTCGCGACGATGCGCGAGCTGTCGCCGGAATACCTGCAGCAGTTCCTGTCGTACGTCGATGCGCTCGCATGGCTCGAGGATCTCGCGGGCGGCGGCGCGCAGCCCGAGAAGGAAGCGCCGCGCGCGAAGGCGGCCAAACCGGCGAGAAAGACGACGCGCGCGAAGGCGCGATAACGCCACGGCGCACGCGTTCGGCGTGTGTATCGTCTACCGGCCTGCAGCCGGGTCGTCGATCGCCGCGCGCAGCGCGTGCAATGCTTCGACGAGCGCCGACGCGAACGGCGGATGGGCGGCGATGCCCGCCGCGTCGAGCTGGCTCCCGAGAATCGGCAGCGTGATCGATGCGGGCTCGACGATGCGCGCCGACATCACCGACAGCGTTTCCCGCAACGCCGCGTCTGCGTGCTCGGCGCGCGGCGACGCGTTCAACACCGCGACCGGCTTGTACACGACGGCCTCGCATCCCACGATCCAGTCCAACGCGTTCTTCATCACGCCCGTCACGCCGTGCGCGTATTCGGGGCTGGCGATCAGCACGCCGTCGGCCGCGTTCAGGCGGTCGATCAGATCGCGCACCGCGGCAGGCGTCGGGTATTCGGCATCGGGATTGAACAACGGGAATTCGCCGAGACGATCGAAGCGCGTGATATGCAGGCCGCGCGGGGCAACGAGTGCGGCTGCGTCGAGCAGCGCGGCGTTGTACGACTGCGCGCGCAGGCTGCCGCACAGTGCGACGAGGTCGGTGCGGCGCTCGGAAGCGGTTCGGGTGTCGTTGGCCATCGCGGAACGTGTGGGGAGGTGGCTCGCGCGGCGGCGCGCGGATCCGGCGAATTATCGCATCGGTGCGTGAGCCACATGAGCCACATGAGCCGCATGAGCGACGTGCCGCACGTGGCCGCCGCTCCGCGGAGTGTCATTCGTGTTCACCGCGCCGCGCGTTCACGTTCGCATACTCGGCGGCATCGATGCCGGTCATCCCCGTTGCTTGCGCCAGTTCACCGAGTTCCCACCCGTTCCCGAGCAACAGCCGCCGCGTATGCAGCGCACCGTGCACGTCGTCGGCCACGGTTGCGCCGAGATAACGCAGCGCTCGGCGTTCGACATCGACGAAGCCATGCCCGTAATCCTGCGCGAGCGCCGTCCACAACCGCGCGGCGCCGACCGACTGGCGCGCGCCGCTGATCAGACACAGGCCCGCGTCGAGCGCCCATCGATACAGCGTCGTCGCGAGTCCCTTGCGTTGTGCCGAGCCGCGCAGCCGCGTATGCGGCGCGCGCAGGTAGCGGTCGGCACGGCGCGGGATTTCGGGAAGCCGGTTGAACACCGTATAGCCGGCGAGCTGCCGGGCCGACGGATCCTCGATGTAAAGGAAGTATTCGCCGTCCGCCTCGCGGTGGCGGACGATCAGGCCCGAGCCCCCGAGCGCGATGGCCGGCAGCCCGTGCAGGCGATGGCCCGGCAGGTGCAGGCGTTCATAAAGGGTGTCGAGTTCGTCGTCGATGTCGTGCTGGGAATGCTGTACGTCGATACGCATGGCAAAAGGCGCCCGTCTCGGGCGCATCGAGAAAGGGGTTCATGGCAACGGGGGAACGGAAATGGAAGCGGCCCCCGGGCTCGGCGAAGCGAGCCGGGGCCGCGAATCAGCCGGGGATGTGCTGGAAACCGGCGGCGATCGCGGCGAGGCCCGCGATGCAGAGTGCGAACAGGATCAGGACTTTGTGGATCACGCCTCTTTCCTCATGAATGCGCGGCGCCGGCGGGCGGCGTCGCGGAGACGGTGAGCGGCGGGCACGGCCCGCACGGCCGTCGTGCGGGACGACGGTCGGGTGTCCGGGCGACGGGCGCACGCGGACGGTCGGCACCATACGCGACGGGCAGCGGGCGGGCAATCGGGCCGACGGAGAAAAGCGATGAAGCGCGACGAATCGCGGTGTTTCGCGACAATTAGCCGCATGGGGCGCGTTGAAACGTCCGGGGATCCACGCGAAAGTGCATCGTCAAGCGGCGGAGGGCCTACCTGGAAAAGTGTCGCGGGGGTGAATGCCGCGACAGGTCGACATCCGCGCCAGGACAGGAGCGGCATGGACGACCGCCCCCGTCGCTCCATCACACCGCCTGCCGCCCACCGAACGCCTGCCTGATCCGCGCGAACAACCCGTGCTGCGCGATCCATTCGGCATACGCGCGATAGTCGGGATCGCGCATCAGATGACGCTCTTCCGTCTTCGCGCGCGTGTAGTAGATCAGGTTGACTGCGACGAGCCCCGCGCAGTGCATGAGCCCGAGCTGCCAGCCGAGCGGCTCGACGAACGGCACCGACACCATCCAGTACGACAGGTTCTTCGTGATGTAGGCCGGATGCTTCGTGAAGCGGTACGGGCCCGACGTGATGATTCCGCGGTTGGTGAGGTTCGAGAACCGCAGCCCGAACGAGATCGTGCACAGCGCGTAGGTCAGCAGCAGCAGGATGATCACCGTGCCCCAGATCACGCGCAGCGTCGGCGCCGACAGCAGCCAGTTGTCCCAGAACATCGAGCCTTCGTAGCGGATGTAGTTGTTCGAGATCAGCGACCAGAACGGCTGGTAGCAGATCAGCGCGGCGACCCAGCCGAGCGTCGTCGGCTCGACCGTGCGCACGTGGCTGTCGAGGATGCGGAACGTGCACAGGTAGCCGACGGTGCCGAACATCAGGTCCATCGTGAACGACAGGTCGTACATGAACACGAAGGTCGCGATCGTCATCGGCGCATGCATCGCGTTCGCGAGCGACGCGCTCAGGTGATCGGCGTCCTTCGACAGATAGACGGTCATCAGCGGCAGGAAGAACGCCTTCACGCCCCAGCCGGCCAGCATCTCGCGCACGGGCTTCCAGCTCGCGGGCTGCTCGCGTCGGAACAGGAAGCGGCCCCACAGCAGATACGCGTCGTCGGTCTCGCGCTGGTGGCGGTCCATCCACGCGAAGTAGAACGGCGCGGCGACGATCACGTACGGCGCAAGCGAGCGCAGCAGCGACCAGAACGGGAGGTAGAACGCGCCGTGGTATTCGGGCAGCAGCCAGTAGATCGCGCCGATGCCTGCATAGATCGACGTCAGCGCGCCGAGCCGCGTCGCCACGCGCGCGATGCCGAGCGGCCGGACGGCCTGCCGCGACAGCCCCGCGCTCGGACGCAGGTAGACGCGCGAGATGAAGAGTTCGTGCAGCGCGATCGTGCCGATGATCGCGAGGCTCGCGATGACCGCGCGGGTGGCCGCGTCGAGGGACGGGTGGTCGCGCGTGACCCACAGCGCGAAGAGTCCGGCCGCGATGCCGAGCAGGCCGGCGCGCAGCGGCGTGGCGGAACGGGGTGGGCGGTCCGGGGCGGCGACGATGCCGTCGAGCGTGGAGTTCATGATCGGATCCTCGTAGGGATGAGGGCCGGCGCCCCCGCTTGGCGGGTGGTGCCGGCCGTCGGCCGGGCTGTTTATGGATGCGCGCCCGGCCATTGGCCTGTCGTTCTGATACGTGATGCGTTACGGCTTACTTCTTGGTGACGCCGCCCAGCAGACCGCCGAGCAGGTTCGTCACCGGCGACAGCAGGTTGCCGGTGCCGCTGGCGGCGCCGCCGCTCGTGCCGCCGGTCAGGCCGGTCACCACGGAGCCGCTGCCGCCCGGCGTCGTCACGGTGGCCGTTGCGCCGCCAGGGCTGACCGTGCCGACGGCGCCGGCCGAGCCGGCCGGCGTGCCCAGCGCACCCGTGAGCGTGCCGACCGGGCCGCTCGTCAGTACGCCGCCGAGCCCGCCGGACACGTTGCCGCCCGGTGTCGTGACGGTGCCGGTGAGGCTCGCGCCGAGCGGCGTCAGCGAGTTGACGAGGTTGGTGACCGGCGCGAGCAGGCCGCCGACGCCTGCGCCGCTCGTCCCACTGGTGCCGCCGGTGCCGCTTGAGCCGATGCTGCCGAGCGCACCCGTCACCGTGCCGAGCAGGCCGGTGATCGGCGCAAGCGGGCCGCCGCTGGTACCGCTCGTGCCGCCTGAGCCGCTCGAGCTGCCGCCGCCGCCGAGAGCGCCCGTCAGCGAACCGAGCACGCCCGTGATCGGGGCGAGCGGATTGGTGCCGCTGCTGGAGCTGCCGCTGGACAGCAGGCCGCCGGCCGATGCCACGGTATTGCCGAGCTGGGACACGCTGCTCCCCACGCTCGTGCCGACCGGATTGCCGGTGGCGCCGCCGACCTGCGAACCGGCGAGGCCGAGGCCGCTGCCGAGCGTGTTCAGCAGGCCGCTGAGCGGGGCGCCGAGCAACGTGGCGTTGCCGAGCGTCTGCGTGACGCCCGGCGTCGTGACGCCGCCGGTCAGCGTGTTCGTGATCGGGTTGATCACGCTGCCGAGCTGCGTCTCGAGTTGCTGCACCGGCGCGCTGTTCAGCGCCGTGTTCAGCGCCGATGCGGTCGAGTTGACCGCGGTGCCGACCGTGTTGACGAGACTGCCGACCAGGGTCGTCGCCGGCGCGAGCGGCGACAGCGGACCGGTGCCGAGGCTCGTCACGGCATTGCCGAGGTTGTTGACCGCGCCGCCGGCGCCGGTCAGCAGGCCGGTGGTCGACGTGAGCGTCGGCCCGAGCGGGTTCGGCGACACGCCGATCGAACCGAGGCCGGCCGCGACGCCGTTGCCGAGCGATTGCACGCCGTTGCCGAGGCTGCTGACCGCGTTGCCGACGCTGTTGACCGTCGTCGCGTTCGTGCCGGGAATCTGCACGCCGCCGATCTGGGCGCCACCGTTCACGACCGTCGTGCCGAGCGCCGTCACGAGGTTGCCGGATTGCTGAAGGACATTGCCGAGGGGGGTGACGCCGGTGCCCGACGTGCCGGAAGTGCCCGACGTGCCGGAGGTGCCCGACGTACCGGAAGTGCCTGACGTGCCGGAGGTGCCCGACGTGCCGGAAGTGCCCGACGTGCCGGAGGTGCCCGACGTGCCGGAGGTGCCTGACGTGCCGGAGGTGCCTGACGTGCCGGAGGTGCCCGACGTGCCTGACGTGCCGGAGGTGCCTGACGTACCGGAAGTACCTGACGTGCCGGAAGTGCCGGAAGTGCCCGAAGTACCCGAAGTACCCGAAGTACCCGAAGTACCCGAAGTGCCCGAAGTACCCGAAGTACCCGAAGTACCCGAAGTACCCGAAGTACCCGAAGTACCCGAAGTACCCGAAGTACCCGAAGTACCCGAAGTACCCGAAGTACCCGAAGTACCCGAAGTACCCGAAGTGCCGGAAGTGCCCGAGGTACCGGAAGTGCCCGAAGTGCCGGAGGTACCCGACGTGCCAGAAGTACCCGACGTACCGGAACTGCCCGACGTACCCGAAGTCCCCGAACTACCACCCGTCCCGGACGTGCTCGGCTTGATGGTCGGCGGGGTCGTCGGTCCATCGACCGAGCCGCAGCCGTACAGCGCGAGCAGTGACGAGACG
>NZ_JBYQCG010000181.1:0-2676 GCF_057837105.1 Burkholderia sp. APQ4-4ca | reverse complement strand
ACCGTGAAACGACTCTACGCCGATGATAGTGCGGATTCCCGTGTGAAAGTAGGTAATCGTCAGGCTCCCTAAGCCAAGAACCCCCGCCCGACCAGGCGGGGGTTTTTGCATTTCGGCGTCCTAAAAAGCGCGCAGCGAAGCGTTACCGAGGCTACGTCCGTCGGCCTGCCCTGACGCAAATCATCGCAACATCGAATTCCCTCCTTCGCTTCCATCTCCGGCGATCCCGGCGATTACTGCTCGTATCCTCGGTCAAGACCGCTCTTGGCTCCTCGCTGCGTATCGTCAAGCGCGATCGTGCGACCCACCTTCCGCTTCCTGCAGTCCGCCATCTCGTCCTCTTGACTTTGATCAAAGCGACCCGACCAAGGGGCCGGCAGCGCCGTGTGTATAGCGGCTCGGACAAGACCAAAATCGGCGCGGATCCTTTCGACATCCGCTCGTCCACTGCCCTTTAACGCGTAAATTTCCTCGATGAGCGAACAGGCTGCACCGCCCACGCGGTTTTGCCATTCACCCATCGGCTTGAACTATGTGCTGTCTGCGCCGACGCCTGGAGGCGTTCGGCGCGTATCGTACTCGGGTCGCCGAATGGGGGGTCTCCGACAGGTGAACGCGGGTGCGCCGTGTTTGGACCTTGATCCCGCATCAGCTCGAGCATTGCCGGACACGGACAGCGCACGTTGGATGTCGACGCTTTGACGCCACATATCGGTTTTGTAACGACTTCGGGCGCATGAGGTGCGGCGAGAGGTGCGTGCGTCGAATCCGGTGCGGATAGTCGCGTTCAGCTGGGCAAGGCGGGCGAGGCGCACGACCAGTTGCGATGTCGGCTGTACGCCGAGGATTTGCCGCGATAAGCCGGCGAGCGGCGTTAGGTGGCCTCAACGAAGGGGCGTAGGGCGTCGAGCGGAAGGATCACTCGGCGCGGCGGTAGCGACGTTATGGGGACTGCCGGACCTCGCGCACGTCGTTGCCGAGTAGCGGCTGCAAGCATCGCAAAGCCCGCAGAATTGCCGGATGTATCCTGCGGGACGTCGCCGGACCAGCGCGTGCTGATTCACCGGTTGTGCGCGCTGCACGACGACCGCCAACCCGTGTACCCGGCATCGAGTGCGGCCTTCAACTGTTGACGAACCCCAGGCGCCGGGCATACCTCTTGGTCCTCGTGGCGAAGCCGTTAGCCAGGGCCTGAAGTCGGATCGTCCCGGTCGGCCTCGTGCGGCACCGGGGTGCTTGCCGGCGCCCTGCTGCATCCAGTTGCGACCGCGAAGAATGTCGTTTCAGAGCAAGCGGGCGCTCGGCGATTTGCACTAGCGTAGGAGAGTGATTCCGGACGGTATCGTGCGTTCCGATGAAGCCGCGAAGGAACGCAGCAGCGACCGAATTCGATGACGGAGCCGGCCCGCTGCAATCGCCGGAACGGTGAAGGTCTTGCCCATACGCGGGACCCGCGGCAATCGACGCCAGGCGATCCGCGGCTCCGCTGCAGGGCGCTTTATTCTGAGCCGGAAGCGTCCCGACCCTCCCGCAAACAACCGCCAGCCGGCTCATCAAAGCCGCCCGGCACGAAATTTGCCGAAATTTTGTGTCTACCCGCTTGGCATTGTGCGAAAGAGGCCGTATGATGGCGGTCTTTCGTTTTTAGCGCGGATGCAGATCGGCGTTGAAGGCGGAGTCTGACGAAGATGTGGCGCCGGTCGGCAACATCTCGCGCTTGCCTTAGCCGGGCGAGGGCGGGATCGGCGGGAAGCAGAAGTCGGGAAGAAAGTGAAAATAATCTTCCGGATGTGCTTGACAGGAGTGCGATGCACCCCCATAATCGTCAGTTCTCTACGGAGGGGTGCCCGAGTGGCTAAAGGGGGCAGACTGTAAATCTGTTGGCTTACGCCTACGTTGGTTCGAATCCAACCTCCTCCACCAAGATATCAGCGCAGTGAGCGGCAAGGAATCGTTAGTGGCCCGTGCGGGTGTAGCTCAATGGTAGAGCAGAAGCCTTCCAAGCTTACGACGAGGGTTCGATTCCCTTCACCCGCTCCAGACCGCTAAGTTGAAGCGTAGCGCCCATGTGGCTCAGTGGTAGAGCACTCCCTTGGTAAGGGAGAGGTCGGCAGTTCGATCCTGCCCATGGGCACCAGCAGTAAAAAGTCAGTGTCTTGTTTGCGCGCGGCGCAACCTGTGAAATTCCTTTTGGGAGTTGAAAATGGCCAAGGAAAAGTTTGAGCGGACCAAGCCGCACGTGAACGTTGGTACGATTGGTCACGTTGACCACGGCAAGACGACGCTGACGGCAGCGATCACGACGGTTCTGACGAAGAAGTTCGGCGGGGAAGCGAAGGCGTACGACCAGATCGACGCGGCACCGGAAGAAAAGGCGCGCGGCATCACGATCAACACGGCGCACGTCGAGTACGAAACGGCTAACCGCCACTACGCGCACGTCGACTGCCCGGGCCACGCCGACTATGTGAAGAACATGATCACGGGCGCGGCGCAGATGGACGGCGCGATCCTGGTTTGCTCGGCAGCAGACGGCCCGATGCCGCAAACGCGTGAGCACATCCTGCTGGCGCGTCAGGTTGGCGTTCCGTACATCATCGTGTTCCTGAACAAGTGCGACATGGTGGACGACGCTGAACTGCTCGAGCTGGTCGAGATGGAAGTTCGCGAACTGCT
>NZ_JBYQCG010000180.1:0-2733 GCF_057837105.1 Burkholderia sp. APQ4-4ca | reverse complement strand
GGATCGTGATCGAGCTGCCGGCGGTCGCGGTCGCCCACAAGACGTTCCTCGGCTACCTGACGCGCAGTTACCAGCATCATGGCTTCAAGGTCGCGGACAAGCTGCCCGACCCCGGCCGCATCCTCGCGGTCGAATCGGACATGGCACGCCCCGACTACATCAAGATGGATGCCGGCATCGCGTTGCGCGACGGGATGGTGAAGGCGCTTGTCGCCTATGCGCAGCGTGTGCGGATTCCGCTGATCTTCGACGGCGTCGTGGACGAGACGCAGTGCGAGCTGCTGCGCCAGCACGACGTGCGGTTCATGCAGGGGCCGGTGTTCGCGAAGGTCGTGACGGTCTGAGCGATCGGCGGGGAAGGCGCGCGGGAGCGGCGCGCCGGAGGGCGGACTCCGGTGTCGTGTCGCTGCAAGGATCGGGGGTTTCAGCACGCAGCGTCGCTCGACGCCGGTCGGTTCCCGGTTCGTTCACGCAGAAAGGTCGAACGTGCTTGTGCGCGCGTTCGACGCCAATGTGCGGCCTATTCTCGTCCGCCGTCGTCGTACTTCGGTAGATCGTCGTCGATCTCGATGCCCGGGAAACGATCCCCGTACCAGACGTGCCACGCCGGACGCAGCCTCGACGGTTCGTCGAGCGTCGCGTAATTGATCTCGACCGCCCGCGGCGCGTCGGCGCGCCGGTATTCGAGCTGCGCGCCGCAACGGCCGCAGAAGCGCCGCTCGCCCCACGCGCTCGACGCGTAGACGGTCGGTTCGCCCTGCAAATATTCGAATGCGTCGATCGGCACCGAGGCCGATGCGACGACCGCCGCGCCGGTCGTGCGCTGGCAAAGCCGACAGTGGCAGAAGCCGGCATCGGTCGGAACGTCGGCGATGCGGTAGCGGATCGCGCCGCACGCGCATCCGCCTTCCATCGGTTCGGGGTGCGCCATGGCAAGCCTCGTCGTCGGGAAACAGGCGAACGATGATGAGCGCGGTTCGCCCGTCGCGCAATACGCGACGGCGACGCTTCCGCTCCCCGCATCCGCCGCGAACGAACCGGTTGGCGCGCGACGGCATCCTCCGCGCGCGCGTTGCTCAAACGGTCTGCCCGAGCCGCTGCGCGAGTGCCTTCAGCCGCGGCCCGACTTGCGTGCGAAACACGTCCTCGTCCATCGACGACGCGGGGCCGCTGCAGCTCAGGATCAGCCAGCGCCCCTCGCGCGGCTCGCGAAACGGCACGGCCGCCGCGTTCACGTCCGTATGCCACGCGCGAAACGAATAGCAGCATCCGCCTTCGGAGAACTCGGCCACCGCGTGCTGCGCGGCCGCGACGAGCGCATCGGCGTCGGCCGCGCCGCCGGCCGCGCGGTGCAGTTCGGCATAGAGCGCGCGGCGCACGTCCTCCGGCTGCACGGCCAGGTACGCGCGCCCCATCGAGCTCGTCAGCATCGACAGCCGCGAACCGGGCGCGAGCCCGAGCGTCAGCGCGGTCTCGCTGCGGATCGTCTCCAGATAGATCATGTCGAGCCCGTCGCGGCAGCCGAGCGACACGGCCGCGCCGATCTCCCGCGCGAGCGCCTGCATGTGCGGCCGCGCGAGATCGATCGTCCCCGAGCCCGACAGCAGCGCATAGCCGAGCGACAGCACGCCGGCGTCCAGCGCATACTTTCCGAGCGTCTCGTCGTAGCGCAGATAGCCGAGCACGGTCAGCGTATAGGCGAGCCGGTTCACCGTCGCCTTCGGCAGGCCCGTGCGTTCCGCGAAGTCGCGGTTGCCCAGCATCGTCTCGCCGGGCCGGAAGGCGCGCAGCAGGTCGAGGCCGCGCGCCAGCGCGACGACGAACTTGCGCTCGTCGATGGGGGTGTCGTCGATGGTTGAAAGTGTCATCCAGTGCTACACTGAGGCCGATTTGCAAAACATTGTTCCGCACAGCGGAACGCAAGTCAAGCGAACTTCAGGTATCCGCCCGGAGCAAGCGCCGAAGCCCGACCACTGCCGACCGACGCGCACGGCGGGAGTCGGCGTCGAGGCGCCCGCCCCGATCGACCGCAAAGCATGGAGCCGAGTGAGCGTTGGCTCGGGCCAACCGCGAAGCATGGGGCCCGAATAAGCGCTAAAGCGCTTACTCGACGCCGACCGCGAAGCATGGGGCCCGAGTAAGCGCTGAAGCGCTAACTCGGGCCGACAGGAGATGAGACGATGAGTGCTGCAACTTTTCATTGGGACGATCCGCTGCTGCTCGATCAGCAACTGACCGAAGAAGAGCGGATGGTCCGCGATGCCGCGCAGGCGTACGCACAGGACAAGCTCGCGCCGCGCGTCACCGAAGCGTTCCGCCACGAACGCACCGACGCGGCCATCTTTCGCGAGATGGGCGAAGTCGGCCTGCTCGGCCCGACGATTCCCGAGGCATACGGCGGCCCCGGCCTCAACTACGTGAGCTACGGGCTGATCGCACGCGAGGTCGAGCGCGTCGATTCGGGCTACCGGTCGATGATGTCCGTGCAGTCGTCGCTCGTGATGGTGCCGATCTTCGAATTCGGCTCCGACGCGCAGAAGCAGAAATACCTGCCGAAGCTCGCGACCGGCGAATGGATCGGCTGCTTCGGCCTGACCGAGCCGAATCACGGCTCCGATCCCGGCAGCATGGTCACGCGCGCGAAGAAGGTGCCGGGCGGCTACGCGCTGTCCGGCGCGAAGATGTGGATCACCAACTCGCCGATCGCCGACGTGTTCGTCGTGTGGGCGAAGC
>NZ_JBYQCG010000179.1:0-2416 GCF_057837105.1 Burkholderia sp. APQ4-4ca | reverse complement strand
CGGATATTTTGAGAGGCGCTACGACGTGAAACGGCATTCACGCGTGCTGTAACGCGGCCCCATTTTCGTGCTTTTTTCAGACAAATGGAATGAAGGAGAAAGCCCCGTGAAAGTTAGGAAAGCGCCTAACTTTCGCGGGCTTTCTCCCGCCTCTCGTCCCCCGCCCCTGCGACGCGCGCATTACGGCAACAACAACTACCGCTCGAATCATGGCTTCCCGGACGACTCCCCCTCGGCTCAACTGGAATCTGCTGCGCGCATACAGCGAGATCGCGCGCTATCGCAGCATTTCGGAAGCAGCGCAGGCAATGGGAGTGCAGCGGCCGACCGTCAGCGAGAAGGTGTCCGCGCTTGAGCGCGTCCTCGGCCGCCCGCTGATGGAGCGTCGTTCAGGAAGTGATGGGTTTCGGCTTACAGAATTCGGAGCGCAGCTCCGCACCGTCGTTGCGCGATTCGATCGCGAACTCGCTGCGTTGTGCGAACTGTCTCGTGAGGAATCGACCGGCATGACGACGATCGACGTGTTGGGTGAAGTAGAAACCGCGATGGCGGCGCTCGAGCGCGCCGCAGCGACACTTCGTCAGTCCTGACCTTTCACACCGCTCTTACGCGGCGATCGCGCGCCCTTTGTGCGCTCTGCGTCTGCCTGCGCGTCTTTGAGCGCCTGCAGCGCCGCAGCATCCAATTTCGCTGCTCGGTTTTCAGCAAGACGCGGAAGCCTCTTCGCCGGCGCGCCCGAGATCGTCATCGTGCCCGCGAGCAGAAAGCCGTTGATCGACGCCTGCACGGCCGTCCGACCGACGTCGTTCAACTGGCGAAACCCATCGAGCAGCTCGGCTTCGTCGTCCGGCATCGGCCCCCCCTGCGCACGCTCGCCAGTTACGACGTACAGCACGTCGACCCCGACCTTCGAAAGCGCCGCCAGATAGTTCGCATCTGGCGATCGCGCGTCGGATTCGTAATTGAGCTGCGCCTGCTTACCGAGGCCGCCCAGTGCGGCGAACTCTGCCTGGCTCAGACCGATACGCATCCGCTCCTCCTTCAGTCGGTTTCCGATTGAAATCTGTGACATCTTGCAGTTTCGTTTTGATTACCTTGCACTTCACCTATCCCTAGTGAAGCACTATCGAAATTGAGTATACCCGCCATGACTACCCAAAAAGGCCCGCGGCGTGCGCCGCCGGGCGTCATGTCCAGCAAGACCGTTTCGCTGCGCCTCCTTCCCGCAGAGCGCGCCCAGCTCGAGCACCTCGGCCGCCACGAGCGGCGCTCGTTGGCGAGCCTCGCGCGCCTCATCTACCTCGAAGGGCTCCCCCTCTATCTCGCCAAGATGTCCTCGTTCGAGGACACCACGGGCAATGTTTCCGCAAGCTGAACCCGAGGTGATAACCATGTACCCCGATCCCAAGCGCGTCCGTGAAAGACGCCTGATGGTGCGGTTCGACGATTACGAATACGCCCTGATCACTGCACTCGCCAACTACCAGGGCGAGCAAACCGCAACGCTGATTCGCCAGATGGTCCTGCGCGAAGCCGCCGAGGCTCTGTTGCCATCGAGCAATGTAGCCCACGAGCGCGGCTAAAGGCAGCAGCTCAGAAGCAGCCGATTCCATGCCCGAACTCGAAATCACATTCACCGAGCAGGACGCCGAACTGCTCGAGCGCGTGCGACAGCAGGAAGGTCTCGCGACGCTCCAGCAGGCGGCCGAATGGCTCGTGAAGCGACGACTGCGTCTTGGCACACGTCGCATCACCGGACGAGACCGGGCTCTCTACGTCGTCCACAACAGCAGCCGTTCCTAACGCGGCAGTCTCCGACAGGAAGTCACGATGAAATTGAAGTGTCACCACTGCGGCAGCCGCGCCGTCATTCGAACCAGCCGCACGCTATCCGCTCTCGTTCGCGAAGCGTATTGCCAGTGCACCAACATCGAATGCGCGACAACCTACAAGATCCACGTCGCGACCGTCCATACGATCGCGCCGAGCCTCAACCCGAATCCGCACGTGTACGTGCCGATCGGCAAGGTTGATCGGCTCCCGACCGATTCGCGACAGCTCCCGCTGCTCGACGCCTAAGCCCTAACCCGCTGTTTCGCTGAACACCCATCGCGCCCGCTCTGCGGGCGTGAGGGACTCCTTTTGCCTGAAATTTCCTGGAGGCCGTATGCAAACGCTCATCACCACACCGATCGCCGCACTCGCCCAGTCACTGTCCTACGACGAGCGCGTCTCCTACCTCACGAAGATCTCCGCAGCCGACGTCCGCGCCGACGTGTTCGTCGCGTCCGCACGTGCCTTGGGCTTCGTCGTGTCGTGGGACCTTGCGCACGGCACGCCAGTGCTCGAGTGGATGCACTGACGCGATGCGCGCGCCCCTCACCGACCTCGACCTGCGCGCGATGTGGCGCCGCCT
>NZ_JBYQCG010000178.1:0-3415 GCF_057837105.1 Burkholderia sp. APQ4-4ca | reverse complement strand
CTGCTGATGGCGCGAGATCCAGCGACGCAACTGGTTCGGATTGACGTCATGGTCCATGGCCGCCCGGGCGATCGATACCCCCGGCCTCAGGCAAAACTCGACCAGCTCCCGCACGGCATCTTCATCAAATTCCCGCCGGCCATCCCGTCTGCGGCCAACCACCAGTCTGCTTCGAAGGTCCTGTTTCTCTGTCATCACGGTCTGAGTGCATGTGTCCACGCGGACACTTAGCATCTGACCTTCTGCCTACCATTGGTAGGGCGTCGTTTATTGACGGCTTACGGATCGCTTTGCCGGGCCGCTCGGTGACTTTGACTGATTGCAACGTCTGAATCGTGCCTTCATCCGCCCAGTAGCCATGGTCGAACCCAGAATAACCGTTGCTCGATCCGTCCGGGCCGGCAAAGCCGAAGATGCCGCGCTCGGGTGCAGCAGCGAGGAGGCGCCGACATAGCTCCTTCTCGGCCGGTGTTGCGTTGTCGCTTTGGATGCCCTGCTGGTACTCGGTGGCGAGGTCCGGCATCACCGCTAGAGTGAACTCGCTATCCGCGAGCGCCGTGACTGGATCGATGCCGGCTTGGACCAGCTTGGCCAAGGTGTTGTTGTCGAAGTAGACGTTCACTGTGCGGCTCCTCGAATGTTATGGCACATATGGTAGGCCACATTGTCCCGGAGACGTACCATCGGAGGGCGCTACCCTCCCGGAGAAATGCCATGGAAGATATAGAGGTCGGAAACATTCATCGGTCTTGCCGTTACATGGGGCGTGAATTGGACGCTGCGGTGAGGAAGATCGACGGCGAGTACTGGATTGCCTACCAAGTGGTCAGAAAAAGCCCATTGGCTATAGCGAGTGAGCCTGTCGTGGTTACAGCAGAGGTAACGGGGCCGTTTGAGACACTCGATGCAGCACATGGTGCCGCGTTCGAAAGTATGAGGGCCGCGATTGACCAAGGACGGGTATGAGCCGAGACCGGCCAAACGAACTGCAGCGACCGGCCTCAGTCGTCCCGCTGAGGTAGTGTGGTTGGGCGGGAATGAACTGCTATAGCGCAGTGGGAGGACGGTCGGCGAATTTAGGTAGAATTGGATCGCTTAGGGACCGGGTATCTCGCGGCAGGTCAATTTTGGGGAGGGAGGGGTTATGCAGCTCACTGGCATCGGCCTGTATACCTTCCATGAGGCGGCTCTGCTGACGAAAATACCGGTCAGGGACCTACGCCGCTGGCTGGATGGATACTCCTACCGGGACAAGAAGCACGAATCGGTTTCCGTTGGCCCGCTCTGGGAAACGGCACTTGCCGGTGATGACCTCGACGGCATCAGCTTTCACGACCTCTTGGAAGTTCGGTTCGTACATGCGTTTCGCGAGCACGGTGTCAGCCTGCAGACGATTCGCGTCGCGAGCCAGCGTGCACGCGAGCTTTTCAATACGGATTACCCGTTCACCTCGCAGCAGTTCCGCACGGATGGCCGAACGATTTTTGCATCGGCTATTGAGGAAACCGGGGAAACCGAGCTGCTAGATCTGGTGAAACAGCAGTACGCGTTCCGGAAGATCATTGAGCCATCGCTGCGCACCGGTATCGAGTTCGGCGCAGACCGGTTGGCTTCCCGGTGGTACCCGTCTCCGCGTAGCAAGGCGATTGTGCTGGACCCTGCGATCGCATTCGGCAAGCCCATCGTCACGCACGGTTCTGTCAGGACATCAATCCTGTCCGAGGCATTCAACGTGGAGGGTGATAGGAACCTTGTAGCAAGACTCTATGAAGTGCCCGTCGCCGCAGTAGATGCGGCCGTCGCCTTCGAAGAAAGTCTGGCTGCGTGAAGTTCTTCGTCGACAATAATCTTCCTCCTGCCCTGGCAAGGGCTCTCCATGCGTTGAGCGACCCCCGCGGACATCCCGTGATGCATTTGCGTGAAAAATTCGAACAGGACTGCAGGGACGAGGACTGGATCAAGACGCTATCGGCAGAAGGCGGCTGGTCGGTGATCACTCACGATAGGCTGAACAAGGGGTTGGAGCGTGAGGTACTGAGTCGTGCCGGCCTGATCGTTTTCTTTTTGGACAAGAGCTGGTCGAAGCGCACTTTCTGGGACATATCCCATAACATCGTGCGCTGGTGGCCGAGGATCATTGAACAGTCGGAGGGGATGCAAGGTGGTGCCGCGTTCAAGGTTCCCTACAGCTTTTCCGGCAAAGGGCGATTCGAGCAGGTTAAGCTGTAGGACGAGTATTCGGGCGCGAGCGTTTCGGGTGCGAACGCAATCGCCTATCGCCCGATGTTGATCGGGATGACCGCCGCGCCAGCCTCAAGTGCATCGAGGTGATCCGCCCAGTGCTGCATCATCTTCCGGCGCTCCGGCAGGAATTCGGCGTGCACGTACGCTGCAGTGACTTGATTGCGTTCGGCATGGGCGAGTTGTCGGTCGACGACATCGCGGGTGTAACCGAGCTCGCGCAACACAGTAGCGGCCAGCCCGCGGAATCCGTGGCCTGTGATTCGCGACTTGTAGCCCATCCGGTAGAGCGCGTAGAGCATCGTGTTGTTCGAGATGTGGCTTCGGCCCTGGACGCTATAAAACACATGCCGGTGGGCGCCGTTTAGTTCGCGCAACGCGGCCAGTGCGTCGAGCGCTTGGCGCGAGAGCGGGACAATGTGCGGGTCGCGCATCTTCATCCGCTCGGGTGGAATCCGCCATTCGGCGGCGCGTTCGTCGAACTCATCCCACTCGGCGTTGATCATCTCGGTTGTCCGAGTGAACGTCAGTGCCATGAAACGGAGCGCCAGTCGAGTAACTAGGTCGCCTTGGTACGCGGCGATGTCCCGCATGAGCTGCGGAATTTCGACGGGCTTGACCCGAGCCATGTGTTTGACGCCAGTTCCTTTCTTGAGAACAGTTTCAGCGTCAATGTCCGCAGCAGGATTGCGAGGGCATCGACCGGTCATGATGCCGTACTGGAACACGGCCCGCGATCGCTGGAGGATGCGCTTTGCTTGTTGATTTCCACCGAATCTTGACCCACCGTTTTCATCTAAATCTGACCCACCCCGAGACAGCGTAGTACATCTACTCCGGTGTGGATAACTCCTCACTGCCTGCTGCTTTTGCTGCTCTCTTTCTGGTTGCCTTCGCCTTGGCAGAGCTGGACTTGAAGCGCCAGGATTCATTGCCCGTTTCGACGATGTGGCAGTGATGGGTGACGCGGTCCAGCAGCGCCGTCGTCATCTTTGCGTCCCCGAACACGGTCGCCCACTCGCCGAAGCTGAGGTTGGTGGTGATCACGACACTCGTGTGTTCATACAGCTTCGAGAGCAAGTGGAACAGCAATGCGCCACCGGTCTGGCTGAACGGCAGGTAGCCCAGTTCGTCGAGGATTACCAGGTCGACGTACATCAGCTTATGGGCGATC
>NZ_JBYQCG010000177.1:7217-10105 GCF_057837105.1 Burkholderia sp. APQ4-4ca | reverse complement strand
GGCAACCCATAACTCGGCGCTTCCGCGAGGCGCACGTTGCGCGGAATCACCGCGTCGAACACCTTGTCGCCGAAGTGCGCTTTCAGTTGATCGGAGACTTGCTGCTGCAGCGTAATGCGCGGATCGAACATCACGCGCAGCAGGCCGATGATCTTCAGGTCGCGGTTCATGTTCGCGTGAACCTGCTTGATCGTGTTGACAAGGTCCGACAACCCTTCCAGTGCGAAGTACTCGCACTGCATCGGGATCACGACGCCGTGCGCCGCGCACAGGCCATTCAGCGTCAGCAGCGACAGCGTCGGCGGGCAATCGATCAGCACGAAATCGTAGTCGTCGGCCACGCGCTCGAGCGCGGCCTTCAGGCGGCGCTCGCGGTTGTCGATGCTGATCAGTTCGATCTCGGCGCCGGACAGCTCGCGGTTCGCGGGAAGCACGTCGTAAGTGACGCCTTCCGGACGCACGCGCGCGTCGCTGACCGACACGCCGTCGACCAGCACTTCGTACACGGTCGCTTCGCAGGCGGCCTTGTCGATCCCGCTGCCCATCGTCGCGTTGCCCTGCGGGTCGAGATCGATCAACAGGACTCGTTGCTCCTGCGCTGCAAGGCTTGCGGCGAGATTGACCGATGTCGTCGTCTTGCCGACGCCCCCCTTCTGGTTCGCAACGCAGAAGATCTTTGCCATCGTTGGTGTGTTCCCTTTACCTTCAAACAAACGGCGCGCTACCGCGCGCCTTCAATTCGCGTCGTCGACGGCCACTTCGAACAGATGCCGCTCCGCATCGAGCATCGGCACAGCCAACCGGATCGTCTGCTTCACGCGGCTGCCTTCCGGCAACCGCGCAATCTCGTCGTCCGGGTGAACGCCCTTCATCGCCCAGATCGATCCGCCCGGCGCGACCAGATGTCGAGCAAGTTTAACGAAGTCGGACAGGTCCGCGAAAGCGCGGGATACGATCATGTCGAATTTTTCCGGGACTTCGACACCCGGCTGCAGCGATTCGACCCGCCCGGTGACGACCGACAGGTTCGCGAGCTTCAGCTCCGTGCGCATCTGCGTCTGGAACGCAGATTTCTTCTGCACGATGTCGTTCAGCGTGACCTGCCAGCCCGGCTCGACGATCGCCAGCACGATACCGGGCAGCCCGCCGCCCGAGCCGACGTCGAGCACGCGCGCCGACGCACGGCCGCGCAGACGCGGGACAATGGAAAGCGAATCGAGGATGTGCTGGATCAGCATCTGCTTCGGGTCGCGGATCGCGGTCAGGTTGTAGACTGCGTTCCACTTGCCGAGCAGCGCGACGTAGTCGAGCAACTGGTTGCGTTGTGTATCCGTCAGTGTGAGGTCGAGCGCCGCCGTGCCTTCGACGAGCATCCCCTCCAGTACGTCCCGATTAACCGCCGGCGCGCGACGCGCCGTCATTGTTGCGTCGGGACGGTGCCGTCCCCCTGCTCCGCGGCCGCTGTGGCCTCTGCGGCCGTGCCGTTACGGCGGCCCAGGCCGCGACGCTTCAGGTGCACCATCAGCAGCGAGATGGCCGCCGGCGTGACGCCCGAAATGCGCGACGCCTGCCCGACCGTCTCCGGCCGGAACTCGTTGAGCTTCTGGCTCACCTCGAACGACAGGCCGCGAACTTCGCGGTAATCGATACCGTCCGGCAGGCGCGTGTTTTCGTTCGCATCGTTGCGCTCGATCTCCGATGCCTGGCGCTCGATATAGCCCTGATACTTGATGCCGATCTCGACCTGCTCCTTGATCTGCTCGAGCAGCACCGGATCGTCGGTCAACGGCTCCGCGGGGCCGCACTCGCCGCCCTTCAGCCCGCACACGCCGTCATAGCTCACGCCCGGCCGGCGCAGCAGTTCGGCGAGGCTGTATTCATGGTCGATCGCCTTGCCGAGCAACGCGGTCGCCTCTTCCGCAGGAAGCGTCTTCGGCGTAACCCACGTCGACTTCAGGCGTTCGGTTTCACGTGAAACAGCGTCGCGCTTCCGGCTGAAGGCGTCCCAGCGCGCATCGTCGACCAGCCCCAGCTCGCGACCGACCTCGGTCAGGCGCATGTCGGCGTTGTCTTCGCGCAGGCTCAGGCGATACTCGGCGCGGCTCGTAAACATCCGGTACGGCTCCGCCACGCCGCGCGTGACGAGATCGTCGACCAGCACGCCCAGATACGCCTGGTCGCGACGCGGGCACCATGCATCCTTTTCCTGTACGTAGCGGCCCGCATTGAGGCCGGCCAGCAGACCCTGCGCAGCCGCTTCCTCATAGCCAGTCGTGCCATTGATCTGGCCCGCAAAGAACAACCCGTTGATCGCCTTTGTCTCCAACGACGCCTTCAGCGCACGCGGGTCGAAGTAGTCGTACTCGATCGCGTAACCGGGGCGCAGGATGTGCGCATTCTCGAGGCCGCGCATCGAATGCACGAGTTCGAGCTGCACGTCGAACGGCAAACTCGTCGAGATCCCGTTCGGGTAGAACTCGTTGGTCGTCAGGCCTTCCGGCTCGAGGAAGATCTGGTGCGATTCCTTCGATGCGAACCGGTGGATCTTGTCCTCGATCGATGGACAATAGCGCGGCCCGACGCCTTCGATCACCCCTGTATACATAGGCGAACGGTCGAGACCGCCGCGAATGATGTCGTGCGTGCGCTCGTTCGTATGCGTGACCCAGCACGGCAGCTGCTGTGGATGCTGCTCCGCGCGGCCCAGGAACGAGAACACGGGAATCGGATCGAGGTCGCCCGGCTGCTCGTCGAGCTTCGAGAAGTCGATCGTCCGGCCGTCGATACGCGGCGGCGTACCGGTCTTCAGCCGGCCCTGCGGCAGCTTCAGCTCCTTCAGGCGCGACGACAGCGACACGGCCGCCGGATCGCCCGCGCGACCGCCCGTG
>NZ_JBYQCG010000177.1:0-7197 GCF_057837105.1 Burkholderia sp. APQ4-4ca | reverse complement strand
GATCTGGTGCGATTCCTTCGATGCGAACCGGTGGATCTTGTCCTCGATCGATGGACAATAGCGCGGCCCGACGCCTTCGATCACCCCTGTATACATAGGCGAACGGTCGAGACCGCCGCGAATGATGTCGTGCGTGCGCTCGTTCGTATGCGTGACCCAGCACGGCAGCTGCTGTGGATGCTGCTCCGCGCGGCCCAGGAACGAGAACACGGGAATCGGATCGAGGTCGCCCGGCTGCTCGTCGAGCTTCGAGAAGTCGATCGTCCGGCCGTCGATACGCGGCGGCGTACCGGTCTTCAGCCGGCCCTGCGGCAGCTTCAGCTCCTTCAGGCGCGACGACAGCGACACGGCCGCCGGATCGCCCGCGCGACCGCCCGTGTAGTTGTTCAGGCCGACGTGGATCTTGCCGTCGAGGAATGTACCGGCCGTCAGCACGACTGCACGAGCGCGGAAGCGGATGCCGATCTGCGTGACGGCGCCGACCACGCGGTCGCCGTCGACCATCAGATCGTCGACGGCCTGCTGGAACAGCCACAGGTTCGGCTGATTTTCGAGCCGGTGGCGGATCGCGGCCTTGTACAGGATGCGATCGGCCTGCGCACGCGTCGCGCGCACGGCCGGGCCCTTCGACGAATTGAGGATCCGGAACTGAATACCGCTTTCATCCGTTGCGGCGGCCATTGCGCCGCCCAGCGCATCGACTTCCTTGACCAGATGGCCCTTGCCAATGCCGCCGATCGACGGATTGCAGCTCATCTGCCCAAGCGTTTCGATGTTGTGGGTCAGCAGCAGTGTCTTTGCGCCCATACGGGCGGATGCCAGCGCGGCTTCCGTGCCGGCATGGCCGCCACCGACGACGATGACGTCAAATTCTGTGGGAAAAAGCATGGTGGATTCCGTACGCAGAGCAGCGCACGAACCTATCTGAGAAATGTATGGGCCGAATTATAGCGGGTTCGCTTTTCGCCCGAAGGCCGTCCGAATGGTAGGGTCTGTGCAGTCCGGCGATTTTTAGTCGGAAACGCGCAAATTTGCCGCGCCCGAGGCTGCTCCAGCATTGATGAGAAGTGATTCCACGCACGTCTTCGGGCCTGTGCAAAGCATGGGCGGCACCTCGAACTGCCCACCGTCTGTGGCCGACTCCGCACGCCGGCCCCGAGGCCCTGTGCCCTCCACACAGCATTTCCGTCGGTTGTCCCGGCCGCTTGTCCGCCGACCTGTGGAACCAGCCGGGCGCAGCACCGCACAGCACTTCCAACTATTCCGGCACGGCTTATCCCCAGTTCCGAACCGGCGATGCATCGCCCCCCCGCCCCGACCGCACAAAACAAAAACGGCGTGTTTCACGTGAAACACGCCGCCCGTTTCCCGTCCACTCCACGCAATCAAGCCGTCTTCTTCGCCAGCCCAAGATACGTCTCGATCACACGCGGATTCTGCGCAAGCTCGGCCGCCGGCCCTTCCAGCGCAAACTCGCCCGTCTCCAGCACATAGCCGTAGTCGGATATCTGAAGCGCCGCTCGCGCATTCTGCTCGATCAGCAGCGTCGCCACGCCCGTGCCGCGCAACGCGCTGATGATATGAAAGATCTCCTTCACGATCAGCGGGGCAAGGCCCAGGCTCGGCTCGTCGAGCATCAGCAGGTCGGGCTTCCCCATTAGCGCACGGCCGACCGCCAGCATCTGCCGCTCGCCGCCGGACAGCGTGCCGGCCGCCTGTTTGCGGCGCTCCTTCAGCCGCGGAAACAGCGCGAACACGTGATCGAGCTGATCGAGGAAGTTCGATTCCCCAGCCTGCTTGCGTCGATACGCGCCCAGCACGAGGTTGTCCTCGACCGTCATCGTGCTGAACAGCTCGCGCTTTTCCGGTACGAGGCACATCCCGCGCGCGACGCGCTGCTCGACCGGCAACGCGCCGATGTCGTTGCCGCGATACACGACGGCGCCCGACGCATGCCCCGTTACCGGCAGCGCCCCCATGATCGCGTTCAGCAGCGTCGATTTACCGGCGCCGTTCGGGCCGATCACGCTGACGATCTGCCCCGCCCCGACCTTGATTGCGGCACCGTGCAGCGCCTCCACCTTCCCGTACCGCACCGCCAGCCCGCGCACTTCGAGAATCGGCATCGTCGTGTCCGTCATCACTCCACCCCGCCCAGATACGCCTCGAGTACGGCCGGGTCCTGCTGCACCTCTTGCGGCAACCCTTCCGCGATCCGCGTGCCGAACTCCATCACCACCAGCCGGTCGGTGAGATTCATCACGAAATCCATATCATGTTCCACGAGCAATACGCTCATCCCTTCAGCCTTCAGCCGCCGCAGCAGGTCGGCGAGTTGCTGCTTCTCCTGGTAACGCAGCCCCGCGGCCGGCTCGTCGAGCAGCAGCAGCGTCGGATCGCAGCACAGCGCCCGCGCGATTTCGAGAATCCGCTGCTGACCCAGTGCGAGACTCCCCGCTTCGTCATACATATGCGTCTCGAGCCCGACGCGGCGGATCTGGCGCGCGGCTTCGGCCAGCAACTGCGCTTCCTCGTGCGCATTGAGCCGCGCAATGCTGCGCCACACACCCGTATGACCGCGCAGATGGGCGCCGATCGCGACGTTCTCGAGCACCGTCATCGTCGGCAACAGCTTCACGTGCTGGAACGTGCGGCCGATGCCGCGTCGGACGATCTGACGCGACGTCAGCCCGTCGATGCGCTCGCCGCGGAACGTGATCGCGCCACCGGTCGGTTTCAGCACGCCGGTCACGAGGTTGAACGTGGTCGACTTGCCCGCGCCGTTCGGGCCGATCAGCCCGATGATCTGCCCCGCTTTCACGTCGAAGCTGACATCGTTCACGGCCACGAGCCCGCCGAACTGCTTGCGTGCGTGGTCGACGACGAGCAGCGGCTCGCCGGCCACCGGCTTCGCGCGCTGCGGCAGCGGGTCGGCCTGCTCGGGCACCTGCGCGCGCGGCCCGCGCGGGAACAGCCTCGCGACGAACGGCCATACGCCCTGGCGCGCGTACTGCAGCAGCAGCACCATCAGCACGCCGAACACGATGATCTCGAAGTTGCCTTCCGAGCCGAGCAGCTTCGGCAGCAGCGTCTGCAGATAATCCTGCAGCACGGTCAGGATCGCCGCGCCGAGCACCGCGCCCCATACGTGCGACACGCCGCCCACCACGGCCATGAACAGGAATTCGATTCCGTGGTTCAGGCCGAACGGCGTCGGGTTCACCGCGCGCTGCAGATGCGCGTACAGGAAGCCCGATACCGCCGCGAGCACGGCCGCGTAGACGAAGATCACGACGCGCATCCACGCGGTGTTCACGCCCATCGCCTCGGCCATCACGCCGCCGCCGCGCAGCGCGCGGATCGCGCGGCCGGGCCGGCTGTTGAGCAGGTTCTGCACCGACACGATCGCGGCCAGCACCACGGCCCAGATCAGGAAGTACAGGCTGCGGCCGCTTTCGAGCTCGATGCCGAACAGGTTCAGCGCCGGAATCCCGTTGATCCCGTCGTACTTGCCGAGCAGTTCGAGGTTGCCGAACAGGTAGAACAGCGCGAGACCCCACGCGATCGTGCCGAGCGGCAGGAAGTGCCCGGACAGCCGCATCGTCACCGCGCCGAGCACGAACGCGACGAGCGCCGTCAGCACGACGCCGACGATCAGCGCGAGCCACGGCGACACGCCGTAGCGCGTCGTCAGGAACGCGGTCGCATACGCGCCGATGCCGACGAACGCGGCCTGCCCGAAGCTCGTCATCCCGCCGACGCCCGTCAGCAGCACGAGCCCGATCGCGACGATCGCATACAGGCCGATGTAGTTCAGCAGCGTGATCCAGTACTCGGGCACCTGCAGCGCGCCGGGCAGCACCGGCAGCGCGAACAGCACCACGAGAAACAGCCAGAAGGTCTTGTTGCGTACCATCGTCTTCATCGCGTCACTCCTCTTCCTCTTCCGCATGCGGCGTCGCGAAGCTCCGCCACAGCAGCACCGGAATGATCAGCGTGAACACGATCACCTCCTTGTAGGCGCTCGCCCAGAACGACGAATACGATTCGAGCACGCCGACGAGCAACGAGCCGGCGGCCGCGAGCGGATAGCTGACGAGCCCGCCGATGATCGCGCCGACGAAACCCTTCAGCCCGATCAGGAAGCCCGAGTCGTAGTAGATCGTCGTCAGCGGACCGACGAGGATCCCGGACAGCACGCCGAGCCCCGCCGCGAACGTGAACGCGAGCCGCCCGGCTTCGGTCGTGCCGATGCCGACGAGCCGCGCACCGAGCCGGTTCACCGACGTCGCGCGCAGCGCCTTGCCGGCGATCGTGCGGCCGAAGTACACGTAGAGCGCACCGATCAGCACGAGCGCCGTGACGACGACGAGGATGCTCTGCACCGACACCGTCATGCTGCCGATCGCGAGCGACGCGTCCGAGAACCCGTTGGTGCGCGAGCCTTCGGCACCGAACATCACGAGGCCGAGGCCGACCATCGCGAAATGGACGGCGACCGACACGATGAGCAGCAGCAGCGTCGTGCCTTCGGCGATCGGCTGATACACGAGCCGGTAGACGAACGGCCCCATCGGCACGACGATCGCGAGCGTCAGCGCGATCTGCGCGAGCATCGGCATCGGCTGCGCGGCAAAGCTGCGCGTGATCGCGAACACCGCGAGCGGCAGCAGGATGTAGCGGCTGCCGAGCGTCGCGAGTGTGCGGCCGAGCTGATGGCGGCGTTCGCGATGCCGGATCAGGCCACCGGCTTCGAGCAGGAAGCACGCGATGCCCATCACGAATAGCAGCCAGCAGGTGGCGGGAAATTTCTGCGCCTGCAACGCGGCCAGCGTCAGCGCACCGTAGGCGACGAATTCGCCCTGGGGAATGAAGATCACCCGCGTGACGGAAAATACCAGCACGAGCGCCAGCGACAACAATGCATAAATGGCGCCGGTCGTGATGCCGTCTTGCGCGAGGATCGCCGCAATCGAGAGATCCATACGTTTCGTGTATCGAGAGAATGCTGCGGAGAAACGAAAGGCGGAAACGGCCGGGGCGCGCGGCGGGCTCCGGCCGTTCCAGGCGGCAGGGACGGGCCGTGACGCGCGCCACCCCGCCGACGGCGGGGGGGGGGCCGTTCGCGCCCCCCACGCCGGTTTCACGTGACGCTTACTCGGCCTGCAACTTCCACTTGCCGTCGACGATCTGCACCATCACGCGCGCACGCGTGTCGAAGCCGTTGTGATCGGTCGCCGTCATGTTGATCACGCCGTGCGAGACGGGCAGGTCCTTCACGCTTTCGAGCGACGCGCGCAGCGCTTCGCGGAATGCCTCGGTGCCCGGCTGGCCCTTCTTCAGCGCATCCGGAATCGCCCGCTGCAGCAGCAGGCCCGCATCCCACGCATGGCCGCCGAACGTCGACAGCGAACCGGCGCCGTAGGCCTTCTCGTACGCGGCCTTGTAGCCGAGCGCCGCCTTCTTCACCGGATTCGAATCGGGCAGCTGGTCGGTCACGAGGACGGGGCCGGCCGGCAGGATCTCGCCTTCGCAATCCTTGCCGCACACGCGCAGGAAATCGTTGTTCGCGACGCCGTGCGTCTGGTAGACCTTGCCCTTGTAGCCGCGCTCCTTCAGCGTCTTGGCCGGCAGCGCCGCCGGCGTGCCGGAGCCGGCGATCAGCACCGCATCCGGGTTCGAGCCCAGCAGCTTCAGCACCTGCCCCATCACCGACGCGTCGGTCCGGTTGTAGCGCTCGTTCGACACGAGCTTCAGCCCGTTCTTCGCGGCCGCCGCGTCGAACGTCTTGTACCAGCTGTCGCCGTACGCATCGGCGAAGCCGATGAAACCGACCGTCTTCACGCCGTGCTTCGCCATGTAGCCGGCGATCGCGTCCGCCATCAGTTGGTCGTTCTGCGGCACCTTGAACATCCATGCGCGCTTCGCGTCCATCGGCGCGATGATCTGCGCGCTCGCTGCGAGCGAGATCGTCGGCGTCTTGCCCTGCGACACGGGATCGAGCATCGCGAGCGAGTTCGGCGTGACGGACGAACCGATGATCGCGTCGACGTGGTCCTCGTCGATCAGCTTGCGCACGTTCTGCACCGCGCGGCTCGTGTCGGACGCGTCGTCCAGCACGATGTACTGCACGCTCTTGCCCGCGATTTCCTTCGGCAGCAGCGCGATCGTGTTCTTTTCCGGAATGCCGAGCGACGCGGCCGGCCCGGTGGCCGACAGCGTCACGCCGATCTTCACCTGCGCCGACGCCGTGGCCGCCGCACACACGAGGCCCGCGGCAAGCAGGGCCTCCATCCATCGATTCATCTTCATTTACGTTGTCTCCAAACGCTGCTCGAAAAAGCCACGGGTCGCTCGGGCGGCTCCCGGTTCCCCAAACAAGTTAATAATTTAACTATCTCGCCTGACCGCGCCTACGCTCGTTTTCCCGCGACACGCCGCAACGCGCCGCGCGCCGATTGAAACGGCCGTTCGACCGTCACGATGCGCAGCAGCGGTGTCGTCAGGATGAAGCAAGCGAAGAAATGAGGAAGCGCGGGGAAGCGCGTTGCGCGCGCATCGAGGGTCGGCGCGCACGGCAAGCGACGACACATCGGAAAGCCGGCCGCTCATGCGATTGCGCAAACGGATAAGAAGACGGATGCGAGCGCAACGACCCGCGCTGGCGCCGGGACGCGCATACCGGCCCGGGAACGGCTCGGAAATGCCGCGACGACTCACCGCGCACCCCATGACGAACGAACGGCGCCCGCCGCGTCTCCTGCCCCGATCCACCGTGCTGCGCTGCTCATCCAACCGTACTCCCTCTTCTGCATTGTGCTTGTAGGAGAACTGCCGACCGATTTTCCCGACCGCACGGTCGGCGAAAGCCGAGTGTAACGGACGCCTTTCGCGCACGCCAACCGGGTAAGCCCGAAGCGCCTGTGCAGGATTGCACATCGTCGGTGAACGGATCGCAAGAAAGGGAAAACGGGAAAAGACGCGGTGCGAACGCAAACGCGGAAGGCGGTCCGATGCACCACCGATGAAATCCGTGCACGCAAATGAAAAAGCGCTGTTGGATTCCGTCCAACAGCGCTTTGGGGTCCGGGCACTTTGTGCCTCGATTGTCTCCTCGTTCTCCACCTGCAAATTCGTTTCGCGGTGCATCAGAACTGAGGTGAATCTTAAAGAGGCTTAAGCACCACGACAACTTAG
>NZ_JBYQCG010000176.1:0-3665 GCF_057837105.1 Burkholderia sp. APQ4-4ca | reverse complement strand
CGTTCACGCTGCGCTCGGACGGCACGAAGGGCAATGCGGGAGGCGAGGGTGTCGACGAGTCGAGCGCTGTCTGCTGGGGCGTGCGCTGAGTTCGCCAGGCGGGCGCGCAGCGGCGTATGGCCGCGCGCGGGATGCTAACGGTCAGTCGTCGCGTGGGTCGAGCCCGCGCTCCTCGCGGGATTGCTTCCAGATCCGGTAGACCTCCCATGCGGCGAAGCCGAGCGTGCCCCACTTCAACGCGGGGCCCGTGCTTGCGCGCAGCAGCGAGCGAACGGGTTTCGCCAGCACGAGCGACGCGAGCGAGCTCAGCATCGGATACTGGTTGACGAGCTGGCCGAGGCTTGCGTTCAGGTTCTTGGCCGACTGGCCGAACCTGCCGGTCGACAGCCCGGGGATGAACACCTTGAGCCAGCTGAAGCGCGTGACGGCCTGGCGCATTTCGGCGGCGGCCTCCGCAAGTTCGAGCCGCTCGACTTCGGATCGCAGGATCAGCAATTCCTTGCGGAGCGCGCGGTGCTGCGACGCGCTCCAGTTCGATCGCGACGAATGGGAGCGGGAGGGATTGCCCGTGATGTTCTGGCTCATGGCGCGTCGGCGAAGTAGGTGGGAGGGACGAGCGCGAGCGCGCTCACGGCTTGCCGCGGAACAGGTCGCGGTCTTTCTCGAGTTCGGCGAGCGTGGCCTCGAACACTGTGGGCGCGTCGCGCAGGCCCGAGCGCGCTTTCAGCGCGCACGTGATGCCGCCAATGGCATACAGCGCGGTGATCGCGGCGAGCGCCTGCCAGCGGTAGGTATCCCAGAACGCGATCGCGATCAGCACGGTGAGGCTGATGAGCGCCATCGTCGCGAGCATCATCGCGGCGAGTCCGAGGAACAGCACGCCCATCAGGCGCTCCTTCTCCTCGGCAAGCTCGATGCCCACCAGTTCGAGGCGCGTCTGCAGAAGGCCGATCGCGGAGCCGACGAGGCGGCGCAGCGGTCCTTGACCGGACGGCTGCGAAGGGGTGTCTGTCGTCATGGATAAGAGGCTTGCGCGTGCAGTAAGCAGCTAGGACAAAGCCGCCGGCGCAAGCCGGCGGGCTTCGACGTTCGACGCCCGCCGGCCGCGCGACGCTGCCTGCGGGACGAAACGGCGCAGAGCGCGTTACTTGCGGTTGATCAGCAGGCCGATCAGCACGCCGACGCCGGCAGCCACGCCGATCGACGTCCACGGGTGCTCGTGCACGTAGTCGTCGGTCGCGCGCGCGGCCTTCTTGCCTTTCTCGACCACCACGACCTGGACGTCGGCAGCCTTTTCCTTGGCCTGCTTCAGGCGAGACATGGCCTTCTCGCGCAGCTCGGCCGCACGGTCGCCCGTGCTGCTCGCCGCTTGCTTGAGCAGGTCTTCGGCGTCCGAGAGAACGGTTTTGATATCCGACATCAGTTTCTCCTTGTTGATTTCCGACATTGCAACTCCCTTCGTGCTGTCATGCTGCAGGTTCACATCGTAGCGAAACCCCTGCCTGCTGGCGAGCCGGGAAGACACACGGCGGCAGCGCAAGACTGCATGGTAAACGACTTGTAATCATGAACAGAGCGACAAAGGATTGAAAAGTTTCCCTCGCCGTCCACCGTCCTGCCACGACGTCGGGTAAAAATGACAAAAAAGCATGAATATCAAACGGAATATTCGTTCGCACGGCCCATGGCTTCCCGTAAGCTGATGGACTGCCCCGCGCTGTCCGGCGCGCGGTTTCAACCAGTATCGTTCGAGGAGGGAACATCATGAGTCTGCGTCTTGGCGACATCGCACCGGATTTCGAGCAGGAATCGAGCCTGGGCACGATCAAGTTTCACGAGTGGCTCGGCAACAGCTGGGGTGTCCTGTTCTCCCATCCGGCCGACTACACGCCGGTGTGCACGACCGAACTCGGGTTGACCTCGAAGCTGAAGGGCGAATTCGAGAAACGCAACGTGAAGGTGATCGCGCTGTCGGTCGACGGCGTCGAATCGCACAAGGGCTGGATCAACGACATCAACGAAACGCAGTCGACGGTCGTGGGCTTCCCGATCATCGCCGACGCCGATCGCAAGGTGTCGCAGCTGTACGACATGATTCACCCGAACGCGAACGAAACGCTGACGGTGCGTTCGCTGTTCGTGATCGACCCGAACAAGAAGGTGCGGCTCACGATCACCTATCCGGCCAGCACGGGGCGCAACTTCGACGAAGTGCTGCGCGTGATCGACTCGCTGCAACTGACCGACAATTACAAGGTCGCGACGCCCGGCAACTGGAAGGACGGCGACGACGTCGTGATCGTGCCGTCGCTGCAGGATCCGGAAGAGCTGAAGAAGCGCTTCCCGAAGGGCTTCAACGCGGTGCGTCCGTATCTGCGCCTGACGCCGCAGCCGAACAAGTAAGCATCGGCGGCCCGGAGCCGCGGCTCCGATGAAAACAAGCCCGCCCGGCAGCGATGCCGGGCGGGCTTTTGCGTGGTGGCGTGCGCGTGCGCGGCATCGCCGCCGCGCGTGTCATGGCCGCATCGTCAGAAGAATGCCTGGATGCCCGTCTGCGCGCGGCCGAGGATCAGCGCGTGGATGTCGTGCGTGCCTTCGTACGTGTTGACCACTTCGAGGTTCACGAGGTGACGTGCGACGCCGAATTCGTCGGAGATGCCGTTGCCGCCGAGCATGTCGCGGGCGAGCCGCGCGATGTCGAGCGCCTTGCCGCATGAATTGCGCTTCATGATCGACGTGATCTCGACGGCGGCCGTGCCTTCGTCCTTCATCCGACCGAGGCGCAGCACGCCTTGCAGGCCGAGCGTGATTTCGGTCTGCATGTCGGCGAGCTTCTTCTGGATCAACTGGTTCGCGGCGAGCGGCCGGCCGAACTGCTGGCGGTCGAGCACGTACTGGCGCGCGGTGTGCCAGCAGGACGCGGCCGCGCCGAGCGCACCCCACGCGATCCCGTAGCGCGCCGAGTTCAGGCAGGTGAACGGGCCGCGCAGGCCGCTCACGTTCGGCATCAGGTTCTCTTCGGGCACGAACACCTCGTCGAGGACGATCTCGCCGGTGATCGACGCGCGCAGCCCGACCTTGCCGTGGATCGCCGGCGCCGACAGGCCCTTCCAGCCCTTCTCCAGGATGAAGCCGCGGATCGCGTCCTTGCCGTTCTCCTCCAGCTTCGCCCACACGACGAACACGTCGGCGATCGGCGAGTTGGTGATCCACATCTTCGCGCCGGACAGCGCGTAGCCGCCCGGCACCTTCTTCGCGCGCGTGACCATGCTGCCGGGATCGGAGCCGTGATTCGGCTCGGTCAGGCCGAAGCAGCCGATCCATTCGCCGGTCGCGAGCTTCGGCAGGTATTTCTGCTTCTGCGCGTCGGAGCCGAATTCGAAGATCGGCACCATCACGAGCGACGACTGCACGGACATCATCGACCGGTAGCCCGAATCGACGCGCTCGACCTCGCGTGCGATCAGCCCGTAGCTCACGTAGTTGAGGCCGGGGCCGCCGTATGCCTCGGGAATCGTCGGGCCGAGCAGGCCGACTTCGCCCATCTCGCGAAAGATGGCCGCGTCGGTGCGTTCGTGGCGGAACGCTTCGGTGACGCGCGGCGCGAGCTTGTCCTGTGCGTACGCCTGCGCGGCATCGCGGACCATCCGCTCTTCTTCGGTCAG
>NZ_JBYQCG010000175.1:0-12648 GCF_057837105.1 Burkholderia sp. APQ4-4ca | reverse complement strand
GAAGGTGCTCGTGCTGCGGTCCATCCACACGGTCATGTAGTGGCAGCCGATCCCGGCGATCGCGCGCGAGCCTTCCGGCACGTTGGTCGACGTGTTGTGCGGGCAGCCCGAGCAGAACCACGGCTTGCGCTCGGTCTGCACGTGCGGTTTCGCGAGCGCCATTTCCTTCGCGTTGATCACCGCGAGCCGCGCGGCGATGCGCGCGCGCACGTCGGACGGCAATTCGAACTTCTCCAGCCGCGTCGCGATCGCCTTCGCGATGATCGCGGGCGACAGCTCGTAGTGCGCGGGCAGCAGCCAGTTGCCCATCGGCACCGACCATTCGCCGCCGGCACCGTCCTTCTCGTCGAACTTGCCGAACACGCGCGGGCGTTGCGCGTCGGGCCAGTTGTACAGCTCTTCCTTGATCGCGTATTCGAGGATCTGGCGCTTTTCCTCGACGACCAGGATTTCGTCGAGGCCGCGCGCGAACGCCTGCGCGCCCTGCGCTTCGAGCGGCCACACGCAGCCGACCTTGTAGAGCCGGATGCCGATCCGCGCGCAGGTGTCGTCGTCGAGGCCGAGGTCGGTCAGCGCCTGGCGCACGTCGAGATACGCCTTGCCGCCGGTCATGATCCCGAAGCGCGCATGCGGCGAGTCGATCTCGATCCGGTCGAGCTTGTTCGCGCGCACGTAGGCGAGCGCCGCGTACCACTTGTAGTCGAGCAGCCGCGCTTCCTGCACGAGCGGCGGATCGGGCCAGCGGATGTTCAGCCCGCCTTCCGGCAGGATGAAATCGGTCGGCAGCACGATCTCGGTGCGATGCGGGTCGATGTCGACCGACGCCGACGATTCGACGACGTCCGTCACGCACTTGAGCGCGACCCACAGGCCCGAATAACGGCTCATCGCCCAGCCGTGCAGGCCGAAGTCGAGATATTCCTGCACGTTGGACGGGAACAGCACCGGCAGTCCGCAGGCCTTGAAGATGTGTTCGGATTGGTGCGCGAGCGTCGACGATTTCGCCGCGTGGTCGTCGCCGGCCAGTACCAGCACGCCGCCGTGCTGCGACGACCCGGCCGAGTTCGCGTGCTTGAAGACGTCGCCGGTACGATCGACGCCCGGGCCCTTGCCGTACCACATGCCGAACACGCCGTCGTATTTCGCGCCGGGGTACAGGTTCACCTGTTGCGAGCCCCACACGGCGGTGGCGGCGAGATCTTCGTTGAGGCCGGGCTGGAACACGATCTGGTGGGCGGCCAGGTGCTGCCTGGCTTTCCAGAGCGACAGATCGAGGCCGCCGAGCGGCGAGCCGCGATAGCCGGAGATGAAGCCGGCCGTATTGAGACCGGCGGCGCGGTCGCGTTCCTGCTGGAGCATCGGCAGGCGCACGAGGGCCTGGATGCCGCTCATGTACGCGCGGCCGCGTTCCAGCGTGTATTTGTCGTCAAGCGTGACGGACTTCAGCGCGGCTTCTAGCGACGCGCGTTGGTCCGCGTCTAGCGGGGCATTCATTAACTGTCTCCTCCACCCGGTCTGGGATCACCAAAACTTCGGTTGCGTCGGCATCTTTTGGGCGCGTCTGCAGTGGCCGGCATGTTCGCCGGTTTTAAGGGATGGTAGCACTGGGGCAAACCCGCCGCCCATCGGTCGCAACGCGGGGGAAAGGGCGGCCGTGCACCATCAAACGGGGTGAGAGGATGCGTTACATCATGTAAAAGCATGTAAAGCGGCGTTGATCTGCGGGCAAATGCCGTTAATCTTGTCGGCCTGCTGGAGGTGCCCGGCCGCGTAGGTTCGTTCCGACGCAGTCGGGGAGGCGCCGGCAGTTTTACAGGAGGTGCAATGAACACACGTCATATCCAGAGTTTCCTGATCGTGTCCGCCGCGTTTTTCTCGATGACGGGCCCGGTGCACGCGCGCGGCGCGAGCGCGCTGGCGGCAGCCGGCGCGCAGATGCGCCAGATCGTGCCGGCCCAGGACGCCGCGGCCCGGTTGTCGGCCGAGCGTGCCGCCGAGTCGACGGCGAACGTGCGTTGACGCGATCGCGCGGCCCGCGACCCGCGGGTTTGCGCCGGCATGCGAAAAGGGTGGGAATCGTCGGATTCCCGCCCTTTTTTCTTTGCGCGGCCGGCTCGCGCGGTCGCCCCGGGCCGCCGCCGCGCGGCCGATGCGTCAGGCCTTGTCCTGCACGACGCCGCGGCGGATCTGGTCGAGCTCGATCGATTCGAACAGCGCCTTGAAGTTGCCTTCGCCGAAGCCCTGATTGCCCTTGCGCTGGATGATCTCGAAGAAGATCGGCCCGATCTGGTTCTCGGTGAAGATCTGCAGCAGCAGGTCGTCGCGCGCGCCGTCGATCAGGATCTTGCGCTTCTTCAGCTCGTCCAGCGATTCGCCGTGGTTCGGCACGCGGCGGTCGACCAGTTCGTAATACGTGTCGATCGTGTCGAGCAGCTTCACTTCCTTGCTGCGCAGCCCGTCGACCGCCTGGTAGATGTCGCTCGCGCCGAGCGCGATGTGCTGGATGCCTTCGCCGCGATACGCGTCGAGGTATTCCTGGATCTGGCCGGCCGTGTCCGAGCCTTCCTCGTTGATCGGGATGCGGATCTTGCCGCACGGCGACGTCATCGCCTTCGACTTCACGCCCGTCACCTTGCCTTCGATGTCGAAGTAGCGCACTTCGCGGAAGTTGAACAGCCGCTCGTAGAACTCGGCCCATTCCTGCATGCGGCCGCGATGCACGTTGTGCGTCAGGTGGTCGATGTAGGTGAGGCCGTGGCCGACCGGGTTCGGATTCGCGCCGGGAATCGGCTCGAAGTCGACGTCGTAGATGCTGATGTCGCCGATCGCGCCCGGTTGCGCGCCGTTCTTGCCGCGCCAGCGGTCGACGAAGTAGATCAGCGAATCGCCGATGCCCTTGATCGCCGGGATGTTCAGCTCCATCGGGCCCGTCTTGTTGTCGAAGCCCCATGCGCCGAGTTCCAGCGCGTGCTTGTACGCCTTGGCGGCATCCTGCACGCGGAACGCGATCGCGCAGATCGACGGGCCGTGCAGCCGCGCGAAGCGTTGCGCGAACGAATCGGGTTCGGCGTTGATGATGAAGTTGATGTCGCCCTGCCGGTACACCGTCACGTCCTTGTGGCGGTGGCGCGCGATCGCGGTGAAACCCATCCGTTCGAACAGTTGTCCGAGTGCTTTCGGGTCCGGTGCCGTGTATTCGATGAATTCGAAGCCGTCGGTGCCGACGGGGTTGTCCCAGGTGGGGATCTGCATGTCGTGTCTCCTGTGCGGGGCGATCGGCCGGGGCGGCGTGCGCGTGCCCGGCGTGGTTCGGTGTCGACGGCCGCGCCCGCGATGAGCGGGCGCGGCAAGCCGAGACATGCGACAGAGTGTAGCGGGCGGTCGCGAGCGGAAACTTGCGAACTTAATCGCCCGCGCCTACGATGGCGCAATTTCCAGTCTCAAAATAATCAGCGGAGGGCAGAAGATGGCGCAAGCCGAATTGGATGCCATCGACCGGCGCATTCTCGCGATTCTTCAGGAGAACGGGCGCCTGTCGAACCAGGAGATCGCCGAGCGCGTGAACCTGTCGCCGAGCCCGTGCCTGCGGCGAATCCGGCGGCTCGAGGAAATCGGCGTGATCACCGGCTACGTCGCGCTGCTGAATCCGCAGAAGCTCGGGCTCGACCTGCTCGCCTACGTGAGCGTGCGGCTCGAAAAGCGCGGCGGCCTCGCGCCGATGCGAGCCGACGAGACGTCGGCGCGCGCGGGCGCGACCCATGCGGAGCTGTTCCGCGCGGCCGTGCAGACCTGGCCGGAAGTGGTCGCGTGCCACGCGATGACGGGCGACATGGATTACCTGCTGCGCGTGCAGGTCGAGGACATGGCGCATTTCTCCCGCTTCGTGCAGGAGCATCTGCTGCATCACCCGTCGGTGATCGACGTGAAAACGAGCTTCTCGCTCGATTGCTTCAAGGAAACGACGGCGTTGCCGATCCGTTCGGTGCGCTAGTGCACGGGGAAGGGAGGAGGGGGCGCCGGGCGCGCCGCGGGCGCGGCCCGGCTGGCCGACGTCGTCGACGTCAGGCCGTCAGTGCGGCAGGCATCAGCGATTCGATGAACTTCGTCGTACGGCGCGCCTGGCGCTTCATCGCGTAATCGAACACCGCGGCCTGTTCCTGCATCATCTCGGCGATGATCGTCGAGTGGTCGGCCGGCGGCAGCGACAGATACGCATCGGCTTCGCCGTACGCGTACTCGATCCGCATCCCGGACTTCTTCGCGATGTGCATCATCGTCGCGTTGCGCGACAGGCAATGCATGTAAAGCATCGTCACGTGCGTGTTGCGGCTGCGGATCGCCGCGCGCTCGAACAGCTTCGAGCCGACGCCGCGGCCGCGCGCGCTTTCGAGCACCGACACGCCGAATTCGGCCGTGCGCGTGTCGCCTTCGGCCGGCAGATAGGCCAGGTGGCCGACGCCGATCAGTTCGAGTTCGTGGTCGAACACGCCGAACACGGTATCGCGACCGAAATCGATCGTGCGGACATAGTTCTCGATCACGTGGTCGGGCACCATCTGGCCGAAGCGCAGCAGGCGGTCCTCTTCGTCGAGCGAGAGAAAGTGGGTGAGCATCTGCTCACGGTCTTTGGAAGCCAGTTCCCTGACGAGAACCGGCGCAGTACCGACCTTGCCGACAGCATCGGCACGGCCGTTGAATTGCGTGTTCATCGTGGGTTCCTCAGTGTGGGCGCACAAACGGGTTGTGCAATGCAGCAGCATTTTACCCGAGCGGGGTTGGGGAAAACCCGTATTTGACGGTGTTTGTGCTGAGGAGGAATTCTAAATCCGCTTAGTTCATTCTGTAACGTATTGATTTTGAACGGATTTAAAATTCATCATATGAAATGCGCGGCGGGCGGTCGGCTGTGCCCGTCGCGCAACGCATGCTGCCGCGCGGCAATCAGGCCGCCGTCGACAGTCCGCGTTCGATCAGGTCGATCACCTGTTCGGCAAAGTCGCGGTAGCCAAGGCGGCCGCCCGGCTTCAGCCACGTGAAGGTCCAGTTGATCATCCCGAACACCATCATCGTCACCGAGGTCTGGTTTTCTTTCGAGATGCGGTCCGGATACGCGCGCGCGAGCTGCCGCGTAAACGCCGCGACGATGTCGCGCTGGCGGTCGAGCACGATTTCGCGCTGCGCGTCCTCCAGATACTTCACGTCGTTGAGCAGCGCGACGTGGCGGCTGTGCGACGTCTCGTATTCGGCGAGGAACGCGCGCACGAGCTCGGCGAACGCGTCGCGCTCGCTGAGGCCGCGCCGCTGGCTCGCGCCCTCGACCTCGGCGATGATCAGCATCAGCCGTTTCGTGTAGCGGTCGAGCAGGTCGAACAGGATCGCTTCCTTGCTCTCGTAATAGTGATAGAGCCGCGCCTTCGACGTGCCGCTCGCGGTCGCGAGATCGGACATCGACGTGCTTGGGTAGCTCGTCTGCGCGAATTTCTCGGCGGCCAGATCGAGGATCTGCTCGCGCTGGGATTCGTGGTCGGGCGCTCGGGTTCGGGCCATGGTCGAATGCGGAAGATTAGCGATGCGCGGCGGCGCGCACCTGCGTGGAAGAGAGGGCGTCGGGCGCGTCGTCCTGCAGCTCGAGCCGGCCGGCTGCCGCGAGTTCGCGGCAGCGCCACCACGCGATCGAGTCGCTGACGAACAGCCCGCCGCGGTCGGCGGCGGCCATGATGCTGCCGACGAGGCGCCGCGCGGGCTGCCAGTCGGGTTCCGCGCGCGCGACGATCAGTGCGTCGAGATCGGCGTAGTAGCCGCTCTTGATCGTGTTGCTGACCCAATAGCGCAGCTCGGCGTTCAGGTGCTTCGCTTCCTGCCATTCGAGCGCGAGGCGGCCGATGCGCAGGACCGAGACCGGCGCGGCCGCCGGCCGCTTGCGCGCCAGCTCCGCGGGCGAGAACATCCCGGTCGCGCACGCCTGGTCGGTACGCGACAGCGCTGCGCGCTGCGCGGCGTCGAGGTCGGCGGCCGACAGCCGCACCTCGTTCAGGCGCTGCGGCACGTTGCGCAGGTGATAGGCGACGCGGCGCAACAGCAGCTTGTCGCCGACGCTCGGCGCGTGCCACACGACGACCTGGCCGGTCTCCGTCGCGAGCTGGTCGAGGCGCGCGAATTCGGCCTCGATTTCCGCGTTCCAGTCGGGGATCTGGTCGCCGAGCACGTGCTGCCAGAAGGTGGCGCGCGTGTCGGGCGTCTCGTCGGCGCCCTTCAGCGGCCCGACGCCGAGATCGTCGAGCAAACCGACGACGCGCTCGTCGCGTCCGGCTTGCGCAAGGGCCTCGCGCAGCGACGCGGCGGCGGTGCCGCCCTGAATCACATGAATGGTACTCATCGGCCTGTCGTCAACAAAAGAAAACCGCCGGCCGGGCGGACGTTGCGGTTGTCCAGCCGGCCGGCGGCCCCTAGTGTAAGCGAGATGTGTGACGGCGAGAAACCGTCCGGCGCCGCGACGCGATGCCGCTCAACGCTCGTCGAAGCTCACGACGACCTTGTCGCTGATCGGGTGGCACTGGCACGTCAGCACGAAACCGTCCTTTACTTCGTGCTCCTCGAGCGTGTAGTTCTTTTCCATGCGCACTTCGCCTTCGACCACCTTCGCGCGGCACGTGCAGCACACGCCGCCCTTGCATGCGTACGGCAGCGCGAGGCCCGCGCGCAGGCCCACGTCGAGCAGGCTCACGCCTTCGTACGGCAGACGCAGCTTGCGCTTCTTGCCGTCGAGCACGATCTCGAGGTCGGCGGCCGGCGTCTGGTCGGTGATCTCGACCACCGGTGCGCCGGCCTGAGGCAGCGGCGTGCCGAAGCGCTCGACGTGCACCTTCGCCGGCGGCACGCCGGCCGCCTTCAGCGCGGCTTCGGCCGCGTCCATCATCGGCGCCGGGCCGCAGATGAACGCCTCGTCGATCGCGTCGGCCGGCGTCAGCGTCGCGAGGAATTCCGCGCATTTCGCCTGGTCGAGCACGCCGTTGAACAGCTCGACGTCCTGCAGGTCGTCCGACAGCACGTGATAGAGGACGAAGCGGTTCATGTAGCGGTTCTTCAGGTCCTCGAGCTCCTCGGCGAACATGATCGCGTCGACGCTGCGGTTGCCGTAAATCAGCGTGAACGTGCTGCGCGGCTCGAGTTCCAGCGTGGTCTTCACGATCGCGAGCACCGGCGTGATCCCCGAGCCGCCGGAAAACGCAACGTACTGCTTGCCGTGGTCGGCGTTCAGGTGCGTGAAGAAGCGGCCGTCCGGCGTCATCACGTCGATCGTGTGGCCGGGCTTCAGCGTGTCGAACGCGAAGTTCGAGAAGCGGCCGCCGCGCACGCGCTTGATGCCGATGCGCAGTTCGCCGTCGCGATCGTAGTCCGTCGTGCCGACGCAGATCGAATACGAGCGGCGCGTCTCCTCGCCGTCGATGTGGGTCTTCAACGTGACGAACTGGCCCTGCGTGAAACGGTATGCGTCGCGCAGCTCGGGCGGCACGTCGAACGAGACGGTCACGGCGTCGGCGGTCTCGGGCCGCACGTCGCGGATACGCAGCGGATGAAATTGCGGGGTCGACGACGACCCCCGCCGGGCCGCCCCAAGGGGGGCGTCAGCCCCCTCGGGAGGCAGCGAACGAAGAGAGCGTGGGGGCTGTTTCATCTCAGTAGGGTTTGAAGTAGTCGAAGGGTTCGCGGCAGTCGATGCAGCGATACAGCGCCTTGCAGGCCGTGGACGCGAATTGCGCGAGACGTTCGGTCCGCGCGGAGCCGCAGCGCGGGCACGCGGGCGCCGCGGCAGGCCGCGGCACGAAGCGCACGACGTGCTCCCGCGGCGCGGCGCTGCCGCACTGGCCGACCGGCGGCGCGATGCCGTACGCGCGCAGCTTGTCGCGCGCTTCCTGCGTGATCCAGTCGGTCGTCCACGCGGGGGCGAGCACCGTCTCGATCCGGTGCGGCGGCAGGTCGGCTGCCTGCAGCGCGGCGGCGATGTCCTCGGCGATCTGCGACATCGCCGGGCAGCCCGAGTAGGTCGGCGTGATCACGACTTCGAGCCGGCCGTCGTCCGCGCGGCGGACGTCGCGCAGGATGCCGAGCTCGCGGATCGACACGACCGGAATCTCCGGATCGGGCACGGCCTCCAGCACGTCCCACGCGCGGGCGAGCAGCGGATCGTCGCGGTGCGCGGCGGGGGCGGCGTGGGCAGGGGCGGCGGTCTGGGCGGACATCGTCGGGCTCCGTGGCGTGGGCCGGTTACCAGCTCGCGCCGGGGTGCTGGCGCGCGAGGCTCTGCATTTCGGCGAGCAGGTAGCCCATGTGTTCCGAGTGCTCGCCCTGCTTGCCGGTCGTCACATGCTTCACCGGCGCCGGCAGCGCGAGCGTGGCTTCGGCGAGCGCGTCGTCCACGTCCGCGCGCCACGCGGCCTCGATCGCGGCCGGTGCCGGGCCGATGCCCGCGGCGACGATCGCGTCGTCGATCGCATCGGCGACGAAGCATTCGCGCGTGTACGGCATCAGGTAGTCGAGCGCGGCCTGCGCGCGGCGGTGCGATTCGTCGGTGCCGTCGCCGAGGCGCACGAGCCATTCGCGCGCATGCTGCACGTGATAGCGGGTTTCCTTCACCGATTTCGCGGCGATCGCGGCCAGTTGCGTGTCGGTCGACGTTTCGAGCGCGCTCCACACGTGCAGCATCAGCGTCGCGTACAGGAAGTTGCGCACGATCGTCACCGCGTAGTCCTTGTCTGCGTGCGCGGTACCGGACACCGGGCCGTAGTGCGGCAGTTCGGCGAGCGTGAAGTTCGCGAATTCGCGCTCGGTGCGGAAGTACGCGTAATCGTCTTCCGTCTTCGTCGCGCCGGTCAGCTGGCGCTCGAGCTCGGCCGCGTGCGTGTACAGCATGCGCGCCTGGCCGATGAGGTCGAGGCTCATGTTGGTGAGCGCGATGTCTTCCTCGAGGATCGGGCCATGGCCGCACCATTCGGCGTTGCGCTGACCGAGGATCAGCGCGTTGTCCGCGAGGCGCAGCACGTAGGAGAGGTGTTCGGGCGTGATCGTCATGGCGCGGGCGTTACATGTGGTTGACTTCGTCGGGCAGCGTGTAGAACGTCGGGTGACGGTAGATCTTGTCGCCCGCCGGCTCGAACAGTTCGGCCTTCTCGCTCGGATCCGACGCGGTGATCGCCGACGACGGCGCCACCCAGATGCTCACGCCTTCCTGGCGGCGCGTATAGACGTCGCGCGCCATGCGCAGCGCCATCGTCGCGTCGGCGGCGTGCAGGCTGCCGCAGTGTTTATGGTCGAGGCCCTGCTTGCTGCGCACGAACACTTCCCAGATCGGCCATTCCTTGTTCATCGCTTTCTCCTGATTCCTGAATTCGGGGGTGCCGCTCAGGCGGCGTGCTGTTCGGCGCGGGCGCGGCGCTTCGCTTCGTGCGCGAGCGCGGCTTCGCGCACCCAGGCGCCGTCCTCGTGCGCTTTCACGCGAGTCGCGAGGCGTTCCTTGTTGCACGGGCCGTCGCCGTTGACCACGCGCCAGAATTCGTCCCAGTCGATCGCGCCGTAGTCGTGGTGGCCGCGCGCTTCGTTCCATTTCAGGTCGGGGTCGGGCAGCGTCACGCCGAGCACCTTCGCCTGGTCGACCGTCGCATCGACGAATTTCTGGCGCAGATCGTCGTTCGAGATCCGCTTGATGCCCCATTTCGCGGACTGGCTGCTGTGGACCGAATCGGCGTCGCTCGGGCCGAACATCATCAGCACCGGCCACCACCAGCGGTCGACCGCCTGCTGGACCATCGCGCGCTGTGCGTCGCTGCCCTTCATCATCGACAGCAGCGCGTCGAAACCCTGGCGCTGATGGAACGACTCTTCCTTGCACACACGGATCATCGCGCGCGCATACGGGCCATACGTGCAGCGGCACAGCGGGATCTGGTTCATGATCGCGGCGCCGTCGACCAGCCAGCCGATCACGCCGACGTCGGCCCAGGTCGGCGTCGGGTAGTTGAAGATGCTCGAGTATTTCGCCTTGCCGGCGTGCAGCGCGTCGATCAGCGCGTCGCGCGATACGCCGAGCGTTTCGGCCGCGCTATACAGATAGAGGCCGTGGCCGGCTTCGTCCTGCACCTTCGCGAGCAGGATCGCCTTGCGCTTGAGGCTCGGCGCGCGCGAGATCCAGTTGCCTTCCGGCAGCATGCCGACGACTTCCGAATGCGCGTGCTGCGAGATCTGGCGCACCAGCGTCTTGCGGTACGCGTCGGGCATCCAGTCCTGCGGCTCGATCTTGCCGTCCGCGGCCATCACCGCATCGAACCGCGCCTGCTCGGGCGACTCGGCTGCGGCGTCGAGCGGCGCGACGTTGCCGGGGATGTCGAGGGATTGCGTATACATGGCGAAAACTCTCGTCCGGTTGAATGTGTGCGCAGTATAAACCAACCGACCGGTCGGTTAATAAATTTGTTGCGTATTTTCGGCGGGAGCCGGGTAAACGAGGGACGCGGGGGCGCAATCGGGTCGCGCAAGTGTGGCCTCGCACGCGGGTCTCGCGTCTTCTGCGGCACAATGCCCGCTTTCCGATGAGGATTTTTGCCGATGTCATTTCGAAGCAGTTTCGCCGCGGCCGTGCTGGGCGCGGCCGTTTTCGCGTCGCCGCTGGCGGCGTTGGCCGCGCCGACCGCGCAGGTGGGTTGGGTCGCCGCGTGGGCGACCGCGCTGCAGCCGATTCCCGATCTTGCCGCACCGCCGCCGCTCTACCGCGCACCCGACGTGGCCGGGCGAACCGTACGGCAGATCGTCTACCCGACCGTGTCCGGGCGAGCCGCGCGGCTCCGCGTGAGCAATGTGTACGGTCGCACGCCGCTGGTCGTCGAGGCCGCGAGCCTCGCGCGGGCCGGCGAGGGGGCGGCGCTCGCCGGCGGCGTGGCGGTGCCGGTGCGGTTCGGCGGCAAGGCGTCGGTGACGCTCGCGCCGGGCCAGGCCCTCGAAAGCGACCCGGTGTCGATCGACGTGACGGCCGCGCAGCCGTATGCGATCAGTCTCCAGATGGGGCCGAACCAGCGGATGACGGTCTGGCATCGCGTGTCGAACCAGTTCAACTACGTATCGGCGCCGGGCGATCATGTGGGCGATCCGGGTGCCGCCGCGTTCCGCACCCGGTTTACTCAATATGCATGGGTGACGGAGCTCGCCGTCGAAGCCGGCTCCGCACGCGGCAGCATCGCCGCGATCGGCGATTCGATCACCGACGGGTTGCGCTCCAGCCTGAACCGGAACCGTCGCTGGCCCGACGCTCTCGCACGCCGGCTGACGGCGTCGGGCGCCGATTCGATCGGCGTCGTGAATCTCGGCATCAGCGGCAATCGGCTGCTCAGCGATTCCCCGTGCTACGGCATGTCGCTGGCATCGCGGTTCGAGCGTGACGCGCTGTCGCGCGCGGGCGTGAAGGCGGCGATCGTGCTGATCGGTATCAACGACATCAACTTCGCGGCGATGCCGCCGCGCGCGGGGCTGGATTGCGATCACCCGCATACGCAGGTGACGGCCGCGTCGCTGATCGACGGCTATCGCCGGCTGATCGAGGCGGCGCATCGCCAGGGCGTGAAGGTCTTCGGCGCGACGCTGACGCCGGCGGCGTTGCCGGCCGGGCGGGAAGCGATCCGGCTCGAGGTGAACCGGTGGATCCGGAGTGGCGGCGGGTTCGACGGTGTAGTGGACTTCGACGCCGTGCTGCGCGATCCGGCGCGCCCGAGCATGCTGCAGCGCCGATACGATAGCGGTGACGGCATCCATCCGAGCGATGCGGGCTACACGGCGATGGCCGACGCGGTGCCCGTCGAGCAACTGCGGGCTGCGGTGGGCGGCAAGTGACGCGCCTCCATATATAGAGGGAAAGGTTGCCGATGGCCTGCGGGCCGGCAACGCGACATCGTTCCGCGAGCCCAAAGCCCCCGTGCGCGTGAGCGCACGGGGGCTTTTTCAAACTTTCTTCACAAAGGGCTTGCGCGGATGGGGGCGGGTGCTTAGAATCACGCCTCTTTCGCGCTAACGCAAACACGGCGCGGGAGGAAGGGAAGCGGTGCTGTCGGGGTTCGGAAGTAGCGAGCCTTGGCGGCACAGGAAGTTGAGCCCCGCAGTCGCAACAAAGTCGTGTAGAAAGTTGTTGACGAGTTGCGAAACACGGTTCATAATCTCGCTTCTCTGCTGCTGAAAACGCAGCGCTGCTGAGAAACGCTAGGTTCCTCGCGGAAATGCTCTTTAAAAATTAACAGCCGATAAGTGTGGGCGCTTGATGGCAGCGAGCTGATCCTCGGATCAGATAGCGAAAGTATCAAGAGTCTCACACTAAAGTAAGTCAGGTTTATGAAGTGATTCATATTCCTGTCAGCTTTGAGTGAGCGACCGGTTCGCAAGAACCGAAAACAGTAACAGGTTTGAACTGAAGAGTTTGATCCTGGCTCAGATTGAACGCTGGCGGCATGCCTTACACATGCAAGTCGAACGGCAGCACGGGTGCTTGCACCTGGTGGCGAGTGGCGAACGGGTGAGTAATACATCGGAACATGTCCTGTAGTGGGGGATAGCCCGGCGAAAGCCGGATTAATACCGCATACGATCCACGGATGAAAGCGGGGGACCTTCGGG
>NZ_JBYQCG010000174.1:0-2626 GCF_057837105.1 Burkholderia sp. APQ4-4ca | reverse complement strand
CCGGTCACGCAGGCGGCCGTCGACGCAGGGTTCAACTCGCCGTCGCGGCTCTATGCGTCGGTGCCGCGCGAGCTGGGGATGGCGCCGTCCGCGTTCCGCCGTCAGGGCGCCGGCCTGCGGATCGACTATGCGACCGCGTCGACGTCGCTCGGCACGGTGCTCGTCGCCGCCACCGAACAAGGTATCTGCCGGATCGCGTTCGGCGACGACGCGGCGTCGCTCGTCGGCGAGCTGAAGGACACGTTCGCACGCGCCGAACTGGTCGAAGCGGCCGCGCGGCTCGCGCCGTTCGTCACGCAGATCCGCGCGTACCTGGACGGTACGCGGCACGCATTCGATCTCCCGCTCGACATCGCGCCGACCGCGTTCCAGCAGCGCGTGTGGGAAGCGCTGACGCATATCCCGTACGGCGAAACGCGCAGCTATTCGGAGATCGCCGAGGCGCTCGGCTCGCCGCGCGCGGTGCGGGCGGTCGCGTCCGCGTGCGCGTCGAATCCGGTCGCGCTCGCGATCCCGTGTCACCGCGTCGTGCAAAAGGGCGGCGCGCTCGCCGGGTACCGCTGGGGCGTGCGTCGCAAGGCGACGCTGCTCGCGGCCGAGGCGCGTCATGTTCGCAACGATGAAACCGAACCGGAGACGGAGGGCAGTGCGGTTTGAGCATCGAGAAAATAACGATTACGTCCCTGGCGAACGGCGGCCTGGCGCCGCTGTCCGCGCAGATGGAACTGCGCTACCAGGCGCCGTACGACTGGGCGCGCGTGCTGCGCTTCTTCAGCGGGCGCGCGATTCCGGGCGTCGAGCAGGTCGCGGACGGCGTGTATCGCCGCATCGTCGATCTGCACGGCGAGGCGGGCCGGCTCACCGTCACGAAACATCCGCGCAAGCATTGCCTGGTCGCGACCGTCGAAGGGGCGGTCGCGCGTCACGTCGACGACGCGTTCGCCGCGCGCGTCGCGACGATGTTCGACCTCGGCGCCGATCCGGCCACGATCGGCGGCGGACTCGCGCGCGATCCGTGGTTCGCGCCGCTCGTCGAGGCCGCGCCGGGGCTGCGCGTGCCGGGCGCATGGTCGGGGTTCGAACTGGCCGTGCGCGCGATCGTCGGCCAGCAGGTCAGCGTGAAGGCCGCGACGACGATCGTCGGCCGGCTCGTCGAGCGGGCCGGCGAACGCGTGATGCCGGAAGACGACGGCGCGCCCGCATGGCGTTTCCCGACGCCCGACGCGCTGGCCGCGTGCGATCTCGACAAGATCGGGATGCCCGGCAAGCGCGTGGCGGCGCTGACCGGCGTGGCGCGCGCGGTGGCGGCCGGCGATGTGCCGGTCGATCGCGCGCATGCCGATCTCGCGACGCTGCGCAGCGCGTGGCTCGAGCTGCCCGGCATCGGCCCGTGGACCGTCGAATACATCGCGATGCGCGCATGGCGCGATCCGGACGCGTGGCCGGCCTCCGATCTCGTGCTGATGCAGTCGATCGCCGCGCGCGACCCGGCGCTCGACCGGCTCACCAGCCAGAAGCGCCGCACCGAAGGCTGGCGGCCGTGGCGCGCGTATGCGGCGCTGCATTTGTGGAACGAAGTAGCCGACCGGGCGGGCGGCGCGCGCGGCGGGTAAGCACGGCGGTCCGTGGCCGGTGCGACCCGCAACGCGGGCTGTGCCCAACCCGTTGCACAGGCGGTGCCGACATCCGGTAGGCGTCAAGCGCCGGGGCGGGACGCGGCCCCGTCACGGCGCTTGCCGATCCCCGCCGGGGCCGGCCGGATGTAGCGCGTGCGATGCCTGCGTACGCGTCGTTTCGCGATCAATCCAGCGGCACGGTTGCACCTGCCGCCACCCGTTCGCCGTTCACGTTTCATCCGACGAATTTCGCCGACCGGCGTGCCGATCAGCCTCGTCCGCAACCGGTGATACGGGCCCGAGCTGCCGCGCCCGGCCCGCCCGATCGCCCGCTCAGGCCCGCGCGCCGTGCCCGCGGCCACCTCAAGCGCGGCTTTCGGCGAGATGTTAAAGTGCCCGCTACCAACGAAGCGACCAACAATCCAGCCGGCCGCGCGCGGCGTTCTGCACGCGGCCGTCACGCACTTGCGTCTCCATGTCGAACACCATGACTCACCGCCAGTCCGAACTGCTGCTGAAACGTCTCGACGCGCTGAGCTCGGGCCCGACGCGGCAGCATCTGCCCGACGGCCTGCGCGGCATCGAGAAGGAAAGCCTGCGCGTGACGCGCGACGGGATGATCGCGTTCACGCCGCATCCGCGCGCGCTCGGCTCGGCGCTCACGCATCCGGCGCTGACGACCGACTATTCCGAAGCGCTGATCGAACTGATCACGCCCGCGGAGCGCGACGCCGCGCTCACGCTCGAGCGCCTCGACGATCTGCATCGCTACGTGTATGCATCGCTCGGCGACGAGATCCTGTGGAACGACTCGATGCCGGGCCTGCTGCCGGCCGACGACGAGATCCCGATCGCCAACTACGGCACGTCGAACATCGGCCGCCTGAAGACGGTGTACCGGCGCGGCCTCGCGTATCGCTACGGCCGCACGATGCAGTGCATCGCCGGCATCCACTACAACTACTCGCTGCACGAGGAAGTGTGGCGGCGCCTGCATGCGGACGAAGAGT
>NZ_JBYQCG010000173.1:0-3142 GCF_057837105.1 Burkholderia sp. APQ4-4ca | reverse complement strand
CCACCGACTGGTTCGCGATCATCTTCAACCCGTCGTTCCCGTACCGCCTGTTCCACATGGCGATCGCCGCGTTCATCGTCGCCGCGCTGGTGGTGGCCGCGACGGGCGCGTGGCACCTGCTGAAGGGGCGCCGCGACAAGGGCGTGAAGAAGATGTTCTCGATGGCGCTGTGGCTGCTGCTCGTGCTCGCGCCGCTGCAGGCCGTGATCGGCGACCAGCACGGCATCAACACGCTGAAGCACCAGCCCGCGAAGATCGCCGCGATCGAAGGGCTGTGGGAAACCGAAAAGGGCGGCACCGCGCTCAACCTGTTCGGCATTCCCGACATGAAAGCCGAAACGACCCGCTACGCGGTGAAGGTGCCGCACCTCGGCAGCCTGATCCTGACGCACAGCTGGGACGGCGAGATCCGCGGGCTGAAGGACTTCCCGCCGCAAGACCGCCCGAATTCGACGGTCGTGTTCTGGAGCTTCCGGATCATGGTCGGCCTCGGCTTCGCGATGATCGGCCTCGCCGCGCTCGCGTGGTTCCTGCGCCGCCGCGGCCGCCTGTATGAATCGAAGTGGTTCCAGCGCTTCGCGCTCGTGATGGGCCCGACCGGTTTCGTGTCGCTGCTCGCCGGCTGGGTGACGACCGAAGCGGGCCGCCAGCCGTGGGTCGTATATGGCGTGATGCGCACCGCGCAGGCCGTGTCGCCGCTGTCGGTGCAGCAGGTCAGCCTGTCGATGATGACGTTCGTGATCGTGTACTTCCTCGTGTTCGGCACCGGCGTGTACTACATGCTGAAGCTGATGAAGGCCGGCCCCGCGCTGCCCGACGTCAAGCACGACGATAAACCGGACACGCGCCCCGATCACACCGCGCGCCGCCCGATGTCGGCCGTCGACGAGCTGATCGAGACCGTCTGAGCCCACCCCATTCGCAAACGAGAAAACCTATGGACGTCACCGTAATCTGGGCCGCGATCATCGCATTGGGGCTCTTCATGTACGTCGTGCTCGACGGCTTCGACCTCGGCATCGGCATCGTCTTCCCCTTCTTCCCGGACGAGAAGGAACGCGACCTGATGATGAACACGGTCGCGCCCGTGTGGGACGGCAACGAGACGTGGCTCGTGCTCGGCGGCGCCGGGCTGTTCGCGGTGTTCCCGATCGTCTATTCGACCGTGCTGTCGGCGCTGTACCTGCCGCTGATCTTCATGCTGGTGTGCCTGATCTTCCGCGGCGTGTCGTTCGAGATCCGCGCGAAGGCACGGCGCACGAAGCAGCTGTGGGATCTCGCGTTCATCGGCGGCTCGGCCGGCGCCACGGTGTTCCAGGGGATCGCGCTCGGCGCGTTCCTGCAGGGCATCGACGTGAAGGACGGCGTGTACGCCGGCGGCGCGTTCGACTGGCTCACGCCGTTCAGCCTGCTGACGGGCCTCGGCCTGATCGTGACCTACGCGCTGCTCGGCTGCTGCTGGCTCGTCGCGAAGACCGAAGGCGACCTGCAACGCCGCCTGCATCGCGTCGTGTGGCCGCTGACCGTCGTGCTGCTCGGCTTCATCGCGGTGATCAGCCTGTGGACGCCGCTGCAGGATCCGGCCATCGCGCAGCGCTGGTTCGACTCGGGGCTGTTCTGGCGCCTGCTGCCGGTGCCGTTCCTCGTGGCCGCATGCGCGGTGTGGATGCGCCGCGCGGTGCGCGACCGGCATGACATGACGCCGTTCGTGCTGGCGCTGGCGCTGGTGCTGCTCGGCTACGTCGGCCTGCTCGTCACGCTGTTTCCCTATGCGATTCCGCAGACGATGACGATCTGGGAAGCGGCGGCGCCGCGTTCGAGCCAGACCTTCACGCTGGTCGGCGCAGCGGTTATCCTCCCGATCATCATCGCCTATACGACGATGGGTTATTGGGTATTCCGAGGCAAGGTGCGCCATGAAGACCAGCATTACTACCACCACTGATTCCACCGCCGGCCAGCCCGGCGCGCCGCGGCCGCGGATGCGCGGCTGGATGTGGTTCGTCGTTCTGTGGGCGGGCGGCGTGATCGGCGCCGTGACGCTCGGCTATGCGTTCAAGATCTTCATGAACCTGACGCTGTTTGCGGTGAAGTAGGCGGAGCGGCCGCCCGGGTCGAACGATGACCGGGCGGCCGTTTTGTCGTTGGGCCGCGGCTTCGGCCGGATGCAGCCAGCGCGGCAATAACCGGGGACCCGCGGACGACACGTCCCGCCCAGCTACGGGTTCTGTCGCACCACACCCAATTTAAGCCCCAGCATGCCGAAGATGCGATTCATCGTCTGTACCGTCCCGTCGCTGCGACCCTGCTCGATATCCTGAATTGTCTTGGTCGACACGCCGGCCAGCTTGGCCACTTCGGCACTCGTCAACCGCATCGTCTTCTTCAAATGACGCACCGATTCGCGCAGCGTCCATTCAGGATGTGCAAGAACCTCCTCGACCGCTTGCCGCCGCAGTGCGAGCTGCTCGGGAAGCGGCATCGTGTTGTAGCGTTTGTCCATGGTGCCATCCCCGCTTAGCGCAGCGCATCCAGTTCGCGCGCAAACCGCTCCAGGCCCGGTTTAAGAAACGCATGCACATCGGGCTCCAGCCCACAATCCGTTCCTTGATCGGCGATCTCCTGCAGGCGCGGTGCCATTGCACGCAGCCGCGTCCGCAATGCATCGCGATCGAGCACGGGTCGCTCGCGCCCCGCCCGGGATTCGCTCGACCGGACCACCGTGTCAAGCACGCTCGCCCAGTCGGGCCGGCCACCGTCATTTCCCTCCCAGCGCATGCGTCGGGCAATGCCATCGGGATGCAAATACATCGGCGCGAAGTCGAAAAGCGGCGTCAACGCGATGCGTCCTTGGAAATCGCGTTGCAACGCGGTGTTTCGCGCATGATTGTCCTTATTGCCCAACGCAAGATTGGCGACGTCGCGACACAAGTACTCCGCAACCTCGGCCTGAGGATCGGTACATTGCCGTACGAGATGCGCGCATACCTCGTCGTGACTCGGCACGACGCCGAAGCCGGCCTTGCCCGTCAACGAAGCAATGCTTTCCTGGGCGAACCGGACAACGCCGTCACCCACTCGCGCGCGATCGAACCGTGGAATGAACACCGCCCGCTCACGCAGCGTCAGCGGTGCATGCACG
>NZ_JBYQCG010000172.1:122138-124371 GCF_057837105.1 Burkholderia sp. APQ4-4ca | reverse complement strand
AATATCGATTCAATAAAAAATATCGATGCCGATCGCAAAAGAACGAAATGCGCAGGAATCTCGCCGTCTTTACTGTCTATAAGCCGTTGTGCAGAGAGTGGGCGTTTCGTCGGGCGTCGATCTGATTGGAAATTTGCTACGAGTTCATGTCGGTGATGGAATTGGTCGCGGGGGAAACAGATGGTTGTCACGTGACAAGTCGCTGAATCCCTCGATTTCTCTGGGGCATACGTCCGTGGGGAAATCTTCGATACGGTGCGTCTCGTATTTCCGCAAAAATCTCTTCGCTTCAATTACCAATGCATGCGGCGCGTGGCCATGTACGCCTTTCCGGCAGCGAGCGAGTTGTCACGTGACAAATGGATTCCGGCGCGCGCCACCTAGGGGGATTTAGCGATCATCAAGCGATGGTCATAGTTGATGCGCACTCGTGGTGTAGGCGGCATACCGCTGGGCGTAAAAACATCGCCCGTAGCTTCCCGTTCCCCGGCTCGTCGGTGAATCGCTAGGGAGTTGTCACGTGACAACAGGAGCCGACGTCCAGAAGACTTGCGTGGTAGGCCGCTATATGAAGCGAAGTGTCCCGCGCGGGATTGAAAAGGAGCGTCTTGGGAGCGAGGGCCGCACTTCTTCGAGTGGCGATTCCGCTATCGTCGAGTGCGCTCATGTGTCGAAGCTATGCTGCTGACCAGCTGCCGAGGTACGCCCCAAAAGGCGGTATTGTGGCGATGTTGATATGTCCCCATTTTATGAGGTGAAATTGGATGTGCGGCTTGTGTCGGCCAATAGGGCAGAGCGTGGCAAATCACCTCTCCCCGGCCTGGAAAGGCTCAATATGCCCGAGTTCACCGTGGATATCGGCCGCAATAGGCGGTGAAACCATGTGTCAGTGGCATGTGACGACCCAAATGCGTCAGGTCGTGAAACATTCGCCGAAAATCGATGCCTGCCGGAAATCCTTGTGCGGCAAAGGCTTGTGCCATTTTCTTCATCCTGTTTCACGCAAAATGAACACAATGAGGCGCGAAAATGGGGGCGTATGCTATTTCAGGGCATCGGCATCAGGGAGAGGGGCAATTGCAGGCGGATTTGTCGTTCTTGATACGTGATTTGTAGTATATAAAACGTTTTCGGCAATGCGCTGCTGGATGTCATCAGCGTGTCGGAGAAACAGTCCACCGCAGGGTCGCTTCGAACCACCAATTCAGCGCGAGATGCACGGGTATTTAGCGCCAGTTGTCACGTGACAACGCCTGTGCCGCGCCCCAGATTCGGGAAGTCGCGGAGTGTGGGGAGAAGAATTGGCAGGCAGGACTCTGGACCGCAGCTGATACACGTAGTCTTGGGAAGGGACGCGACTTCCCTCAACCTGCAGGCGAAAATCCCATCCCGCACTTGGCGGATCACATCAAAACCGATGCATCGCCACAGTCAGCGATCGCGATCAATAACTCGCCACGATCGACAGAGCGACGTCCGCGCCACTTCGCAGGCTATCGATATCCCTTCGCGGGGAATTACCGAACAGCCGACTATATTCCCGATTGAACTGGGTCGGACTCGCATACCCGACCCTGAACGCCGCCGACGCGGCGTCGAGGCGCTCCGCCAGCATCAGCCGACGCGCCTCGTTGAGCCGTATCCATTTCTGATACTGCAACGGACTCATGCCGGTGAGCTGGCGGAAGTGATGATGGAAGGTTGAACTGCTCATCTGAACTTGCGCCGCGAGATCATCGACACGCAACGATTCATCGTAGTGAGCGCGTAACCACCGGATCGCGCGCGACACGCGGTTGCACTGACTGCCGGTGGACGCAATCTGGCGCAGGCGGGCGCCCTGGTCGCTCGTCAGCAGCCGATAGTAGATTTCCCGCTCGATGTACGGTGCGAGAACGGCAATGGCGTTCGGGTCGTCCAGCAGCGCGAGTAGCCGGTTCAGCGCGTCGTACAGCAGTTCGTTCATGTCGCCGACGACGAGGCCGCGGCCCGCTGGAGCATCCTCGTGATCCGGCGCGACTTGCATCATCAGTTCGGCCATGACGCGGAAATCGAGCTTGAGGCCGAGCCCGAGAAACGGTTTGTCGGGGCTGGCCTCGATGATTTGCGTCGAACCGGGCAGATCGAGCGACGTGATCAGAAAGCGGTCGGCGTCGTAGATGTAGGCATCGCCGCTCTGCATGACCCGCTTCGCGCCCTGAACGACGAGGCCGAAGCTCGGCTCGACCATGCA
>NZ_JBYQCG010000172.1:120423-122118 GCF_057837105.1 Burkholderia sp. APQ4-4ca | reverse complement strand
TGGCGTTCGGGTCGTCCAGCAGCGCGAGTAGCCGGTTCAGCGCGTCGTACAGCAGTTCGTTCATGTCGCCGACGACGAGGCCGCGGCCCGCTGGAGCATCCTCGTGATCCGGCGCGACTTGCATCATCAGTTCGGCCATGACGCGGAAATCGAGCTTGAGGCCGAGCCCGAGAAACGGTTTGTCGGGGCTGGCCTCGATGATTTGCGTCGAACCGGGCAGATCGAGCGACGTGATCAGAAAGCGGTCGGCGTCGTAGATGTAGGCATCGCCGCTCTGCATGACCCGCTTCGCGCCCTGAACGACGAGGCCGAAGCTCGGCTCGACCATGCATTCCATCGGCAGCGTCGGCGCTTCCCTTCGATGAAAGCTCAGGTTGGGAATGGCCGTATTGAGGTGATCGACGCCTTCGGTCCATCTCGCGACGCGCTCTGCGAGCGTTTGTCGCAATTCGTTCTCGCGGCTGCGGCGGGTCGAACGGCGGTCTGCGTGGTCGAATGCCGCGATGGCGACGTCGTCGTCTCGTTGGTCGGGTATGTATCGGACGGATACCGGATGCATGACTCTACTCAGGTAATCGGGTCGACAGGCAGGCCGTCGACGTGCAGGGGGAGGCCGGCAACGCGTTCACCACCCAGAGTCGCGGCGCGGCCATCTTGCAGGAAAGCACGCGCAGCGACTGGCGGACTATTTCGTCGCCTGCGATGCGCAAAGCTGCCAGCGTCGCGTTTTCGCCGCCGGTGCTGCCGCGCGCTCGTCGACCGTGCGCCACCAGCGCTCGCCACGATGGGGTGCGCCGAGATCGAGGCGTTCGCCCATCCGCGGTGTCGACAGCTCGATGCCGCGCACGAGCGCCAACGCCGTGACACGCTCGAACGGCTCCTGCCAGCGGTGCATGGCGAGATCGAACGTGCCGTTGTGGATCGGGATCAGCCAGCGTCCACGCAAATCGATGTGCGCCTGCACGGTTTCTTCCGGCTGCATGTGCACGTACGGCCATTGCGCATCATAGGCGCCCGTTTCGATCAGCGTGACGTCGAACGGCCCGAGGCGCTCGCCGATCTCCCGGAAGCCGTCGAAATAGCCCGTATCGCCGCTAAAGAACAGGCGCAAATCGTCGTCGACGATCACCCACGATGCCCACAGCGTACTGTTGCCGTCGAACAGGCTGCGTCCCGAGAAGTGCTGGGCGGGCGTTGCCGTCAGCGTCACCCCTGCCACGTCCACGCTTTGCCACCAGTCGAGCTGGCGCACCTTGTTCGCGTCGATCCCCCATTCAATCAGCCGATCGCCGACGCCCAGCGTCGTCACGAACACGTCGGTGGTGGCGGCCAGCGCGAGCACCGTGTCGCGGTCGAGGTGATCGTAATGATCGTGCGACAGGATCACGCCGCGTAACGGAGGAAGCTCTTCCAGCGCGATCGGCGGCGCATGAAAGCGCTTGGGACCCATACGCCGAAACGGCGACGCGCGCTCGGCAAACACCGGATCGGTCAACCAGAATTCGCCGCGCAACTTCAGCAACAGCGTCGAATGGCCGAGCCGGTACAGGCTGCGATCGGGCGCCGCGTCGAGTTCCGCGCGGGTCAGCGAATCGACGGGCAGGGTGCCGGCGGGCACGGTGTGACGCGGCTTGTTGACCAGCATGTTCCACGCAATGCCCAACGTCTTGCCCAATCCTTCGGCGGGCCGTGGCG
>NZ_JBYQCG010000172.1:51156-120403 GCF_057837105.1 Burkholderia sp. APQ4-4ca | reverse complement strand
ACGCCGCGTAACGGAGGAAGCTCTTCCAGCGCGATCGGCGGCGCATGAAAGCGCTTGGGACCCATACGCCGAAACGGCGACGCGCGCTCGGCAAACACCGGATCGGTCAACCAGAATTCGCCGCGCAACTTCAGCAACAGCGTCGAATGGCCGAGCCGGTACAGGCTGCGATCGGGCGCCGCGTCGAGTTCCGCGCGGGTCAGCGAATCGACGGGCAGGGTGCCGGCGGGCACGGTGTGACGCGGCTTGTTGACCAGCATGTTCCACGCAATGCCCAACGTCTTGCCCAATCCTTCGGCGGGCCGTGGCGCGACATTGGCAAAGCGCTCGCCATTGTGCTGCGGCGAACCGCCGGACAGCGCCCGGCCACGTCGGGCGGCCGCGAGACCCAGAATGCGGTGAATCAAAACGAGAGGCGATGCCATGTCCGGTTCGTCCGAAGAATAAAGTACACTAAGCAGTGTAGTTTATTTTGGGATAAGTAAACTGCCCGGTGTAAAATTTCTCCATGAATAGCAGCACTTCCCCTCAGCGCCTGACTGACCGAAAGCGCGTGGCCATCGTCGATGCGGCAATCGAGGAATTTCTCGCCGCCGGCTACGATGCGACGAGCATGGATCGCATTGCCGCGCGCGCGGGCGTGTCGAAACGAACCGTCTACAACCACTTTCCGGGCAAGGAAACCCTGTTCGCCGCAATCCTGCACAAGCTGTGGGATGCGACCCGGACCGGCGACTCGCCGACCTATCGCGCCGACGTGCCGCTGCGCGAGCAACTGCTCGCGCTGCTCGACCGCAAATTGCGGTTGATGAACGACCAAGCGTTTCTCGCGCTGGCGCGCGTCGCGATCGGCGCGGCCATCCATTCGCCGGAACGAGCGCGCGACATGGTCGAACGTCTCGGCGAGCGCGAGGAGGACGTCACGGTCTGGGTGCGTGCGGCCGCGGCGGCCGGCCGTCTGTCGGCCACCGATCCGGTGTTCGCCGCGCATCAGTTGCATGGCGCCGTGAAGGTATTCGCGTTCTGGCCGCAGATCACGATGGGCCAGCCGCCGCTGACGGCGCAGGAGCAGCAGAAAGTGGCGGAATCGGCCGCCGACATGTTCCTCGCGTACTACGCGCGACCGGACGACGGCGCCGCGTCGCATCGCACGCAGGACTGAACCGCATCCTCGAGCATCCGGAAGCGCGGGCCAATCGAAATCGTTGCGATGCGCGAAGCCCGCCGACTCGGAGAAAACGAACGCACAATCGCACTTAACCGTGCCGACCGACCATCCGGCCCCAACCCGGCGATACCGTCCGCGCCCCGAAGCCGACCGCGAGCAACGACCCATGAAGACGCTGTTGATCGTCTATCACACGATGACCGGAGGCACACAGCAGATGGCCGAAGCGGCTGCCGGTGGGGCTCGCGAGCAGCCGGGCGTCGACGTCAGGCTGCAGCGCGCGGACGCGACGAGCGCCGACGATGTGCTGGCGGCCGACGCGTACCTCTTCGCGACGCCGGAGAATCTTGCGGCGATGTCCGGGCTGATGAAGGATTTCTTCGATCGCTGCTACTACGCGGCGCTCGATCGCGTGAACGGCCGTCCGTATGCGGCGATGATCTGCGCGGGAAGCGACGGACAGAACGCGTTGCGGCAGATCGACCGGATCGCGACCGGATGGCGGCTGAAGAACGTCGCGCCCGGGCTGATCGTCTGCACGCATGCGCAGACGCCAGAGCGTATTCTCGCGACGAAGACGATCGACGGCGACGCGCTCGCGCGCTGCGCCGAACTCGGTGCGGGCCTCGCTGCGGGGCTTGCATTGGGCGTGTTCTGATGACGGATGCGGCGGCGCCGATCTGCCGAATCGACGCAGGCTGGGTCTGCCGCCGGCCGCGCAATACCGATTCCGCCAACGACGCCGAACCGCCGAGCGCCGAGGCTTCAGCGGCCCTTTGCCGTTGCCGAAGGCCGGTGGTATTCGGGCCAAAGACGTTTGACGAGATCGCGCGATGCGCCGTATGCATGGCAACTGTCGATTTTGAGCGGCTTGCCCTCGCTGTCGCGGTAATCGAGCGACGATCGCCGCATGCCGACCATCGTCTGATAGGCGGTCGTCGCGATCGGGCCGAGCAATTCCTTCAGGTGCGTGCACGTATCGCAAGACGGCAGGCGCTTGCGTACCTCGCTGTTCCAGCCCGCACCGATGTTCAATCCGACGAGCGCCTGCAGCGAGTCGCCGCCGCCTGGACATTGCGCGTACGGATGCGAACGGATGAACGTGGATACGGCGCGCACGACCATGTCGACGTCGAAGACCAGCGTCACACCAAGATCGTGGAGCGGCGTCAGCGCCGCGACCGTCCGCGCGCCGCCGGGCGGCGTGAAATCGCTGGTCTTGCGGTCCGCGAGGCAGGCCGTGACTTCGAACAGGCCATCGCTGCGCCGATAGCCGCGCATGTCGATCTGCCGATGGTGGATCTCCTCGCGCGTGATGCCGTCGTGCGGGGTGTCGTCTTGGGAAACCATGCATCCGCTCCATCTCGTGTAACCGGGTCTTTCGCAGGCAACGGGATCGCGCGCGCCGATCGGGCGCGCGGTGAAAAACAGGCGGGACGTGCTGCCAACGAGGTCGATTTGGCCATACTACGCACTTTCCGATATTTTCGTTCGCGACGCGATCGATGCGGACGCAACGAATCGGACCCCGAGGTCGGCGCAAACGTGGGTCAGGGGGAGTGTCGCGCGAGGTCGGGGGTGCGGACACGACGCTGTCCGATGGCTGTCGCGCGGAAGATCGCGTGTCCCGTTGAGCATTCGCATGGCCCGATTTCCGGTCGGGCCGCGAATGGCGTGACATCCGGAAACGTATCCATATAATGCGCAACACGACCGCGCGGACGCATTTCCGGCGCCGCGGCCCGGGCAAATGCGGACCGGCGAGTCAACCGGCCGTCCCGCGTACCGGTATACTTCCACTCCTGCCTTGTCCGGCATCGAGGCCGGGTGCCCGAAACAGAGTGGCGTGCGCGATGCGGCCCCGTCGTGTTCCGCACCGGCGGCAGGCCGGCCGCACGCATGGCGGCGTTGCTTTTGCGCCGCGCGGCATGGCCGCACGAACCACACTTTATATTCCTGGTGGATTGAATTTATGGGTTTTGAACAACTTGCCGAATTGCGGGCGCAGCTCGCAGCGAAGGCCAAGCAGGAGCGCAACGCGAAGCGGCCGGCGGCGCCGACGGACGCCGGTGCGAAGCCGAAGTCCGGCGACCAGCCGTCCCGCGGCGCCAAGCCGGGCGCCGGCGCGAAGGCGCAGCATCGGGCGAAGCCTGCTTCGGCGAAGCCGTCGGCGCCGGTCGATCCGGTCATCGTCGCAATCGGCAAACTGCAGCGGAAGTTTCCGCGCGCGTTCCCGAAGAATCCGGCCCCCAAAGTGCCGCTCAAGGTCGGCATCTGGGACGATCTCGCACGCGAAGCGCAGGCCGTGGGCCTCAATGAAGCGGAACTACGCGAAGCAATGTCGACGTGGTGCCGCGGTAACCGCTACTGGTCCTGCCTCGTCGAAGACGCGGTGCGTGTCGACCTGCAGGGCAACGAAGCCGGGCGCGTGACGCACGACGACGCGGCGCGTGCGCGCCGTCTGAAGGCTCGCCGCCCCGGCGGCAAGGGCGCGGCACAATCGGCCAAGGGTGCGCCGCAGCAGCCGAAGGCCGAGCATCAGGCCGAGGCCGCTGCCGCGCCGCAACCGGCGCAAGCCAAAGCGGAAGCGAAGGAGCAGATCGACGCCACGCAGCAGGTCGAACGGCAAACGGCCGGCAACGAGTAATCCGCACCGCGCGCTGCATACCCGCTGCAAGTCGCGGCGGCGCATGACACGACGGACCGACCTGCGTCGACAGACGCAGGTCGGGACTGCCTCCACCGGCGCTGAATCTGCCGGTACATCCCCTCCCTGTCGAACACGGATAACGCGAACGGACGATTCACGTTCGTCGGTCGGCGTCGGCACGCATGATAGGTCGACCGCGTCGTGTGCGTTCCAATGATTCGTATACCTGAGAAATAAAGCGGCCTCTACCAGATAATTTGCGTTCAGAAATGATGAAACGGGACGCGTCGATCGACGCGCGAGCGATTCCGCCTGTTCCTCGCGACACAATGGCGCGCGATAATCACGACTGGACTGGATCGTCGGCGCGCGGGCAAGCCGATCGCGACGATACACCCCGTCTTTCGAAAAATAAGGCAAGCCCGTCTCGACCCAAGGCCACGCCCAGCGTCATCAACGTCGACTCAACCGGAACCATGAACCCGAGACATTCCGCGATTTTCGTCGCGCTCGCGGCTGCCGCGCTGTTCGGCGCCGCGACACCGCTCGCCAAGGCGCTGATCGGCGCGATGTCGCCGTTCATGGTCGCTGGCCTCTTCTATCTCGGCAGCGGTGTCGGGCTCGGCATCGGGATGCTGCTGCGCCGCTGGCACAGCCGTCGTGCACCGGCCGCGGACGCCGCGCCGTTGCAGCGGGCCGACTTGCCGTGGCTGGCCGGCGCGATTGCCGCGGGCGGTGTGGCCGGCCCAGCTCTGTTGATGCTCGGGCTGTCGAGCACGCCGGCGGCCACGAGCGCGTTGCTGCTCAATCTCGAGGGCGTGCTGACGGCCGTGATCGCGTGGCTCGTGTTTCGCGAGAACGTGGATACGCAGGTATTCCTCGGCATGGTGGCGATCGTCGCAGGCGGCACGCTGTTGTCGTGGACGCCGGGCCGGGCCGGCGTGCCGGTCGGCGCGCTGCTGATCGTCGGCGCATGCCTGTGCTGGGCGATCGACAACAACCTGACCCGCAAGGTGGCCGCAAACGACGCGATGGTAATTGCGTGCGTGAAAGGGCTGATCGCGGGGCCGGTGAATGTCGGCATCGCGCTGGCGACCGGCGCGCCGCTGCCCGCGATACCGGTCACGGCCGCGGCGATGCTGACGGGGCTCGGCGGCTACGGGATCAGCCTCGTGTTGTTCGTCGTCGCGCTGCGTCATCTCGGCAGCGCGCGTACCGGCGCGTATTTTTCGATCGCCCCGCTGTTCGGGGTCGTGCTGTCGTTGCTGATCTGGCCGGCGCTGCCGCCCGCGACGTTCTGGTTCGCGGCCGCGCTGATGACGCTCGGCATCTGGCTGCACGTGCGCGAACGGCATGAACACACGCATGCGCACGAGCGGCTCGAACATACGCATCGGCATCGGCACGACGACCATCACCAGCACGCGCACGACTTCCCGTATGACGGCGATGAACCGCACACGCATCCGCACGTGCATCTGCCGATCACGCACAGTCACGCGCATTTTCCGGATATTCATCACCGGCATCGACACTGACCGTGTCGCGTGCGATGGGCGCTGCGGATCGCAAGGTGACCGTTTATGGGAAACGCAGTCAGCCGCTTCCCCGAATGCCGCGGGCCGTCATCATGCCGTCGACGTGTCGGCATTCGCGTGCCGGAAGCGGCTGCCCGTCGCCGGATCGGGTTCGACGTGTGGAAGGTGCTTCGGCAACCGGTCCGCGATTTGATGACTATTCAGCCGTCGTTGCGTGAGATACAGGCGATTCGCGGCGTTTCGCCGAAGCGGAATGTGGCGAAATCGTGTCACGGCAGGCTCGCGCTTGCCTTGCCGATCAAGACGGCTTTTGCGGCTGACGATGCGACGACACAGGCGGCGTCAAGCGTCGCGACGGGAACTATCGCGCCGGAGGAAAGCAGACACCGAAATCTTCGCAGCCCGGGCATCCGGGTGCGGGCCCGGGCGGCACGCCGCGCGATGCGGCCGCTTCCTGCGCGAGGAATTTCTTCCAGCGCAACTGAGCGACGTTGCGCGCGGCGAGCGCGGGGAAAAAGCGCTCGAGCATCGCGGATACCGCGTCGCGCCCGTCGAGCCCGAGGTCGCGCCACAAATGGTCGGGACGCAGGCACGCATGCGCGATGATCGACGCGAGGCAATCGGCATCGTCGCGGGCGACGGCGGGATTCGCGTCGCCCATCAGCCGCGCGTGCAGCGTCGCGACGAATGTCGAGGGGGCGGCCGGCAATGGCGACGGCGCGACCGTCTGCATGAGTGCAGCGGTATCGACGGGTCGCAGAGGCGGAAACTGCCGGGTCAGCAGGCCGGCGAACTGGCCGGGCGACAAGCCGAGCAGCGACAGTTCGTTGCGGCACGCGCGTGCCGTCACGAGCGCGCCGAACAGCCGTGCATCGGGCGCGTCGGCGTGAGCCGCAGCAGCGTGCAGCGACTGCAACGCCTGTTCACGCGCGCGATCGGCCGGAGCGGTCACCGCGCACCTCCTGACGAGAACCGGGCCGCACGCATGCGCGGCGGCCGATGAATCGCGGTCGCGATCGTCACGCGATCACTCGACGCCGACGATCACGCTCGATGCCTTGAAGATCGCGGATGCGGCGGCGCCGCTCGCGAGCCCGAGACGATCGACGCTGTCGTTGGTGACGATCGCGACGATTTCCGCACCGCCCGCCGCCCGGATCACGACCTCCGAATTGACCGCGCCCTTCGCGACCGACGCGACGGTGCCCGCGACGCAGTTGCGGGCCGACACCTTGCTGCTGTCGACGTCGATCATCACGATGACCGACGACGCCTTGACGAGCGCGAACGCGTTCGTGCCGGCCGCGAGGCCCAGCGACGCCGCGCTGCCGTGGGTGATCACGGCGACAATCTCGAGGCCGTCCTGCGTGCGCAGCGTGATTTCGTCGTTGACGGCACCGAGCTCGATGGCGCTGATCTGGCCGGCAAATTGGTTGCGGGCGCTCGTTCGCATGATGACGCTCCGGGTGGTTGCCGCGGCCGGGCCGGCTGCGGCGGCAGGTGATCGGAAATGCGTCGGCCAGTGTACCGTCAACGCCGGCCCCGCGAATACCCGCGCGCGAATCGGTTCAACCCCTTGCCGCAGGGCGTTTCGTCATGCATGCGAGATATGCCGATGCCGATGTTTCTACGGCGCCGACGTGCCAGCCACGGGTGCGGTGGTCGCAGAACCGGTGTCCGCCGCGGCCGTTGCGCCGTCGCCGTCCCAACCGCCGCCGAGCGCGAGGAAGAGCCGCACCTGGTCGGCCGCGACCTGGCCTTCGGCCGCCGCGACCTGCGCCCGCACGCTCGTCAACGTGCGCGTCGCGTCGAGATCGGCGATGAACGATTCGCGGCCGGCCGCATAGAGACGATGCGTTTCGGCGGCGGAATTGCGGGCCGATTCGTACGCGGTGCGCAGCGCATCCGTGCGCTGCACGTCGGCCGCGTAAGTCGCGAGGCTCGACTGCGTTTCGCGCAGCGCATTCAGCACGACGCCGTCGAAGTGTGCGAGCGCGCCGCCGGTTGCGGCTTCGGCTTCGCGCACGCGCGCACGCTGGCCGTTGACGGGGAACGACCAGCTGATCAGCGGTCCGAACGACCAGCGATTCGTGGTGGACGAGAACAGGTCGGCGGCGACGCCGACCGAACCGGCCGACGCACCGATGCTGACCGACGGGTACAGCGCGGCGGTCGCCACGCCGATCCGAGCGGTCGCGGCGGCGAGCTGACGTTCGGCTTCGCGCACGTCGGGCCGGCGGCGCAGCAGCGCGGCGCCGTCGCCGATCGGAATCGGCTGACGCAGCCTCGGCAGGCGTTCGCATTCGGCAGCGGCTTTCGGCAGATCGGCCGGCGCGCGGGCGAGCAGCGCGGCGAGCTGGTACTGCGCGACCTTGCGGCGGCCTTCGAAGCGCGGGATGTCGGCGGAGAGCGTGCGCACCTGCGTCACGCCGCGCGTCACGTCGGTCTGGTTGCCGCGCCCCGCATCGCGCAGCCGCTGCGACAGCGCGACGCGCTGCTGCTGCAGCGCGAGCGACTGCTTCGCGATCGCCAGTTCGTCGCCGGCCGAGCACGCTTCGACATACGCGCGTACGACGTCGGCCACGACCGTGATGCGCGCGAGGTCGCCGGCCGCCTTGACGGCCTCGCTGTCCGCGCGTGCGGCTTCGACGCCGCGCCGCAGCTTGCCGAACAGGTCGAGCTCGTACGACACGTTGATGCCGACCGCGCCTTCGTTGACCACCGGCAGCTTGTTTTCGAGCAGGTATTGCTCGGCCGATTCCTGTGCGCGCTGCACGCCCGCGTCCGCTTTGCCCGAGAAGCCGCCCTGTTCGTTCGCGACCACCAGCGCCGCGCGCGAGCGCGCGAGGTTCGCCGCGGCGACGCGCAGGTCGGTGTTCGACTTCAGCGCATCGCGCACGAGCCCATTGAGTACCGGGTCGTCATACAGCTGCCACCAGTTGCCGGGCACCGCGTCGCGCGACACCAGCGCGCCGTTCGCGTCGTCGAGCGCATGGTTCGCGAGCGGCGCATTGACGTACGCCTGTTGCGGCAGTTTGTAGTCGGGGCCCACCGACTTGCACGCAGCGAGTGCGAGCGCAAGCGGGGCGAGCGTCGCCGCGACGCGCAGACCGGGCCACTTCATTGCGATGCTCCCGTGGCGCTGGCGGCCGTACCGGACGTCGCCGAAACCGGCGCGGCCGCCGACGTGGTGCTTGCGCCAGCCGGTTTCGCGTCGTCGTTGCGGCGCGTGTCGGCGCCGCGCATCGACACGGTCGCGGTACGGCCCGCGATCATCCGGAAATCGTCGGGCACCTCGTCGAGCACGACGCGCACCGGTACGCGCTGCGCGAGCCGCACCCAGCTGAACGCCGGGTTCACGTTCGGCAGCAGGTTCGCGCCTTGTGTGCGGTCGCGGTCCTCGATCGCGGCGACGATGCTCTGCACGTGGCCGCGCAACGCATGCGGCTCGCCCATCACGATGATGTCGACCGGCTGACCGATATGGATGCCGCGCAGCTTGGTTTCCTCGAAGTAGCCGTCGACGCGGAACGAGTTGCGGTCGACGACTGACAGCACCGCGCGGCCGGCCGGTACATATTCGCCGACCCGCGGGGCGCGGTCGTTCAGGTAGCCGTCCACGGGACTCACGATCGTCGTGCGCTGCAGGTTCAGCTTCGCGGTATCGAGCGACACCTGCGCATCGGCGACGCTGGCTTCGCCCTGCTCGACGCGCGTGCGGCTTTCCTCGACCTGTTCGCTCGCGACCAGGTTGCCGAGCTGCAGGTTGCGCGCGTATTCGCGTTTCGCCTGCGCCAGCGTCGCGCGTCGCTGCGCGAGCGTCGCTTCGGCGAGCCGTTCCGCGAGCGCGTAGCGCGCCTGGTCGATCACGAACAGCACCTGGCCGCGCTTGACCTCCTGGTTGTCGGCGACCTGCACCGACGTGATGAGGCCCGACACGTCCGGCGCGACCTGGATCACGTCGGCGCGCACGTGCCCGTCGCGCGTCCACGGCGAGAACATGTAGTAGTTGATGATGCGCCACAGCACGAGGCCGGCCACGACGACGACGATCAGGGTGAGCAGGACTTGCCCTGCCGAGAGCCAGGTTTTTTTCACGTTAGGTAGCCACGAGTTGGTGGGACACGATCACGACGGCGGCCAGCACGAACACGTAGATGCCGAGGTCGAAGATCGAACGGTGCCAGACGAGGCGGTAGAAGCCGATGCGTTCGAGCACCGCGCGCACGACGATGTTGATCAGGTAGGCGATCAGCATCAGTACGAGCGGGGCCGGCACGAACACGCCGAAGATATCGATTTCGCCGATCATGGTCGCGGTTGGAAGGACAAGGTGGAAAGCCGGTTCATGCGCGCGCTCCGTCCGGCGCCCGCGGCGCTTGCGCGGCCGCGGCCGGATACAGCGACAGACGCATGCCGACGAGCGCATGCAGCGTGTCGCGCAGGCGGCGGTGCGTGGCCGGCGTCTCGGGCGTGGCTGCGCCGTCGGCTGGCGCGGCGGCCGGCAGGTTGCGGCTGGCCACGCGCCGCAGCGCGTCGTCGATCGTCGCGAGCAGTGCGGGCGGCGCGGGCTGGCGCGCGTTCGCGGCCGCGCAGCGCGCGTAGTGATCGGTCACGCCGGCCAGCACGCGATCGATCGCGTCGGGCACGTCGCCCGACAGCCGGCGCCGCGAGCGGCGCAGGTCGAGCGCGTTCAGCGCGATGCGCAGGTCGCGAAAGCTTTCGATCGACGGGTGGCGATGATCGTCGGACGCGCCGAGGCGCGGCAGCAGTTGCGTGACGCGATCGAGCATCCGCGACGCGTGGTTGCGCTGATCGTCGAGCGGCTGCGTCGACGCCGAGCGCGCGACGTCTTCCCAGCCCGAGCGCAGCAGGCGCCGTACCGCGAGTTCCGCGCCGAACGGCCGCGTCGCGCGCGTCCACACGTACGCGAACAGCAGCCCGGCGACGCCCGCGAGATTACTGTTCAGGAACACGAAGAAATCGGCTTCGTATGCACTCTGGATGCTGATGAAGGTGGCCGTGTTCACCGCGACGAGCATCGTCACCATGTTGAACTGCGGGCGCGGCAGCAGCGTGCCGATTAGGATGAACGGGCCCGCGAACATCAGCACGAGCATCGCGAAATCGTGCACGTGCGGCAGCACGACGAACAGATACAGGCCGGCGAACACGACGCTCGCGGCGGTCGACAGGAAGAACTTGAACACCAGCGGCGCGGGCTCGTCGAGCGCGGCGAAGAAGCTGCACGACACGGCCACGAGCGTGACGGCGGCCGCGCCGTCGTGCCAGCCGGACGAGATCCACAGCCAGCACGCGAACACGATCGCGAACACGACGGTCAGCGTCGAGAACAGCATCATCCCGCGATCGAAGAAGCGCTCGGTGCCGCCGAGCCGCCAGTGCCGGTAGCGCGGCTGCCACACGCCCGACTCGTTCGCGATCAGCGCGCGCAGCGAGCGGCAGTCCTGCCAGATGTCGATGACCTGGCGCAGCCGCCACAGCGCGTTCGACAGCAGCGCGCCGTCCCAGCTCGCCAGCGCGCTGTCGGGCGGCTGCAGCAGGGCGATGCGCTCGCGCAGGTCGTCCGCGACCGGATCGTGGGCCATGTCGCCGTCGGAGCCGGTCTTCACGGCCGGCAGCGGCGCGTCGAACCATTTCGCGGCGTCGGCCAGCAGCGCGTCGAGCGCGGGCGGACGCACGTGCAGGTCGCGCATCAGCGCGATCAGCGGATCGGCGAGCGACGACATCAGCGGCAGGAACAGTTGCATCCGGCCCGCGAGCGCCTGCGCGCGCGCGAGGACGCGCGGATGCGCATGGTCGTAGCCCAGCTGGCTCAGCAGGAATTCGAGGCCGGTGATCGTCGCGGCAAGCCGCTGCCGGCACGCGGACAGCGCCTTGCCGGCCAGGTGCCCGGACAGCGTTTCGCGGCCGTAGAACGCGGCGTCCTTGAACCACGCGTCGGTGCGCTCGATCAGCGTCGGCGCGAGCCGGTTCGGGAACACCGTGCTGCCGACCACGCTCGCGCACACGATGCCGAGCACGATCTCCTCGGTACGCGCGATCGCGACGTCGAACACGGTGGACGGATCGGTGACGGTCGGCAGCGCGATCAGCGGCATCGTGTAGCCGGCGAGCATGAAGACGTAGCTGCGCGCGGTGCGGTCGGAGATCGCGAGGTACAGCAGCGTGCCGCACCAGGTCGCGACGATGATGCTGAACAGGAGCGGCGTCTCGACGAACGGCGGCACGAAGAAGATCGCCGCGGCCGCGCCGAGCGCGGTGCCGAGCGCGCGGTACAGCGCCTTCGAGCGCGTCGCGCCGACGAACGGGTTCGACACGATGTAGACGCTCGCCATCGCCCAGTACGGGCGCGGCAACTGGAAATACAGGCCGAGGTACAGCGCCAGCATCGACGCGGCGAACGTCTTGCCCGAAAACAGCCAGTCGCGAAGGCTCGGATAGGTCATGTCGCGGAATCGGCGCTGTGGGACGGGTGCGGCGCAGGAGGCTGCGCGTCGGCTGCGTTGAACGCGTTCAGCACGCGCAGCGTCGCTTCGAGATCGGCGCGCGACACGCCCTTGAGCACCTGGGCGCGCAGCGCGCGAAGGTCTTCTTCCATCTTCGCGGTGACCGCGCGGCCGGCGGCCGTCAACGAGATCGTCTTCGCGCGGCGATCGTGCGGATCCTCGTCGCGGCGCGCGAGGCCGGCCGCGCACAGCTGGTCGAGCAGGCGCACGAGCGACGGCCCTTCGATGCCTACGTGTTCGGCGAGCGTGCCTTGCCGCACGCCTTCGCCGAGGCGCCCGGCGATCAAGAGCGGCGTCGCGCAGGCCTCGGAGACGTTGTATGCGGTCAGCACACCGTCGCTGGTGCGGCGCCACTTGCGCGCGGTGAGCACGAGCAGGCTGCTGACGGCGAGGCGGAGGTCGTGCAGGTCGGTCATGGACGAGATGATAGGGGCAAAAATATTCGATAGCAAACTATCGTTTTTGTCGCCCGGATGACACGTCGCATGTCGCACGGCCGGCCGTGTGAAGCAATCCAGGTGGCGTGTCGGCCGTGATCAAGTTGTAAGGCTGGCGAACCGAATGCCCAGCGTATGACGTGGCGACTATATTGAATAGTCAGACGAGAGCGGGCCGGCAGCACGAAGCGCGGCCGCGTGCGTCAGGGCAAGTTCGAAGCCCGCGCGGCGTATTCCGCGCGGGTCGTGCTTGCGACGCCCCTCGAACGATAAAGGTGTGCGGGCCCGTTTCTGTTTGGGCACGCCTATTGCACAGTCCGATTCGCCCAGGAACGTCCTGCTTTCGCGCACGGTTGCGCCGGGACAATATTTTCCGGGTGTCTTTCCGCTCGACCGTGCGCAAGCCGTGACGGAGACCCATGTGCGTGTCCAGTCTCCATGCCGGTTCGTCGGCTGGATATTCACTAGACGCACGGGTTATCGGAATTTGGGAAACGCTTGAGCGGGGCCAACGGACCCGGTTCGAGCGGGACGAAGAAGCGTAAGGGCGTCGATTGTGTTCGAAGCGGACATTCGCAGTGCGGTCCGGCCGGGAACCCTTAGTCCGGTGGTAGCACCAATGCCCCGCACCCGGTATCTGCAACGAATGTCGCAAGCAATCGTGCCGGGCGCGTCGGATCGGGGTTCTCGGCGAACAGGTGCAGTGCGCGCGGTGGCTCGAACCACGTTTGTCCACTCGCATAGTCGACTGGCGCTCCGCCCTCCAGTTGAGAGCGGATGGTCCCTTCCAGCACGACCGCCACGACCGAACCCGGGTGACGATGCGCGGGCGTAAAGCCGAGTGGCGGAAAGTCGACGACGGCCGTCGTCACCGACTTGCCTGGAGCGTTAGGCAGGGATTCGCACGACAGAACCTTGACGGTGGAAGCGGGCCGGTTTGTGGCGCCGGCATTCGACGATGCGGCGGATAGCAGCCGCTCGCCGCCGCTACCGCAGATGTCCGTCAGCCAGTCGACGGCTGAACGGGGCGTCGCCGGGCCGAGCGTCAGCGCCGCCGCCGCCAGCGCGGCAAGCATCGTGGGCGTGCCGGCCAGGCGACGCCGGCGCGCCGGAAACGGCCATGCACGCGGGTTCATGCGTGCGTCGCCGATCGCATGTCCGGCGACCAACCGAGCTCACGCTTCGCCTTGGCGCTGCTCACCTCGGCGTCGTCCTGCGCGATGTTGAATACGCCTGCCGCGTCTCGTTGAAGCGCAAGCAACGCCGCATACGCAGCGGCTTCGACGTGCAGCGGGCTTGAGCCAGTCGGGGCATCGGCACCCGTGCCCGGCCCGTAAATCCGTCCGTACCTGAGTGCCGTACCCATCAGCGGCGCCGTCGTCAGCACGTGCCGCTCCAGCGCGGCGACACCCCGTACGCTTGTCCCGCGCGTGCCTTGCGCATCGAGGTCGAGCGGGCAGTTTTCGTCGTAGGGCGTCACGCCTGGCCGATACGCCCACGCAATGCTTTGCGCGATCATCCGTTTGCTGCCGGCTGAAATGGCCGCTGCGACCAGGTTGCGTGTTCCCTCGTCGCGTATGCGGGCGTTCGCCGCCACCGCCCGAGCCATGAGGGCGGGGTCGAGTCCGGAGGGCAGGTCGGTCAATTGATGAATCACGCTGTGCGGGGCAATGCGAACCAGCGCGTCGCGGAGCGCGGCCGCATCGAATACATCGACGACGACCGGCGTGACCCTTGCGTCTTCAAGCTTTCTCACGCGATCGGCGCGCCGGGTGCTACCGAACACCGTGTAGCCCGCGGCGATCAGCAACGGCACGAGCGCGGTGCCGATGGCGCCGCTCGCGCCGGCTACAAAAACCCTGTGTGTCATTTCTTTCTCCTCTCTGCGATGGCGAGCGCTTGCAACGGTATGGCGCGCTTGCGTCGAGGAGCAGGGTAAGGCTGTTAATGGTCGCGAAAAAGGTCCATTATTGCGATATTGACTGAGCCAATTTGAAAAAGGTGACGATGCGTCGAGCCGAGCAGATCGAACTTGCACTGGCGCCGCGACCGCCCGGTACGTCGCTGCAACGCTGGCTCTATGACGAACTGCGCTCGGCGATCTTGACGGGCCGGTTGTCGCCCGGCGCGCGCCTGCCTTCGTCGCGTGATCTCGCGGCACGATTTGCGTTGTCGCGCGGAACAGTCCTGAGCGTGTTCTCGCAACTCGATGCCGAAGGCTATTTGACGGCCGCCACCGGCCGAGGGAGCTTCGTCGCGCCCGAACTGCCGGACCGACGTATCGACAGCAACGATCGGGTATCGGCCAAAAAGCACGATGGACGATCACGCGCGCAGGCGCGGGACGGCGATCACGATGGCGCTGCGCGAGCGCGTGGCATCGCGCTCTCGAGCCGGGGCCGTCTGCTTGCGCAAACCCCTTTTCAGGTGAACGGCCGTGCGAGTCCGGCGCGGGCCTTTCGTGCCAGTCAACCTGACCTCGATGCGTTTCCGTTTGAACTGTGGGGCCGGCTGGCGGCGAAGCGTGTGCGTCGCACACGTCGAGATCTGCTCGGCGACGGCGAGGCGCAAGGTTATCGTCCACTGCGCGAGGCTATCGCCGGGTATGTCGGAATGTCGCGTGGCATTACCTGCACGGCGGATAACGTCGTGGTGCTCGGCAGTGTCCAGCAGGCTATCGATCTCGGCGCGCGTCTATTCCTCGATCCGGGAGACGCGGCATGGATCGAAGATCCGGGCTACCCTGGCGCGCGCTTCGTGCTCGAAGCCGCGGGCGCCCGGGTCGTCGGTGTGCCTGTCGATGCTGGCGGCGTCGACGTGGACTGGGCGCGGCGGCACGTCCCCGACGCGCGTCTCGCGTATGTCACGGCCGGGCGGCAAGCGCCGCTGGGGCCTCCGCTCGCGCTGGAAAGGCGGTTGTCGCTGCTCGAATGGGCACGGGATCGAGGCGCCGTGATCATCGAGGACGACTATGACAGCGAATTCCGCTTCGAGGGCCATCCGCTGGCCGCAATGAAGAGCCTCGACCACGACGGACACGTGATTTACTGCGGCACGTTCAGCAAATTGATGTTTCCGGCGTTGCGTACCGCGTACGCGATCTTGCCCGACCGGTTGGTCGATCCCTTCGTGGCCGCGTTGTCGTTGACGGCTCGGCATGTGCCACTGGATCAGCAGTCGGTGCTGCATGAATTCATCGCGGAGGGTCATTTTGGCAGGCACATCCGGCGCATGCGCATGCTGTACGGAGAGCGCGCCGAAGCGCTGAAGATGGCCGCCGCCCGGCATCTTTCCGGGCTGCTGGAGGTTCCGCGAATCGTCGCGGGGCTCGATGCGGCGGCCTTCTTGCCATCCAACGTCGACGACGCCGACGTCGCGCGCCGTCTGGCGCGCGAGGGCATCGAGACACGACCGCTGTCGCTCTATACGATCGATCGTCCGGGGCCCTCGGGGCTGGTGTTGGGTTTTGCAGCCGTCGGCAGTGACGCGATCCAATCGGGAGTGATCACACTTGCGCGTGTGCTGGCGCGTTGACGGGGCTGAATCGTAGCCGTCGTCAACGCGGGCACGTGTGCGACGTGTTGACGGCCCGCGCAGGCCGCAGCCGACTCGCCGCAGCGCCGACCGGCGAACGGCGGTAAGCTGCGCGCTGCCACGCCGGAATCCCCGGACCTTGCCGCGCGTGGCGTCCCTTTTTTCACCCATCCTCAGGAGCGCATATCGTGGCGACCTACATCGTTTTTACACGGGAAAGCACGCAGGACCAGCATGAACTCGACCTCTACTCGAGCCAGGTCGGTGCGACCCTCGCCGGCCATCCGGTGAAGGTGCTCGCCGCCTATGGGCCGCAGGAAATCCTCGAGGGTGAAGGCCCGGAAGGCGTCGTGATCGTCGAGTTCCCGTCGAAGGAGGCCGCGCACGCGTGGTACCACGGCCCCGAATACCAGGCGGTCGTCCAGCACCGCTTCAAGGGCGCACGCTATCGCGCGGTGCTGGTCGAGGGCGTCTGAACGCGGCGGCGCGCGCCCGTTACCGCACGTGCGGGAGCAGCGCGCGCAGCCAGTACGACACGGCCACCGCACCGCCATCCGGCGTGCCGATCGCGCGCTCGCCGAGATAGCTGGCCCGTCCCGCGCGCGGCGTCATGCGCGCCGTTTCTTCCGCGCCTTGCTCGGCCGCGTCGACGGCCGCCGCCCAGGCGCTCGCGGGCTCGCGATCGTCGTCGAGCGCGCGGCCGAATGCGTCGGCGGCCGGCACGAGCGCATCGAGCATCGTCCGGTCGCCCGCCTGGGCGCCGCCGAGTTCGCTGATGGCATCCACTGCCGCGCGGAACGCCGCGGCCCAGTCGCGCGGCGACGGCTCGGCGCGATCGGCGACATCGGCCAGCCGGCGCGACGCGCGCAGCAGCGCGGTCGCATAGAACGGCCCGGAACTGCCGGCGATCGCGCGGCGCAACGCGGCGCCGAGCGCCGCGAGCGCACCGGACGGCGTGCCGTACGCGGTGTCGGGCAATTCGAGGATCGCCTGCGCGGCGCGCCGCATGCTCGCGCCGAGATCGCCGTCGCCGGCTGCCGCATCGAGATCCGTCAGCGTCTGCTCGTGATCGATCAGCGTCTGCGCGACCGCGTGCAGCGCCGGTTGCAGGCGCGCGGCCCACGCGCGCCCGGCCGCATCGAGCGGTGGCATCGGCGCATCCTGCGACGCGTTCGCCGCCACGCGAATCCGCGTGTTCACGATGCCGCCGCCCGGCCATGCGCGCGCCTGCGTCGGCGCGTCGAGCAGCGCCGCGCGCTCGTCGTTCAGCCGCAGCACCGAAATCGAGCAGCCCGGCATGTTCAGCGCGGACAGGAACGTGCCGGCCCACGCGCGCGCGACGACGATGCCGCGCCGGCTCAGGTTGTCGAACGCGGCGCGCAGCACGATCGCGAGCTCCATGTCCGGCGTCGCGCCGAGGCCGTTGACGAACAGCGCGACGCGTTCGTCGCGGTCGAGCACGAGATCGGCGACGATGCTCGACAGCAGTGTGTCGGCCAGCGCGTCGGCCGGCAGCGGCGCGCGGCGCTCGACGCCTTTCTCGCCGTGGATCCCGAGGCCGAGCTCGATTTCGTGATCGGCGAGGCTGAAGCCCGACTTGTCGGTGCCGGGGATCGTGCAGCCGTCGAGCGCGACGCCCATCGTGCCGAGTTCGGCCGCCGCGTCGCGCGCGATGCTCGCGACGCGGGCAAGCGGCAGCCCGTGCGCGGCAGCCGCGCCCGCGAGCTTGTGGATCAGCACGGTGCCCGCGATCCCGCGTCGCTGGCCGCGCTCGACGCGGCCGCGCAACGACACGTCGTCGGCGACGATGACGGTTTCGACCGGAATGCCTTCCGCGCGCGCAAGCTCGGCGGCGAGCCCGAAATTGAGCCGGTCGCCCGTGTAGTTCTTCACGATCAGCAGCGCGCCGTTCGGGCCGGCGCTTGCGCGGATCGCGGCGAGCACGGCATCGGTCGACGGCGACGTGAACACTTCGCCGCACACGGCCGCGCTCAGCATCCCTTCGCCGACATAGCCGCCGTGCGCGGGCTCGTGGCCGCTGCCGCCGCCTGACAGGATCGCGACCGGCCGCTGCGACGGCTCGGGCAGCGGCTGGCGGACGAGCACGTGCTCGTCGCCGAGGATCGCGAGATGCGGCGATTGCCGCGCGATGCCTTCCAGCATTTCTCGCACGACGTCGGACGGGCGGTTCACAAGCTTTTTCATGGCGACGGGTTCCGGACGGGTGAACGGGGCTTGGCCGGACGCGCACGGGCGCCGGACGGCTTTCGTGTTGCGGAGGATCGTGCGTGGCCTGTTGTCGGTCGCGGCCGGTCGCATCACGGCGACCGGATGCGGGGCGGGCAACGAAGCGTACGCTTCGCGCCACGATACATCAGGTTCGGACGTCGCGACACGGATCGCGGCGCGATGGCGCGATGGCGCCGGGGCGGAACGGCGGCGTGCGCCGGAGGCGGCTATTTCAGCGCGGTGATGGCCTTCGCGCGAATCAGCCGCGCGCGCAGCACGTTGCGGCTGATGCCGAGCAACTGCGCGGCCCGGATCTGGTTGCGATGGCTGAATTCGAACGCGACGCGCATCACGGTGTCCTCGATGTGTTCGAAGAGATTGCCGTGCCCGCCGTCGAACAGGTCGCGCAGCGCGTGTTCGAGCGCCGCCTGTGCATCGGCGGACGAATCGGCCACGGGTGCGGAAACGGCCGGCAGACACGGCGGCGCCATGGGCAGGTCGGTGTCCTGCAGCGCGTCGTGGCGGCTCACGAGCAGCGCGTGATGGATCACGTTTTCCAGTTCGCGGATATTGCCGGGCCAGCCGTGCGCCTCGAGCCGGCGCTCGGCGCGCGGATCGATGCGGCTCGGCCCGCCGCCGAGCCGGTCTCGGTACATGTCGAAGAAGTGATGCGCGAGCGGCAGGATGTCGCCCGGGCGGTCGCGCAGCGGCGGGACCGCGAGCTGCACGACGTTGAGCCGGTAGAACAGGTCGCCGCGAAATTGCCCGGCCGCGACGGCCTGCTGCAAGTCGACGTTGGTCGCCGCGACCACGCGCACGTCGACCGGAATGCCCGTGCGCGAACCGAGCCGCACGACCTCGCGCTCCTGCAGCACGCGCAGCAGCTTGACTTGCATCGCGAGCGGCAGGTCGCCGATTTCGTCGAGAAACAGCGTGCCGCCGTGCGCGGCTTCGAACCAGCCGGGCTTCGCGCTGAATGCGCCGGTAAACGCGCCTTTCTCGTGGCCGAACAGCTCGCTGTCGACGAGCGTTTCGGAGAGCGCGCCGCAGTTCACCGCGACGAACGGTCCGTCGCGGCGGGCGCCGAGCTCGTGAACGTGGCGTGCGATCAGCTCCTTGCCGGTGCCCGTCTCGCCGACGATCAGCACGTTCGCGTCGCTTGGCGCGACGCGGCGAACCTGTTCGAGCAGCGCGAGCGAACGCGGATCGGCGAACACCTGCGCATGCGCGCGGGACGGCGCGTGACGTTCGGGCTGCGTGAGCACGGGCGCCGCGGCCTGAAGCCCGGCCGGGTCGCGGGAAGCGGTGACGACACGAAGATTGAGCGGGCGCGGCGATGCGGAAAGGGAAGTCATGGCGATGAACCGTTGGATGGCCGGGCAATGCGGGCCGGCGGCTGCGTGATCAGCAAAGTGTTGAACGTTTCGCCGCGCGCGAAAAGCATCGATTTCTGATAACCAAAGCGCGATTGCTGCGGAACCCGCAATGGCGCGGAAGAGGGGCGGGCAGTGATGTCGCGGCGTCAAATTCAGCGCTATCGCGTGCGATACGCTGCTGCCTGACCAGCAGCGTATCAGCAGACCCGCTGCCCCGGATTCATCGCGTGACGGAATATCGATGTGACGCGCGAACGGGAACGCTTGTCGTTGTCGCGCATTAGGCCGAGCGCCCTTTCCGGCGGGCGATGGCGAAAAGATTCGTGATGCAGAAGACTGTTCCGACACGCACCCGCACCAATGGCACGCTCCTTGCTGACCCGAACCGGTATCGCCGCGCCGCACGCGGCTCCACCACGGGAACGCATTGCATGAGCCACACCCTCAACGTCGTCGCGATATCGGGCAGCCTGCAGCGGCCGTCGCGCACGCTGGCGCTGACCGAAGCGATCGTCACGGCGCTCGGCGCCGCGCTGCCGATCGATACGCGGCTGATCGAACTCGGCGAGATCGGCAGCCGGCTGGCCGGCGCACTCACGCGCGCACAGGTGCCGGCCGATCTCGATGCGCTGATCCGTGCGATCGAGACGGCAGACGCGCTCGTCGTCGCGAGCCCGGTGTATCGCGCGTCGTACACGGGCCTCTTCAAGCACCTGTTCGACCTCGTGCGCCACGACGCGCTCGTCGACGTGCCCGTGCTGCTCGCGGCCACCGGCGGCAGTGAGCGTCATGCGCTCGTGATCGATCATCAGCTGCGCCCGCTGTTCAGCTTCTTCCAGGCGCGCACGCTGCCGATCGGCGTGTATGCGTCCGAAAGCGATTTCGATCGGTACCGGATCGCGAACCCGGCGTTGCGCGAGCGCATCGCGCGCGCCGTGGAGCGTGCGGTGCCGCAACTGCGCCCGCACGCGCTTTCCGCCGCGGCCGCCTAAGCCGCTTTTTCATTTCCCCTTCGACCAGGACACCTTCATGAGCCTTCCCGACCCTTCCGCCGACGGCGTCAAATTCGCGTACTGGGTGCCGAACGTCAGCGGCGGCCTCGTCGTCAGCACGATCGAGCAACGCACCGACTGGAGCCTCGAATACAACCAGAAGCTCGCGCGCACGGCCGAGGCGGCCGGCTTCGACTACGCGCTGAGCCAGATTCGCTTCACGGCCGGCTATGGCGCCGAATACCAGCACGAGTCGGTGTCGTTCAGCCAGGCGCTGCTGCATGCGACGACGAAGCTCAAGGTGCTTGCCGCGATCCTGCCGGGGCCGTGGCATCCGGCCGTGGTCGCGAAGCAGCTCGCGACGATCGACCACATCTCGAACGGGCGCATCGCGATCAACGTCGTGAGCGGCTGGTTCAAGGGCGAATTCACCGCGATCGGCGAGCCGTGGCTCGAGCACGACGAACGCTATCGGCGCTCGAAGGAATTCATCCAGGCGCTCAAGGGCATCTGGACGCAGGACAACTTCACGTTCAAGGGCGACTTCTACCGCTTCAACGATTACACGCTGAGCCCGAAGCCGGTGCAGAAGCCGCATCCGGAAATCTTCCAGGGCGGCAGTTCGCGGGCGGCGCGCGACAACGCGGCGAGCGTGTCGGACTGGTATTTCACGAACGGCAACACGCCGGAGAACCTGAAGGCGCAGATCGACGACATCCGCGCGAAGGCGGCCGCGAACGACCATCGCGTGCGGATCGGCGTCAATGCGTTCGTGATCGCGCGCGACACCGAGGAAGAAGCGAAGGCCGTGCTCGACGACATCATCCGGCACGCGCACGTCGAGGCCGTGCACGCGTTCGGCGATGCGGTGAAGCAGGCCGGCAGCGCGTCGCCCGAAGGCGAGGGCAATTGGGCGAAATCGACGTTCGAGGATCTCGTGCAGTACAACGACGGCTTCCGCACGAACCTGATCGGCACGCCGCAGCAGATCGCCGAGCGGATCGTCGCGCTGAAGGCGATCGGCGTCGAGCTCGTGCTGGCCGGATTCCTGCATTTCATCGAGGAAGTCGAGTACTTCGGCAAGCGCGTGCTGCCGCTCGTGCGCGAACTCGAGGCGCAGCGGCAGGCCATTGCCGCGTGACGTCGACCCGCCGCCCGCGCGCGGCCCGCGATCGTGCGGGCCCGCGCGGCGGCACGACGCTTACGCGATGCCCGCCATTTTCGATGCGTCGATCATCATCTCCACGCCGAGGCCGCCGAGCACCGCGCCCATGGCCCAGCGCTGCGCGAGCAGCAGCGTCGGACGACCGTGCAGGAACGTCGCGAGGCTACTCGAACAGATCGCCACCATCCCGTTGGCCGACGCGAACGCGGCAATCAGCAGCGAGCCGAGAAACAGCGACTGGCCGAACACGCTGCCTTGCCCGTAGTCGATGAACTGCGGCAGCAGCGACACGAACAACATCGCGAGCTTCGGGTTCAGCACGCTGGTCGTCGCGCCCATCGCGAGCAGCCGCAGCGGCTGCTCGTTCGGCAGCGTCTTCACCTCGAACGGCGAGCGGCCGCCCGGCCGCACCGCCTGCCAGGCGAGGTACAGCAGATAGGTCGCGCCGACCGCGCCCAGCACGCTGCCCGCGTAGGGCACGCTCATGAACAGCGTCGTGATGCCGAACGCCGCGGCGAACATGTAGAACAGGTAGCCGAGCATCACGCCGGCGAGCGAAACGAGCCCGGCCGCCCGCCCTTGCGCGATCGAGCGCGACATCACGTAGACCATGTTCGGCCCCGGCGTGACCGCGAGCATGCCGCCGATGACGAGAAACCCGTAGAGCGATCCGGACGTGTGCATGTTTTCCGCTTCCTGCGTCGAATGAGTGCTGACGGCGTTCATTGTCCGATGCTGGAGGGGAACAGTAAAACGGGATAAACTGAATCGATTGATCAGTTTTTCTGAACAGAAATGAAGAAGCTCGACCTCGATGTGCTCGCGATGGTGGTGGCCGTCGCGGAATCCGGATCGTTCGCGCAGGGCGCGCAGATCGTGCACCGGTCGCCGTCGGCGGTGAGCATGCAGATCAAGACGCTGGAAGACGCGCTCGGCAAGCCGCTGTTCATTCGCGACACGCGCAACGTGACGGCGACCGACGACGGCAGGAGGCTGGCCGACTACGGCCGCCGGATGCTCGCGATGCGCGACGAGGCGTGGGCGTCCGTCGTGCGTCCTGAGATCCGCGGCCGCGTGACGATCGGCGTGCCCGACGATTACATCTCGTCGCTGCTGCCGCAGGTGCTCGGCAAGTTCGCCGCGATGCATCCGCGCGTGGAAGTGCGCGTGATCGGCCAGCCGAGCAACGCGCTCGTGCCGATGCTCAAGGACAACACGGTCGACCTCGCATGCCTGACCCGCGTCAAGGGCGTGTCCGGCGAGCTGATCCGGCTCGAGCCGATCGTCTGGACGGGATCGCCGAAACGGAACGTGTGGGAGGAGCGGCCGCTGCCGGTTGCGCTGTTCTCGCCCGGCAGCACGGCGCGCGATCATGCGATCAAGGCGCTGAACCGGCGGAAGATTCCGTACCGGATGTCATACGAAAGCCCGAGCTTTCTCGGGCTGCTCAGCATGGTCGAGGCCGGCCTCGCCATCGCGCCGCTCGCGCGCTGCTGCGTGCCCGATCACCTGCAGCAGTTGTCGGAGAGCCACGGGTTGCCGTCGCTCGGTGAACTCGAAGTCGTGCTCGCGCGCAGCGCGCAGTCGGCGCGGCCGCCGTGCGACTACCTCGCCGAGCAGATTCTCGGCGAATGGCGTGCGTGAAGCCCGCCTGCTCGCAGCGCGTCAGCACGACGCCAGCAGCCATTCGCGGAAGGCGACCAGCGATGGCAGCGTGTCGTTGCCCGGCGGGTAGACGAGGTAATAGCTGCGCTGGCTGGTAATCGCTTCGCCGATCGACACGAGCTCGCCGCGGCTCAATTCGTCCTCCACGAGCATCTTCGGCACCAGCCCGATTCCCATTCCCGCGCGCACGGCCTGGATCAGGTGCGACGTCAATTCGAAGCTCGGGCCGACGCGCATCTGGCGATGGTCGAGCCGATAGTGCGAGAACCACTCGGCCCAGGCCTGCTGATTGCTCGTCACGCCCAGCAGCGTCTGCTTCGCGGCCCAGGCCGGCCTGCGCGCGTCGGCCTTGCGGCCACGGCCGGTATTGGGCGGGGCGATCGCGACCAGGAACTCGTTGTACAGCCGATGCGCGTGCAGGCCCGGCCAGTCGCCCGCGCCGACGGTGATCGCCGCGTCGAGATCGTCGTTGAGGAAATCGATCGCGCCGATCCGTGAATGCAGGTGGACGGTCATGCCCGGATGCGCGACGTAGAACCCGTGCAGGTGCGGCAGCAGCCATTTCGAGCCGAAGGTCGGCAGGGTCGCCAGCCGCAGCGAGCCGGCGCCCGCCTGATGCGACATCGCCTGCAGCGTCGCGCCGCGAATGCGCCCCAGCGCGCCGCTCAGCTCGGCGAAGTAACGACGGCCGACTTCGGTCAGCTTGACCGAGCGGCCCTCGCGCCGGAACAGCGGCACGCCGAGCTGATCCTCGAGCGTCTGCACCTGCCGGCTGATCGCACTCTGGCTCAGCGACAGCTCGTCGGCCGCGCGTGTGTAGCTTTCATGCCGCGCGGCGGCCTCGAATACGAGCAGCAGCGACATCGACGGGGTGAGGCGGCGGTAATTCATGAGTTTTATGCAAGTTTCGCCGGTCGAGAATTCGTTTGTTTCTGGCGGAATATCGAAAGATACTGGAAATCCCGGTTGCGCGGAAACTTGCCAAAAAATCATGTTTTGGCGCGCGAGCTGGCCGGCTCCACCCCATTGCGTTTTTGCCCCATGTCGATCGTCCCGTTGCCTCGTCCCGCCAGCCCGTCCGCGAGTGTTTATCGCGATTTTCTCGCCGCGCTGCAGGCGGCCGGCTTTGCCGGGGAAATCCATGCGGATCATGCGAACCGGACCGTGCAGGCCACCGACAACTCGATCTACCAGCGCCTGCCGCAGGCGGTGGTCTGCCCCGCGCGTGCGGAAGACGTCCAACTGCTGGCCCGGCTGCTCGCCGAGCCCGCGCATCGCGACGTCGCGGTCGCCGCGCGCGGCGGCGGCACCGGCACCAACGGGCAGTCGCTGACCGACGGCATCGTCGTCGACCTGTCGCGGAACATGAACCGGATCCTCGACATCGACGTCGCGCAGCGCCGGGTGCGTGTCGAGGCGGGTGTCGTCAAGGATCAGCTCAATGCGGCGCTGAAGCCGCACGGGCTGTTCTTCGCGCCGGAGCTGTCCACGTCGAACCGGGCGACCATCGGCGGCATGATCAACACCGATGCGAGCGGGCAGGGCAGCTGTACCTACGGCAAGACGCGCGACCACGTGCTCGAACTCGATGTCGTGCTGATGGGCGGCGAGCGGCTGCACAGCGACGCGCTCGACGATGAAGAACTGGAACGCCGCTGCGCGCGACAGGGCCGCGTCGGCAAGGTCTATCGCACCGCGCGGCGCATCAGCGACGACAAGGCCGCGCTGATCGACGCGAAGTTTCCGAAGCTCAACCGCTGCCTGACCGGCTACGACCTCGCGCACCTGCGCGAACCCGACGGCCGCTTCAACCTGAACAGCGTGCTGTGCGGCGCGGAAGGCTCGCTCGGCTTCGTCGTCGAGGCGACGCTCAACGTGCTGCCGATCCCGACGTTTTCGGTGCTGGTCAACGTGCGTTACGCGGGCTTCATGGACGCGCTGCGCGACGCGCGCGCGCTGCTCGAACTCAAGCCGCTGTCGATCGAGACGGTCGACTCGAAGGTGCTGATGCTCGCGATGAAGGACTTCGTGTGGAGCAGCGTGGCCGAGTATTTCCCGCAGGACGACGCGCGTCCGACACTCGGCATCAACCTGATCGAATTCAGCGGCGACGACGAACGCGACGTCGATGCGCGCGTGCGCGCATTCGTCGAGCATCTGCGCACCGATACGAGCGTGGAGCGCCTCGGCCACACGCTTGCCGCCGGCGACGAGGCGGTGAAGCGCGTGTATGCGATGCGCAAGCGGGCGGTCGGACTACTCGGCAACGTGCGGGGCGAGGCGCGTCCGCAGCCGTTCGTCGAGGACACCGCGGTGCCGCCCGAGAACCTCGCCGCGTACATCGCCGAATTCCGCGCACTGCTCGACGGCCACGGGCTGCAGTACGGGATGTTCGGCCACGTCGACGCGGGCGTGCTGCACGTGCGCCCGGCGCTCGACATGAAGGACCCGAAGCAGGCGGCGCTGGTGCGGCCCGTGTCGGACGCGGTGGCCGAACTCACGCGGCGGCATGGTGGCCTTTTATGGGGCGAGCACGGCAAGGGCGTGCGCTCCGAATATGCGCCGGCGTTTTTCGGCGAGCTGTATCCGTCGCTGCAGCAACTGAAGGCCGCGTTCGATCCGCACAACCAGTTCAACCCGGGCAAGATCGCGACGCCGCCAGACTCGACGCTGCGGCTGCTGAAGATCGACGAGGTGCCCACGCGCGGCGACCACGACCGTCAGATCGACGAGCGCGTGTGGCAAAGCTACGGCACCGCGATGCATTGCAACGGCAACGGCGCGTGCTACAACTTCGATCCGGACGACGCGATGTGCCCGTCGTGGAAGGCGACGCGCGAACGCGTGCAGTCGCCGAAGGGGCGCGCGTCGCTGCTGCGCGAATGGTTGCGTCTGCAAGGGCTGGCCGGCGTCGACGTCGTCGCGGCGGCGCGTGCGCGGCAACCGTTGCTGCGCGGGCTGGTCGAGCGCTGGCGCAACAGCCGCAACGCGCGTCGTGGCGACGCGGATTTCTCGCACGAGGTGTACGACGCGATGGCCGGCTGCCTCGCATGCAAGTCATGCGCCGGACAGTGCCCGGTCAAGGTGAACGTGCCCGAGTTCCGCTCGCGCTTTCTCGATCTGTATCACCAGCGTTATATGCGGCCGCTGCGCGACTACCTGATCGGTTCGCTCGAATTCACGATGCCGTGGATGGCGCGCGTACCCGCGCTGTACAACGGGCTGATGGGTGCCCGCTGGGTGCGGACGCTGCTCGAGCGCCGGGTCGGCATGGTCGACAGCCCGCTGCTGAGCCGCTTCGATCTCGCGGCCGTGATCCGCGCGTGGCGCGTGAAGCCGGCCGACCCGCACGCGCTTGCCGCGCTGAGCGATGCGCGCCGCGCGCGCAGCGTCGTCATCGTGCAGGACACGTTCACGCGCTATTTCGATACCGAGCAGCTCGCGACGCTGATCGAGCTGGCGGCGCGGCTGGGCTTTCAGGTGTGGCTTGCGCCGCTTGCGCCCAACGGCAAGGCGCTGCACGTGCAGGGGTTTCTTCGCGCATTCGAACAGGCCGCGATCCGCAACGCGACGCAACTGGCCGCGCTGGCGCGCTCGGGTGTCGCGCTGGTCGGCCTCGATCCGGCGATGACGCTCACGTATCGGCAGGAATACCTGAAGGTGACGGGGCTCGCCGACGTGCCGAAAGTCGCGCTGCCGCAGGAATGGCTGCTGGATGCGCTGCCGGAAGCCGGCGCGGGCGGGCCGACGGTTTCGTATCGGCTGCTGCCGCACTGCACCGAGAAAACCAACGCGCCGGACAGCGGCAGGCAATGGGCGCAGGTGTTCGCGCGTCGCGGCCTGCGCTTGCAGGTTCAGGCGACCGGGTGCTGCGGGATGTCGGGCACGTACGGGCACGAGGCGCGCAATCTCGCGACGTCGAAGACGATCTATGCGCAGTCGTGGGCCGCACACGTCGACGGGGCGGACGCGGAAGGCGAGGCACTGGCGACCGGGTATTCGTGTCGCAGCCAGGTGAAGCGCCTGTCGGCGAAGCAGGTGCGCCATCCGTTGCAGGCGCTGCTCGATCATGTGCGGGCGGTGGGGTAAGAACAGGGCGGTGCGGAGCGCACGGCCGGCAACGGGGCGTCGATCGCGTGTCGGGCGGCCATCCCCGTGCCGCTGTCGACCTTCGCCGGCGCGGGTCAGGCGTCGGCTTTCGCCGCTTTCCGCGCGCGCGGTTTTTCGGCCGCGGGAAACGCGCCGACACCGCGCGGCCGTTTCGGCTCGATCCGCATTTGCCGGATCACGCGCCGGAAGTCGATCTCGTGCGCGGCCAGCGTGCCGATCAGTTTCGCGATGACCGCGAGATGGGAAGGGACGGTGCCCTTGCTCGAATAGTTGGTGATCGAATTCTCGTTCATCCGGATCAGGCGGGCGAACTCGCGCGCCGTCAACTGCGCCTTCTTCAACTCCTGTTGGAATTCCGCATACGCCATTGCACACATGATGCTTCGTCTCCGTGAATCTGAAATCGGCCCGCGCGGCGCCGGCGCCGACGAGTGGCGTTCCCGTCGTGCCGGCGCCGCGTCGGGTTACATCTTCACCTGGTCGAGGAAGGTCTTCTTGCCGCTCTTGTAGCCGTAGATCGAGATGATCCCGTGCGTCAGGTCGCCCTTCGCGTCGAACGTCGTCGTGCCGATCACGCCGTCGTACTTCGTCGCGGGCATCGCCGCGAGGATCTTCGCCGGGTCGGTGGAGTTCGCGCGCTTCATCGCGTCGACCGCGATGTAGACCGCGTCATACGCGAACGGCGCGTCGAACTTGATGCCCTGGTTGAAACGCTTCTGGTACTTCGCGAGGAAGTCCGCACCGCCCGGCATCTTCTCGAGCGCAGCGCCTGCCTGCGAGCACAGCACGTTGTCGGCCGCCGGGCCGGCCAGTTGGGCCAGCGAGTCGGTGCACACGCCGTCGCCGGACAGGATCCTCGCGCGCAGGCCGAGCTGCTTCGCCTGCTTCGCGAGCGGGCCGCCGGTGGCGTCCATGCCGCCGTACATGATCGCGTCGGGGTTCTCGCCCTTGATCTTCGTCAGGATCGCGCGGAAGTCGACCGCCTTGTCGTTGGTCGCGTCATGCGACAGCACCTTCAGGCCGAGCGCCTTCGCCTTCTTCTCGAACTCGTTCGCGAGGCCCTGGCCGTACGCGGTCGAATCGTCGATCACCGCGACGCTTTTCACGCCCTTCGACTGCGCATAGCTCGCGAGCGCCGGGCCCTGCTGCGCGTCGGTCGCGACCACGCGGTAGGTCGTCTTGAAGCCTTGCTGCGTGTAGGTCGGGTTGGTCGCCGACGGCGAGATCTGCACGATGCCCGCGTCGCTGTAGATCTTCGACGCCGGAATCGACGTGCCGGAGTTCAGGTGGCCGATGACCGCGACGACCTTGTCGTCGACCAGCTTCTGCGCAACCTGCGTCGCCTGGCGCGGGTCGGCCGCGTCATCCTGCGCGTCGAGTTGCAGCGTGATCTTCTTGCCGCCGATCGTCAGGCCCTTCGCGTTGATTTCCTCGACCGCGAGGCGCGCGCCGTTTTCATTGTCCTTGCCGAGGTGCGAGATGCCACCCGTCGTCGGTTCGACGCTGCCGATCTTCACGACCTGGTCGGCCATTGCGCTCGACGCGGCCGCGAACGCGGCGGCAGCCAGTGCAACGATGATCAGGGGTTTGCAGCGCATGCCGACAGTGCTTCGTTCCATCTGCCATCTCCGAATTGAATGTCTTTCTATTGGCGTCTCAGCCGGCCGGGGCCGGGCGGTCGGACGATTTTTACTACCCGCCATGGGCGTCGCTTGCAGGGCGTCCGGATACAGGAAATCGTGCGCGGCGGCGGCCCGCGGATTGCGGTTCGCTGTCGTCGGCCTTACGGCCGCATCCATTATTCGGCCGGTCGACACGGCGAAGCCATGGACACTGACTGGCGGTCAATCCGGAAGTGTTTGGTCGATTTGTCTGCACAGTTTGGTCGATTGCGCATCGTGTATCCGGTTTCATGGCCGCGCTTCATCGAGCGTGATTGAGGTTGTTATGCAACTAACGGTCAAGTTCAGCAGCGCCAATGAAGGGGTGCCGATCGCACGGGCCGGATCGCGCATCCGGATCGGCAAAGACCGGCGGCGTTGCGGGACCGGCGTCGGTTCTGCTTTCGGATCGTCGCGTCGGCCACGCAATTCGCCGCCGTCTCGACCTATGATCGTCCGCGCAACGCGACGACGATCACCCCTGCAATCGCCAGCAGGCCGCCGCACGCCGTCGCGATGCCGGGCCGCTCGCCCGTCAGCATCACCGACAGCAGCGTCGCGACTGCCGGTGTCAGGTAGAGAAAGCTGGCCGCACGCGCCGCGCCGAAGTAGCCGAGCGCGAAGGTCCAGGTCGCGTACCCGAGCGCGGCCGGAAAGACGCCGAGCACCACGACGGCCAACGTCGTGTCGCGCGACCCGCCGCCGAGCGACACGAGCGCGCCGGGCAGCCACGGCGAGAGCAGCACCGCGCCGGCCAGCAGCGTGTACGCGGTGCACGGCAGCGCGCCGTACACGGGAATCAGCCGCCGCTGCAACACGAAATAGCTGGCCGAACACAGCGCCGCGCCGAGGATCAGCGTGCTCCCCGAGCCGAGGACGAGGCCGCCGGGCTGACCTCGTGCGATCACCGCGATGCCGGCCAGGCTGACCAGCGACCCGAGCCAGCCCCAGCGATTGAAGCGCTCGCGCAGAAATACGGCGGCCAGCAACGCGGTGAAGATCGGCAGCGTGTTCACGATGAAGCTCGCCGCGCCGGCCGACACGGTCTGTTCGCCGGTATTGAGCAGCGCGTTGTAGAGCGCGATGCCGAGCAGGCCGCATGCGAGAAAGCGCCACGCGTCGGCTTTCGTCGGCAGCGGCGGTCGCCGCCATGCGAGCCACGCGATCACGAGCAACGCGGCGGTCGCGAAGCGTGCGGCCGCGAGCTGCAGCGGCGCGAGGCCGTGCAGGCCGATCCGGATGAACGGGAACGCGGACGCCCACGAGACGATCGTGAACGCGACCGCCGCTGCCGCGACGAGCGGTTGTCGCGCGCGGCGCGACGTCGATGACGAAAGTGTATTCATGCAGCCATGGTGCGGTGTCGCAAGATGCTAAGCTAGCGCACAGATCAACAACCGGATATGAAAATGGCTCACAGCTCGGGGGCGCGACAGGCCGACGGTCCGGCGCATGTGCGCCCGGTAGCCACCGCGCCAATGCCGGCCCCGCGGCCGCCGCTCGCGAGCCTGGAGACGGTCTGCACGGTGGCGCGCGAGGGTTCGTTTCTCGCGGCCGCCGACGTCTCCGGCGTCACGCACGGCGCGATCAGCCGACGGGTGGCCGCCGTGGAAAACTGGCTGGGGATGGCGCTGTTCGAACGGCATGCGCGCGGCGTGCGCCTGACGCCGGACGGGCAGCGCTTCGTCGGCCGGATCGAGCAGGCGTTCGCGATCATCGACGGCGCGGCCGATCAGTGGCGCTCGCCGCGCACGCCGCGGCTGGTCCGGATGAGCGTGGTGCCCGCGTTCGCGCAGCTGTGGCTGCTGGAGCGGCAGCAGGCGCTGGAGAGCGAAGCGCCCGCGTTGCGCATCGAGCTCGGCATCGAACTGCGCAACGTGGATATCGCCGGCGGCGAAGCCGATCTGTCGATCCGGTACGGGCGCGGCAACTGGCGCCAGCTCGAAACCCGGCCGTTCATGCCGGAACGGCTGTATCCGGTCGCCCATCCGCGGCTCGCCGCGCAACTGGCCAGGATGCGCCGCGCAACGGGCGATGCCGCGCTGCTCGACCTGCCGTTGCTGCACGATTCCGACGTGACCGGCTGGCGCACGTGGTTCGATGCGCTCGGCATTCCGTTCAAGCCGCGTGCGCAGGATCGCCGGTTCGAGGATTACAACCTCGTGCTAGCGGCGGCCGAAGCGGGGCTGGGCGTGGCGCTTGCGCGAACGCCGCTTGCGGATGCGTATCTGCAGCGCAGCGCGCTCGTACGCGTGAGCCGTCACGAGGTCGATTCGCTGCTCAGCTATCACTTCGTGCATGCGAAGGGCGAGAATCGGCCGGAGGTCCTCGCGTTGATGGAGCGGATGGTGAAGGCGCTGGGGTAGCGCGCATCCCGCGGTTCGCGCAGGCGAGCCCGTCGGCACGCGGGTCATGCAGGCGACGGGCCGCCCGTCCCGTTCGTCCGGCCTGAGCCGCCGAATCGTTACAATGCAGCCGCGGAATACGGCGAGATCGCCGAAGTGAGGCAGAATCGCGCCTTTGGCCCGCGGATGGGCCACTCTCCAATCATGACAGTACGGGTTCAAATTTGCAGAAAAGGGAACCGATGAACAGACCAGACAAATCGTCGAAAGCGCGTGCGGCGCTGGATCAGCTTTTTTCCGGCCTGGCGCCCACGGATGCGAAGCGCGAATCGCCGCGTCCGGGCAATCCGTTCGCAACGGACGACGAGGTGTCGAGCGCATCCGGCGGTCGCGGCGGGGTGGAAGTCACGCTGTCGACCCGCATCCAGCTGCGCGGTTATCCGAGCGCCGACGCGTTCATGAAGCGCATGGCGCAAGCGTGGGGCCTCGAGTGGGGCACCTACGACAGCGTCCGCGCGGTAGCGACGCTGCCTGCCGGATGGCGCTCGCGCCGGCTTCCGGAAGTCACGCAGATCGTCGACGAACGCGACGTGCTGCGCGCCGAGAGCAGTCTGCAGGGCGGCGAGATGTCGTATCTGAAGGTGCACCCGCGCTACTACATCGACGCGCGCAAGCGTTTCGGGTGGAGCAAGTCGTCGAAGGCGTCCGACGACCCGGATCTCGACGGCCCCGACTGGAACTGCTTCGTGATCGATCGGGAAAAGTCCGTCGAAGTGCACGAACTGACGACGTCGTCGTTGAAGGCCGACATGGACAACGCCCGCGCGACGCTGCTGAAATGGCTGGACGAGCACTATCCGAAACATCGCGACCCGTTTGCGTACTGGTCGGACTGCGAAGGGGCGTAGTACGCCGGTTTGCACGGCGGTTCGCTTGATGCATCGATCGGCCCGCCATGAGGACGAGCATTGAAACGAGCGCATGTGGTGTCGATTCTCTGGGCTGCGTTTGGCGCGGCAGTCGCGTCGACCGTCGTCGAGTTGCTGCTCTGGGCAATCGCCGGCGATGACGCCACCCAGAATCTGTTCCGCGACGCGCGCCTCACGGCCGCGATCGTGATGGGGCGAAGCGTGCTCGGTGCGTCCGGCGGCTTCGATCCGCTGGTGATGGGCGTGGCGACGCTCGTGCATGCGATGCTTTCGCTCGTCTATGCGGCCGTGCTGGCACGGCTGGTCCGCAGTCTGTCGGGCGCGGCCGCGCTGTTCGCCGGCGGCGCGTTCGGGCTCCTGCTGTACGGCGTGAACCTGTACGGGTTCACGGCGATCTTTCCCTGGTTCATCCCCGTTCGCGGCGCGATCACGCTGGTTGCTCATCTGATCTTCGGGATTACGGCAGCGGCTGTCTATTGCGTCGCCCGGCGCGACGCTGACCGCTAACACCCTGTACAGGCACGCACGCGATGCGCGCCTGCCATGACGATCGTCGTGCGGCGTGACGATCAGAACTTGTGGCGAATGCCGACGATCGCGAGTTCCTGCGTATCGGTGCCCGAGTTCACGCCGTACGAGCCGACCGACGCGGCCGCTTTCACGGTCGCCCCGCTCGCCTTCTGATAGCCGAACAGCGCATACAGGTCGGTGCGCTTCGACAGCGCGTAATCCGCGCCGAGGTTGACCTGGTTGTAGTGCACGGAAGCCGGGCCGGTCAGCGACGTGTAGTTGTAGCCGACACCCGCGCGTAGTGGCGGCGAGAACTGCCAGTCGAAGAACGCGGAGCCGTTGTTGAACTTCGCGTTCCGGTTGAACGCCGACAGCGTGTCCGCGCCGTATTGCGTGTTCGAATACGCGAGGCCGAAGGTCGCCGGCCCGGCCACGTACTGACCGGCCACGCGCACGATCTGGATCGACTTCGCGCTCGAGAAGCCCTGGTTGATCACGGTGTTGAACAGCGTGTCGGAGCTGCTCGACCACGTGTGCACGCCGTTCGCGTAGCTCGCGCCAAAGCTGTACGCGCGGCCGCTGCCGGCCGCGCCCGCGACGCCGCCGAAGCCGTACAGCGCCGCGAACTGGAAGCCCGCGATCAGCGGGCTCGTGTACTTCACCGAGTTGCTCACGCGCAGGCTGTTGTCGTAGTTTTCGAGATCGCCCGGTGTCGCGAACACGCCGCCGAAGTAGTTGTTCTGCGTGAGGCCCTGTACGAGATCGACGACCGGATCGTACTGGCGGCCGAGCGTCACGGTGCCGTAGGTGCTGCTCGCGAGGCCGACGACGGCGTTGCGGCCGAATTCGCGCTGGCCCGTCAAGGAAACCAATAAATTGTCGGATCGTTATGTGGCGGCGCGGTGATGGATGCGTACGCAACGAATCGACGGTCGCTGCGCGGCTCGCTCCTGCATCGTGGCCGGCGTGCCGTGCGCTTGCGGTATGCCGGTCAGCGGCGGCCGTCGCGCGATGCGAACAGGCGCGGCTGCGCGGCGTTCAATGCGTCGTCCGCTTCCGGCTGCCACGGAAAAATTCCGTTGCGGTCGGGCCACAGCAACTGCACGCACGGGAAGTCGTCGTTGCCGTAGAACCAGCGGTTCCAGCCGAGATGGGCTTCGTAGTGTTCCTTCTCGACCGGCATCAACAGTGCGTTCGCGTTGCCGTAGACCGCGGCCGTGACTTCCCCCAGCGGCGGCGGCGTGCCGGCCGCAACTTTCCGGTACACATCCCACAGCACGTCATGGACGATGCGCGCCGGCAACGAGAACACGATGATTTCCGGAAAACCGTGATTGACCCACAACCCGGTCGTGAACGAGAAGCCCGGTTCGTCGCCTTCCGCGAATATCTCCGTGCGGAACCATCCGTGCTGGCGAATCTGATGCACGAAGCGCTGCTCGTCTTCCTCGAGCACCGAATCGGGCGCGTCGAGTGCGGTGGCGATATCCGGCCGTGTTGTCATGCGGGTTCCTTGATTCCGTGTCGGGCGGCAGGGAGCAGGGCGATGGCGTCCTGCCGGCGGGAAAGCGATCACCGTGCAACGCGCGTGCGATCGCCGTCCGCCATGTTGCCACGACGGTCCCGCTTACTGCGCGATGCTTTCCGCGTCCGCCGTTTCGCCGAGGAACCCGCCGCTCTGGTGCGCCCACAGCGCCGCGTAGATGCCGCCCGCCTGCAGCAACTCCTGGTGGGTGCCCTCCTCGACGATGCGCCCTTCGTCGAGCACGATCAGCCGGTCCATCGCGGCGATCGTCGACAGCCGGTGCGCGATCGCGATTACCGTCTTGCCGGTCATCAGGCTGTCGAGGCTGCGCTGGATCGCGACTTCGACCTCGGAATCGAGCGCGCTGGTCGCCTCATCCAGCACGAGGATCGGCGCGTCCTTGAGCATCACGCGGGCAATCGCGACGCGCTGCCGCTGGCCGCCCGACAGCTTCACGCCGCGCTCGCCGACTTCGACGTCGTAGCCGCTGCGGCCGTGGCGGTCGCGCAGCCGGTCGATGAACTCGGCCGCTTCCGCGCGCACGGCCGCGTCCTGCATGTCGCGCTCGGTCGCGTCGGGGCGGCCGTACAGCAGGTTCTCGCGCATCGTCCGGTGCAGCAGCGACGTATCCTGCGTCACCATCCCGATCGCGGCGCGCAGGCTGTCCTGCGTCACGTGCGCGATGTCCTGCCCGTCGATCCGGATCGCGCCGCCGCCCACGTCGTAGAAGCGCAGCAGCAAGTTCACGAGCGTCGACTTGCCGGCGCCCGAGCGGCCGATCAGGCCGATCCGCTCGCCCGGCCGGATCGTCAGGTTCAGCCCGTCGAATACCGCGCGATCGTTGTCCTCGTGCGCGAACTGCACGTTGTCGAACACGATTTCGCCGCGCTGCACCGCAAGCGGTTTCGCATCGGGCGCGTCGACCACGCTGCGCACCTTCGTCAGCGTGTTGATGCCGTCCTGGATCGTGCCGACGTTCTCGAACAGCTCGGTCATTTCCCACATGATCCAGTGCGAGTAGCTCGACAGGCGCAGCGCCATCGCGATCACGGCCGCGACGACGCCCGCGCTCGCCTCGCCGTGCATCCACAGATAGAGCGCGAGCCCCGCCGAGCCGACCAGCAGCAGCGTCGACAGCAGGTGGTTGACGATCTCGAACGCGCTGACGAGCCGCATCTGCGCGTCGCCGGTCGCCTTGAACGCTTCCATCGCGCGCCGCGCGTGGTCGGCTTCGCGCCGCGTATGCGAGAACAGCTTGACGGTCGTGATGTTCGAATACGCGTCGGTGATGCGGCCCGTCATCAGCGCGCGCGCGTCGGCCTGCCGACTGCCGACGGCGCCCAGGCGCGGCACGAAATACGCACACGCCGCGCCGTAGCCGAGTGCCCACAGCACGAGCGGAATCATCAACCGCCAGTCGAAGCTGGCGGCGAGCGCGAGGATGCCGATCAGGTAGGCGGTGACGCCGATCACGACGTCGACCGACATGAACAGCGCGTCGCGCACCGCCAGCGCGGTCTGCATGATCTTGGTCGTCACGCGGCCCGCGAATTCGTTCGCGTAGAACGACAGGCTCTGGTCGAGCATCAGCCGGTGGAATACCCAGCGCAACCGCATCGGGAAGTTGATCGCGAGCACCTGGTGCTTGACCATCGTATGCAGCACGATCAGCAGCGCACTGCCGACGAGGATCGCCGCGAAACCGGCGAGCGTGCCGAAGTGGCGGCCGCCGAATCCGGCCGGCGTCGACGACGACAGCCAGTCGACCACGTGCCCCATCATCGCGAACAGCGCGGCTTCGTACGCGGCCAGCGCGGCCGACGTCAGCGCGATCATCAGGATCCAGCCGCGCGCGCCTTTCGTGCACGCCCAGACGAACGAGAAGAATCCCTTCGGCGGCGTGACGGGATCTTCGAGCGGGAAAGTCGGCAGGCGCCGTTCAAACCACGAATACATCGACTTGTTCTCCTTGTGCGGCCCGACGCGGCGGGCGGGCCGATGATGCCGGGCCGGACGCGATACGGTCATCGTGTGCCGGCCCATCCGTCCAGCCGCTGGACGTTGCGCCGCGATGAGCTTGGGCCGGCGTCAAGTGTCGCATCGATTCGATCGGGCTGCAGGCCGGTTGTAAGTCGCGCTGGCCGGGCGAATGGCGCCGCGTTTGCGCAGCGGGCTTGCAGACAAGATCATCACGCCCTTAAAAAACCGCTTGACTATCTATCTATGAGTAGATAAAGTTCAGTCCATGGAAACGAAACCGACCGTCCGCGAACAGATTCTCGACCACGCGATCACGCTGATGATGCAGCGCGGTTACAACGGCTTCAGCTATCGAGACCTGTCCGACCTGGTGGGCGTGAAGACGTCGAGCATCCACTACTACTTCCCGTCGAAGGACGATCTCGTGCTGGAAGCGGTGGCGGGCTACAGCGACGAAGTCCTCGCGGCCGTGCGGGCGATCGATCCGGCGTTGCCGGCCGACGTGAAGCTGAGCCTGTACACGAAGATGTTCGGCCGCACGCTCGGCGACGGCAACCTGATCTGCCTGTGCGGGATGCTCGCGGCCGACATCGAAACGCTGCCGGAGAACGTGCGGCAGGCGGTGCAGGCGTTCTTCAAGGCCAACGAAAGCTGGCTTGCGGAATTGCTCGCGCAAGGCGCGAAGGAAGGCACGCTGCAGTTCAGCGGCGCGCCCGAAACCGCGGCGCGCACGTTGTACGCGGCGTTCCAGGGCAGCGTGCTCGCCAGCCGGTTGTTTCACACTCGAGCGCGTCTCGAGGACGTCGAGGCCGTCTGGAAAACACGGTCCTGACGGCCGGCGCAAGCAGTGAGGCGGTTCGCCGCCTTTTTATTGAATCTCCTCATCTATCATGTAGTAGATAGATGTTTTGGCGCAGACGGATCATCTGTTGCATTTTTTGGAAATGTTTATCTATCTATGAGTAGATAAATCGATGCGGCGCCGATGCGGAATCCGCCGGCCCGCAGTCCCCGGTTCGAAGGTCGTTTCATTCATTTATTGAAAAGGAGTTTGTCATGTCGATCGAAAAAGTGCTGTACCGCGCCCATGCAAAAGCCACCGGCGGCCGCGACGGCCGTGCGACGGTGCCTGAGAGCGGCCTCGACCTGAAGCTGACCACGCCGCGCGAGCTCGGCGGCGCGGGCGGCGCGGGCGCGAACCCCGAGCAACTGTTCGCCGCCGGCTACAGCGCGTGTTTCATCGGCGCGATGAAGTTCGTCGCGGCACGCGACAAGATCGCGATCCCCGCGGACGCCGCGATCGACGGCAGCGTCGGCATCGGCGCGATCCCGAACGGCTTCGGCATCGAAGTCGAACTGAAGATCTCGTTGCCGGGCCTCGATCGCGACGTCGCGCAAACGCTGATCGACCGTGCGCACGTCGTCTGCCCGTACTCCAACGCGACGCGCGGCAACATCGACGTCACGCTCACGCTCGTCTGATCGGTCGCACTGCAAACCATTCATCGCCATTCGAAGATTCGACCAAGGAGTCGCACCATGAAGATCGTCAAGCCGCTGCTGCTCGTCGCCGCCGTTGCAGCCGCACTGTCCACCGCACCTGCCGCGTTTGCCGCGGGCGCCGACGCCGTCGGTCCCGACGCGAAGACGAGCGCGTTCCTCGCCGCGCTGAACGGCCAGAAGGGCCCGGGCCTCGAAACGCTGAGCCCCGCCAAAGCGCGCCAGGTGCTGGTCGACGCGCAGAACGGCGTGAAGGTCGATCTGTCCGGCATCGACGTGTCGAACCGCACGATCGAACAGGACGGCCTGTCGGTGCCGGTCACGATCGTGCGCCCGCAAGGCGTGACGGGCACGCCGCCGGTATTCGTGTTCATCCACGGCGGCGGCTGGGTGCTCGGCGATTTCCCGACGCACGAGCGCCTCGTGCGCGATCTCGTCGTGCAGTCGGGCGCCGTCGCGGTGTTCGTGAACTACACGCCGTCGCCGGAAGCGCGTTACCCGGTCGCGATCAACCAGGCGTATGCGGCGACGAAGTGGATCGCCGCGCACGGCGCGGAGATCGGCGTCGACGGCAGCCGCCTCGCGGTGGTCGGCAACAGCGTCGGCGGGAACATGTCGGCTGTCGTCGCGCTGATGGCGAAGGACAAGGGCGGTCCCGCGATCCGCTTCCAGGGGCTGATGTGGCCGGTCACGGACCACAACTTCAACACGGGTTCGTACAACGCGTATCAGCAAGGCCATTTCCTGACGCGGCCGATGATGAAGTGGTTCTGGGACGCCTATACGAAGAACGAAGCGCAACGCAACGAGATCTACGCATCGCCGCTGCGCGCGAGCGTCGCGGAGTTGAAGGGGCTGCCGCCCGCGCTGATCCAGGTCGCGCAGTTCGACGTGCTGCGTGACGAAGGCGAAGCGTACGGCCGCAAGCTCGACGCGGCCGGTGTGGACGCGACGACCACGCGCTACGACGGCACGATCCATGATTTCGGGCTGCTGAACGCGCTGGCCGACGATGCGCCGACGAAGGCCGCGACGAAGGCGATGGCCAATGAAATCGCGACGCGGCTGAAGTAACGCGATCGGTGGTCGTTCGAACCGGAACGACAGGACGGCGGGCATCTGCCCGCCGTTTTCGCATGCGGGCATTTCGTTCATGTCCCGGCAGCGTGCCGCGCAAAACGGTTGAAACGGTTGAACGGCCCTCGCGCCGTCGCACGATCGCGCCCGCGCCGGCGGCATTGTTGGTACGATCGGCCGTATCGTTCACGCCGGCGTCGCAAACAGCCGGCTCATCGGCCGCGCGGTTGCACGGTCGCGCGGCCACGTTCGGGAGAAGCGGTTCATGTTGCAGGCGTTCGCGGTCTTGCTGATCTTTCAGTGTCTCGGGGAAGGCGTGTCCTATCTGTTCGGCCTGCCGGTGCCGGGCCCCGTGATCGGCATGCTGCTGCTGTTCGGCTTCGTGATGCTGCGTCCGCAGGCGGCCGATGCGATCGAGCCGACCGCACTCGACCTGCTGCGTCACCTGTCGCTGCTGTTCGTGCCGGCCGGCGTCGGCATCATGGTGTCGGCCGACCGCGTGCGCGGCGACGCGGTCGCGGTCGTCGTCGCGCTGGCCGTCAGCACCACGCTCGCGATCGCGGTGACGGCGCTCGTCACGCGCGCGCTGCTGCGGCGCCAGCGCCGCGCGGGCGGCACCGCGGAGGGCGCGCGATGACGGCCTTCCCGAAGCTCGGCGCGATCTGGGTCTATCTCGCCGCGAGCCCGCTGCTCGGCCTGACCATCACGCTGGTCGCGTATCTGTTCGCGCAAGCCGTCTATGCACGGGCGCGTTTCAACCCGCTCGCGAATCCGGTGCTGATCGCGGTCGCGATGATCGTCGTGCTGCTGACGCTCACGCATACGCCGTATCCGACGTATTTCGAGGGCGCGCAGTTCGTCCACTTCCTGCTCGGCCCCGCGACGGTCGCGCTCGCGCTGCCGCTGTACCGCCAGTGGTCGAAGCTGCGGCGCAGCGCGCTGCCGCTGCTCGCCGGCCTGCTCGCGGGTTCGCTGACCGCGATCGGGTCGGCGGTCGGCATCGCCGCGCTGTTCGGCGCGTCGCACCAGACGATCGCATCGCTCGCGCCGAAATCGGCGACGACGCCGATCGCGATGGCCGTCGCCGCCGAGATCGGCGGCATTCCGTCGCTCACCGCCGTGCTCGTGATCTCGACCGGGGTCTTCGGCGCGGTGTGCGCGCGCGGCATCCTCAATCTGTTGCGGGTCGACGAGGCGGCCGTGCGCGGTTTCGCGCTCGGCGTCGCGTCGCACGGGATCGGCACCGCGCGCGCGTTCCAGGTGAGCGAGGAAGCCGGCGCGTTCGCCGGGCTCGGGATGGGGTTGAACGGCGTGCTGACGGCGTTCGTCGTGCCGGTCCTGCTGCCGGTGCTGTCGCGCTGGATCTGAGCGCCGGCCCGCGCGCCCCGGGTAGCGGTTTCCCTGATGGCGCGCACGGCAGGCCGAAACGACCGCGCCCCCGGCGCACATGTATCGTTGACGTTATCAGGACAATTCAGGAACGCACACGGACATTTGCGCGCCGATCGGCTAACGTTGCATCGGCGCCGTTGTCGCAAGCCGTCGCGTGCACGCCGGTGTCCGACCCACACTCAACAATCGACAAGGAGATCGGCCATGAAGCAGTCTCGCGTGGTTTCGGTGGCAGTAGCAGTAGCGGCGTCGTTCGGTCTGTTGTTGACCGCCGCGCCGGCGGCATACGCGCAGGACGCGGCGTCGTCCGCGCCGACGCAGAAGCCGCTCGACAAGGCGCAGAAGAAGGCGGCGCGCAAGGCGGCCCGCGCGCGGCACGCGTCGGACCTGAAGGCGATCGGCACCGGCAGCGGCTACCGGTTGACCAACGACCAGAGCAACTATCCGCAGAACGCCGTGCAGAAGGCGCCCGCGACGAAGGCGGCGCCGGCCGCGCCGGCGTCGGGCCAGTAACGGTCTAACGTGTGGCACAGGACGAACGGCGCCGGTCGACCCGGCGCCGTTCGTTTATCCGCGCAACGGCGGGACAGCGGGCCCGCAGGCCCGCGAAGCCGCCGCGTTACGACGCGAGCTTGCTCGCGAGTTCCGCCACGTGCTTGCCCTGGTAGCGCGCGATGTCGAGCTCGTTCGCGCTCGGCTGGCGGCTGCCGTCCGCGCCCGCGAGCGTGGTCGCGCCGTACGGCGTGCCGCCGGTGATTTCGTTCATGTTGACGAGCCCGCTGCACGCATACGGCACGCCCACGATCACCATCCCGTGATGCAGCAGCGTCGTGTGGAACGACGTGATCGTCGTTTCCTGGCCGCCGTGCTGCGTGCCGGTCGACGCGAACACGCTGCCGATCTTGCCGACGAGCGCGCCTTTCATCCACAGGCCGCCGGTCTGGTCGAGGAACGTGCGCATCTGGCCGGCCATGTTGCCGAAGCGGGTCGGCGTGCCGAAGATGATCGCATCGTAGTCGGCGAGTTCGTCCACCGTGGCGACCGGCGCGGCCTGGTCGACCTTCACGCCGATCGCGCGGGCCTGGTCGACGGGGATCGTTTCCGGCACGCGCTTGAGCGTGACCTCGACGCCGGGCACCGATTTCGCGCCCTCCACGATATGCTGCGCCATCGTTTCGACGTGCCCGTAGGACGAGTAGTAAAGAACCAGAACCTTGGCCATGTTGCGAATCTCCGATTAAAAGGGCCCCGCTCGGCGGGGCCCGGTTTCCCGAACGGGCGTCACGCCCATTCGGCCGTCACTTCGACCGGACGCAGATCGAACACCAGCACCTCGGCATCCTTGCCGGCGGCGATCGTCAGCGCGTGTTCGCCGCGGATGCGTGCGCCGTCGCCTTCGCCGAGCGTCACGCCGTTGACCGTCACGCTGCCGCGCGCCACGTGCACATAGGCAAAGCGGTTCGGATCAAGTTCCAGCGTCGCGCTTTCGTCGCCGTCGAACAGGCCCGCGTAAATCCGGGTGTCCTGCCGGATCTTCAGCGAACCGGCATCGCCGTTCGGCGACACGACGAGGGCGAGCTTGCCGCGCTTGTCTTCGGCCGCGACGTTCGTCTGCTGATAACGCGGCTCGGCCCCTTTTTCGGCCGGCCCGACCCAGATCTGCAGGAAGTGGACCGGCGTGTCCGGCGAGTGGTTGAACTCGCTGTGGCGCACCCCCGTACCCGCGCTCATCAGCTGCACGTCGCCCGGCACGATCACCGAACCGGTGCCCATCGAGTCCTTGTGTTCGAGCGCCCCGTCGAGCACGTACGACAGGATTTCCATGTCGCGGTGCGGGTGCGTGCCGAAGCCACGGCCCGGGGCGACGCGGTCGTCGTTGATCACGAGCAGGTCGGAGAAGCCGACTTGCTTCGGATCGTAGTAATTCGCGAACGAAAACGTATGACGGGAGCTGAGCCAGCCATGCTCCGCACGGCCACGTTGGTTTGCTGCACGGATATCGATCATGATTTTTGTCCTTGAAGTCGCCGGGCCTCGGAAGTGGGCTCGGCCGTTCGTTGAGATGAATCTTAGGTCAATCGATTTGACAAATAAATCGCTGTGGAGATAATGACTGTCGCTCTGGAGTGGACAATATGGAACTCAACGACCTGAGGATCTTCGTCGCGACCGTCGACGCAGGCAGTTTCACGGCGGCGGCCGATCAGCTGATGCTGTCCAAGCAGTTCGTCAGCCGGCGCACGATGGCGCTGGAGGCATCGCTCGGCGTGCGGCTGCTGCACCGCAATACCCGCAATCTCGCGGTGACCGAATCGGGGCAGGAGTTTTATGCGCGTGCACAGCGGATCCTCGCGGAGATCGCCGACGCAGAACAGGCGATGTCGGTGCGCAGCACCGAGCTGCATGGTTCGCTGAAGATCAGCGCGCCGCTGTCGTTCGGGATCACGCACGTGTCGCCGCTGATCGCCGAATTCCTGTCCGCGCACCCCGCCGTGCGGCTGAACCTCGACCTGACCGATCGGCGCGTCGACCTGATCGGCGAGGGCTTCGATCTCGTGCTGCGGATCGGCTCGCTCGAGGATTCGACGCTGATCGCGCGTCCGCTCGGCGCGTGGCGGATGATCGCGTGCGCGAGCCCCGCCTACCTGAAGCGGCACGGCACGCCGCAGACGCCGGCCGATCTCGCCGGCCATACGTGCCTGCTGTACGGGCGCGAGCGGCGGGTTGGCTGGGAATTCCGCGTGGACGGCGCGGCGCGCACGTTCGACGTGCAGGGGCCGCTCGTCGCGAACAACGGCGAAGTGGTGCGTGACGCGGCGATCGCGGGGCTCGGCATCGCGCTGCTGCCGCACTTCATCGTCGGCGCGGCGCTCGACAGCGGTGCGCTCGTGCCGGTGCTCGACGCGTACGTGCCGCCGCCGATCACGCTCAACGCGGTGTTTCCGCAGCACCGGGAAGGCTTCGTCACGCTGCGCACGTTCATCGGGTTTCTCGCGGAACGGCTCGGGGAGCCGGCGGGCCGGGTGCGGTAGCCGGCTGTTTGCGGTGAATGAGGCGATTAATCTCCGCATAATTTGCGGAAATTGTTGAGTCATGCGGAGAACGGGCGGATAATCTCCGCATGATGAGCGGAGATTGCACCTTTATCTGGGAATCGGCCGACTGGCCGGCATGGCGCTTCGACCTTCCGGCCCTCGCCGCGCCGCTCGCCGACGTCAGCCGTGCGCAAGGCATGCTGGTCGGCCGGCTGGCGGATGTCGGCCTGACGTTGCGCGACGAGGCGAGCCTGGCCGCGCTGACGGAGGACGTCGTCAAGACCAGCGCGATCGAGGGCGAGAGCCTGAATGTCGCATCGGTACGGTCGTCGATCGCGCGCCGGCTCGGGGTCGACATCGGCGCGCTCGCGCCGGTCGATCGCCACGTCGAAGGCGTCGTCGACATGGTGCTGGATGCGACGACCCATTCGGGCGCACCGGTCACCGAAGCGCGGCTGTTTGGGTGGCATGCCGCGCTGTTCCCGACCGGCTATTCGGGGCTGTCGCGGATCACGGTCGGCGGATGGCGCACGGATGCGAGCGGGCCGATGCAGGTGGTCTCCGGCCCGATCGGCCGGCAGCGCGTGCACTTCGAGGCGCCGCCGGCCCTCCGCCTGACCCACGAGATCGGGCGCTTTCTCGCGTGGCTCAATGCGCCGTCGGCCGAGCCGTTGCTGATCCGGGCCGGCCTCGCCCATCTGTGGTTCGTCACGCTCCACCCATTCGACGACGGCAACGGTCGTATCGCGCGCGCGCTCGGGGATCTGGTCCTGGCGCGCGCCGATCGAAGCCCGCAGCGTTTCTACAGCCTGTCCGCGCAGATCCAGCGCGAGCGCAACGCGTATTACGACGTGCTGGAGCGCACCCAGCGCGGCTCGCTCGACGTCACCGAGTGGCTCGCGTGGTTTCTGAACACGCTGGGCCGGGCCATCGATCATGCGCACACGACGCTCGATGCGGTGCTGATCAAGGCGCGCTTCTGGCAGCGATGCGCGGGCGTCGCGATGAACGCACGCCAGGTCAAGGTCATGAATCGCCTGCTCGACGGCTTCGAAGGGAAGCTGACGACCACCAAGTGGGCCGCCCTCGCGAAATGCTCGCAAGACACGGCGCTGCGCGACATCACCGAGCTCGTCGAGCGGGGCATGCTGCGCCGCTCGGCGTCCGGCGGCCGGAGCACGAGTTACGAACTGGTGCCGTTCGACGGCTGACGTCATCGCCGGCTCGGCTCGTCCTGCGCGCGAAACGCGTCGTGTGCATGGCCGATGCAGCGGGCGCGATTGCCACGCGCGTGTGGCAGGGCGGCGCGCAGCGCATCGGGTTCTCGTCGATGGAAGACGACGGGTCGATCGGGTTTGACGGCGCTCGCGCGATCGTGTTCATCGGGACCATCGGTCGCGCGACGAACGCTGCCTGACGTGACGGTATCGTGCGCTGTGGCGCGGCCGCCGAGATGGTTGCGATGACATCGAACGTCGATTGATCGGCGTCGCGCAATCGGGTTACGCTTCGGCGGGCGGCGCCATGCGTCGCATGCCAGGCCGGGCGTTTTTACCTCGAATGTCGCGTGCAGGTAGCTTCTACGGGTGCGCGACCCAGCGACGATCAAGCCGATGACAACGAAAACCCAGAACCGATCGAATGCGCGCGAGCACGCCGCACGTTGCATAAGTGGCAAGCGGAGTACGTACCTGTCATCCGTCACGGCGGCCGTGCTGCTGATGTGGGTGCCGCCCGTCGCGCATGCGGCCGGCTTCGACTGCGCGAAGGCCGCGTCGCCGACCGAGAAAACGATCTGTGCGGACACCGCGCTGTCGAAGCTCGACGGCGATCTGTCGGCGGCGTGGAAGCGGGCGCTTGCGAAGGGCGGCGATACGGCCGCGCTGAAGGCGGCGCAATTGAAGTGGCTCAAGCAGCGCGACCAGTGCGGCAGCGATGCGTCGTGCCTGGGCAACCGCTACCGCGAACGGCTCGCGAGCCTGAACGGCGCGCCGCTGGCCGCCGATCGCTGGCAGCAGACGTGGTATCTCGACAGCGACAACCCGTCGTTCGGCGGTGTGCTGAGGTTCACCGGCACGGTGCCGCGCCTGCATTTCGAGCTGAGCGCCAACAACGGCGCGCATGACGGTGGGCTCGACGGCAACATCGTGCTGCACGGCGACGGCGGAACCTATCGCAAGGACACGTGCCGGCTCGATTTCGATCGCAAGGGCGGCCGCATCCATGTCACGCAACATGGCGCGGATTTCGATTGCGTCGCAGGTATGGGTGTCATGTACGAAGGCGACTACGTGACCGCCGCGCAGTTCCAGGCCAAACCGCCGGCCGATCTGCTGAGCCTCCGGGTCGTCACCGACGCGCAGCAGAACGCGGTCGCGCACAAGCTGCTCGGCGCCGACTATCAGACGCTCGTCGACATGGTCAACTCCAGCGCCGACGAAAAGGATCTCGACGGCCTCAACGCACACGTGACGTCGTACTGGGTGCTCGGCATCGCGCCGACGAACGCGGCGATCGTGATGCGTCGCGGCACCGATCTGTGGATCGGGCTACTCGTGTTCGATGCGAAGAACAACGTCCGGATGCGTTACTACTCGAACGTGCCGGCGTGGAAGAAAACGGTGCCGAAGACGATCAACGCGTGGCACGACAATCTCGACAAGACGCTGCCGATCGACGTGATGCAGTAAGCAGGTGCTGCCCCGCTATGTCTTGCTCTTGCGCGCCGGGCGCGCCGGCGCCGCCGCCGATTCCCGTATGCGCAACTCGGGCTGGACCGCATGGCCGGGCCCCGTGGCGCCGTTCTCGAGCGCGTCGAGCAACGCATGCGCGGCCTGACGCCCGATTGCGTCGGTGTCGACCCACATCGTCGTCAGCGGCGGCTGGATCTCGCGCGCGAGCGCGACGTCGTCGAAGCCGGTGATCGACAGCTGCGCGGGCACGTCGATGCCGAGCGCCTGCGCCTCGAGCAACGCGCCGAGCGCGAGCGCGTCGTTGCCGCAGATCACGGCGGTCGGCCGCGTCGCCGCGTCGCCGTCGGCGATCGCGCGCAGGCTCGCCCGCCCGAACGCGATCGTGGCCGCGCCTTCGTGCTGATGCACGGGTCGCACCGCGAGCCCGTGCGCGGCAAGCGTGTCGTGAATGCCGCGCAGGCGGGCCTGCACGCGGTCGTTGTCCGTCGACGGCTGCATGATGATCGCGAAATCGCGATGACCGAGATCGAGCAGGTGCGTGGTGAGCCGCGCGAACGCCGCGCGGTTGTCGAAGCCGATGCAGCAGTGCGGGCTGTCGTCGCGGTACGCATACGTGACGACGTACGGCACGCGATGCATCGCAAGGAGTTCGAACAGTTCCGGCGGATACGCTTCGCCGACCAGCGACACGGCTTCCACGCCGCGCGACAGCATCGCGCGCACCTGCGCGAGCGCCTGCGCGGGGTCGTAGTTCGAGCAGCCGAGGAACAGCGTGATGCCGTGCTCGGCCATGACCGTCTGCATGCCGGCGACCTGTGATGCAAACACCTGATCGTCGAGGGTCGGGATGATCGCGCCGGTGATATGGGTGCGGGTGGACGCCAGCGCGCGGCCGGCCGCATTCGGGATCCAGTTCAGTGCGCGCGCCGCGTCGCGTACGCGTTGCTGCACGTCGGCCGACACCTTGCCCGGATCGTTGTAGACGCGCGAGACGGTCGCGGTCGACACGCCGGCCAGTTTCGCGACGTCGCCGAGCACCGAGCGGCCGCTGCCGCGGCGGGTCCGCGGGGTGCTCATCGGCCGTCTCCGGGCAGGGCGGCCATGCCGCTGCCGTGTGCCGTCAAAAGCGTCATTGTTTACCCTCGATTCGTGATGTCCCCGCTTGCATTCTCCTCCAAGCCTGCGAAAATGTAAGCGCTATCTTGTTGCTACTTCCCTATTATGTCAGACACTTGTGCGATCCGTATGGTGAAATTTTCCGAGATGATGACCAGTCCGGTTATTTTTTCGACCGAAAATGTAAGCGGTTACATAAAGCAATGAGCGGCCTTATGTCACCGCGTATCGCCGTCGTCGGCAGCGTCAACATCGATCTCGTCACGCGTGCGCCGCGCCTGCCGGTGCCGGGCGAAACGCTGCTCGGCACGACGTTCGAGACCGTTCACGGCGGCAAGGGCGCGAACCAGGCGGTGGCGGCCGCGCGCTTGGGCGCGTCGGTCGCGATGATCGGCTGCGTCGGCGACGACGCGTTCGGTGCGCGCCTGCACGCGGCGCTCGCGGCGGAGCGCATCGACGTGACGCACCTGCACCGGATCGGCGGCACGGCGACCGGGGTCGCGACGATCACGGTCGACGACGCCGGTGCGAACAGCATCGTCGTCGTGCCGGGCGCGAATGCATGCGTCGATGCCGACCGGATCGACGCGGCGTGCGACGCGATCGCCGGGGCCGCGCTGCTCGTGTGCCAGCTCGAAGTGCCGGTCGCCACCGTGGCGCGCGCGATTGCCTGTGCCAGCGCGCACCGCACGCCGGTGCTGCTCAATCCCGCACCCGCGCAACCGCTCTTCGATGCGTTGCTGGCGCGGGTCGACTATCTCGTCGTCAACGAAACCGAGGCCGAGTCGCTGACCGGCATCGCCGTCGGCGACGACGCGTCGGCCGTGCGCGCCGCCGATGCGCTGTGCGCGAAGGGCGCCGGCAACGTGCTGGTCACGCTCGGCGCGCGCGGCGTCTGCTGGCGCGGCAGCGCGGGGAGCGGCCGCCATCGGGCGATCGCGGTGGCGGCCGTCGATACGACGGCGGCGGGCGACACGTTCGTCGGCGGGTTTGCAGCCGCGCGGGCCGGCGGCGCGTCGATGGACGATGCAATCGGTTTCGGCCAGCGTGCGGCCGCGATCAGCGTCACGCGCCACGGCGCGCAGACGTCGATCCCGACGCGCGACGAGGTCGGACGGTGACACCTGAATTCCGCATGCGACGGAACGGCCGAACCCGGCCCCTATCAGTGACATGGAGACAATCGACATGAACGACAACCAACCTGTTCCGCACGCGCCGCCCCGGATTCGGCGCGGTCAACGCATCGCGCTCGCGCTGTTGATGGCGAGCGGGATCGTCAACTATCTCGATCGCGGCACGCTGGCCGTCGCGAGTTCGGCGATCCGCGGCGATCTCGGCTTGTCGCTCGCGCAGATGGGGCTGCTGCTGTCGGCCTTCTCGTGGAGCTATGCGCTGTGCCAGTTTCCGGTCGGCGGGCTGGTCGACCGCATCGGCCCGCGCCGGCTGCTCGGCATCGGGCTGATCGTCTGGTCGTTCGCGCAGGCGTCGGGCGGCCTCGTGTCCACGTTCGGCTGGTTCATCGTCGCACGCATCGTGCTCGGCATCGGCGAGGCGCCGCAATTCCCGTCGGCCGCGCGCGTGGTGAGCAACTGGTTTCCGCTGCGTGCGCGCGGCACGCCGACCGGCATTTTCAATGCCGCGTCGCCGCTCGGTACCGCGCTTGCGCCGCTGCTGCTGTCGGTTCTCGTGGCGTCGTTCAACTGGCGCTGGGCGTTCGTCGTGACCGGGGCGCTCGGCCTCGTCGTCGCCGTCGTGTGGTTCGCGCTGTATCGCGATCCGGTGCGCGCGCAACTATCCGCCGCCGAACGCAATTATCTCGATGCCGATGCGCAAAGCGTCGCCGCGGCGCCGAAGCTGACCTTCGCCGAATGGCGCAGCCTGTTCTCGCACGGCACGACGTGGGGGATGTTGATCGGCTTCTTCGGCTCCGTGTACCTGAACTGGGTGTATCTCACCTGGCTGCCGGGCTACCTGACGATGGAGCGACACATGAGCCTTATCCGCACCGGGTTCGCCGCCTCGGTGCCGTTCCTGTGCGGATTCGTCGGTTCGCTGGTCGCCGGCTGGCTGTCGGATTTCGTCACGCGCCGCAGCCGGTCGCCGGTCGTGAGCCGGCGCAACGCGGTGGTGGCCGCGATGCTCGGGATGGTCGCGTTCACGATTCCGGCCGCGCTCGTGCAGAGCAATACGGTTGCGCTCGCATGCATTTCGGTCGTGATCTTTCTCGCCAACGCGGCGTCGGCGTGCTCGTGGGCGCTCGCGACGGCGGCCGCACCGCCGAGCCGCATCGCGTCGCTCGGCGCGATCCAGAATTTCGGCGGCTTCATCGGCGGCGCGCTTGCCCCGATCCTGACCGGCATCATTGCGCAGAAGTGGTCGTTCGTGCCCGCGCTGCTCACGGCGGCGGCGATCGCGTTCGCCGGGGCGATGGCCTATCTGCTGCTCGTGCGCAAGCCGATTCCCGAACAGGCCGCGAACGCCGCGCCCGGACCGTTGCCGGCGTGATCGTGCAGCCTGCATTCGCATTCACTGAAGGAAGGAGAAACCGATGCAACATCCGCAGCAATCGAACGTGACCATCGAGGGGATCGTGCCGGTGATGCTGACGCCGTTCGACGACGCCGGCGCGATCGACTACGCCGGGCTCGAGCGGCTCATCGAATGGTATCTGGCGCACGGCTCGGATGCGTTGTTCGCGGTCGCGCAATCGAGCGAGATGCAGTTCCTGAGCCTGGCCGAACGCGCGGCGCTCGCGCGTTTCGTGGTCGAGCGCGTGGCGGGGCGCGTGCCGGTCGTCGCGTCGGGCCACATCAGCGACGATCTCGACGCGCAGGCTGCCGAACTGTGCGCGGCGGCCGAATCGGGCGCGCAGGGCGTCGTGCTCGTGACCAACCGGCTCGATCCGCAACGCAAGGGCAGCGCCGCGTTGCTCGACCATCTGCACCGGCTGCTGGCGCGGCTGCCATCGGATCTTCCGCTCGGCCTGTACGAATGTCCGGCGCCTTACCGACGGCTTCTGTCGGATGACGAACTGCGAGCGTGTATCGACACGGGCCGGTTCGTGATGCTCAAGGACGTGAGCTGCGATCTCGAGACGGTGAAGCGGCGCGTCGCGCTTGCCGAGGGGTCGCCGCTGAAGATCCTGAACGCAAACGCCGCGATCGCGTGGGACGCGATGAAGGCCGGGTCCGCCGGCTTCAACGGCGTGTTCACGAACTTCCATCCCGATCTCTACCGGTGGCTGCGCACGCAAGGCGAGTCGAATCCGGCGCTCGCCGACGAACTGTCGACGTTCCTCGTCGTCTCGGCAGTATCGGAGGCGCTGGGCTACCCGGCGCTCGTGAAGCTGTATCACCAGCGGATCGGCACGTTCGGATCGATCAAATGCCGTGCGATCGACTACGACGTGCGCGAACGCTTCTGGGCGCTCGACGCGGTGCTCGACAAGATCGTGGCCGGCACCGAACATTTCCGTCGGCGGATCGCCGCGTTATAACGGGGCACGCGCGCCGCGCCTGATCGCCGAGCAGATGCTGGTAATCGACGGCCTGAGGGAGCTCAGCCGAAAAAAATGACCATCCCGACGGGCCCGCGAGGCGCTGGAAGTCCTGACTCGGCGGCTATGACTTCGTGCACGATCAACTGGTGGAGGGTCGGGGTTGAAGATGCTATGCGCGATCGATGAATACACCCGCGAATGCTTGGCGATCGAGGTTGGCGCCAGCCTGCGGTCGCAAGACGTGAGCTTGACGCTATCGCGACTCATGCGGCTGTACGGCAAGCCCGCGTTCGTTCGGTCGGACTACGGCGCAGAATTTACCGCCGCCAAGGTCATGCGTTGGCTGCGAGACGCTGCAATCGGTCCGGCCTTCATTGCGTCTGGCAGTCCCTGGCAAAACGGATTCGTCGAAAGCTTCAACGGCGAACTGCGAGACGAATTGCTAAACCGCGAATGGTTCCGCAGCCGCGCCGAGGCCAAGGTGCTCATCGAACGCTGGCGTCATTTCTATAACCGGCGCCGGCCCCACGGCGCTCACCACTACCAACCTCCGGCCACGGTCCGTCGAGTCTGGCTGGATTCCGATAATATCGACGCGAGGCTCACTGCCTGATTGGTCACAGAATTCCGCCGCGGGTCAGTCAAAAAGATAACGATTATTGTCCGCACTACACTGCACCGAGTCCCTGTCGACGGTCAGTATCCACCATGCCTGCCACCGCCCTGCAATTCGCGCTTCTCGCCAAGCATCAGGAAATCGCGGCTCTGCGCCACTTGGCCGAGCAGATCGAATTGGTTGACCTGCTCGGCCGCCTGATCCATGCGTTGCAGCGCGAGCGAGGCGCCGCCAGCATCTATCTGGCGTCGAGCGGCAAGCGCTTTGTCGCCGAACGCGCGGCTTCGCGCGGCGAATCGGCGCCGCTCGTCGCGCAGTTGCGCGAACGCCTGGATCTGGAGTTGACGCCCGCGCGCGGCTCGACGTCGCGCCTGCTGTCGCTGATCGCCTGGGTGCTGCTCGACCTGGAATCGCTGGATGTGCTGCGCGAACAGATCGACCATCTTGCGCTGTCGGCGCCGGATTCCGTCCAGGCGTTCAGTACCGTGATCGGCGGCCTGGTGGAACTGATTTTCCAGTTTGCCGACAGTGGGGCGGATCCGTCGGTGTCGCGGATGCTGATTGCCCTCGTCCACGTCGTCGAGGGCAAGGAGGAAGCGGGGCAGGAGCGCGCCGTCGGCGCGCACATGTTCGCGGCGGGCACGTTTTCGGCGGACCAGCAGCAGCGCCTGCTGTATCTGATAGCGGCGCAGGAGCGCAGTCTCGAAGTCTTCGCGAGCTTCGCAAGCACGGCGCAAAGCGCATGGTGGGAGACCCGCATGACGGAGCCGCACATGGCGGCGCTCGAGAAGCTGCGCCGCGTACTGTGCACGGCGCACGCCGGCGATGCGCTCGATGCCGTCCTGAGCGAAGCATGGTTCGACGCCGCGAGTGCCCGCATCGATGATCTCTGGCACCTTCAGATTGCGCTGACGCTGCAGGTGCAGGAAATGTGCAACGCACGAATCGACGACGCGCACCGAACGCTGCGCGACTCCGAGCGCCTGATGGCGCAGTTGCGGAACAATCCGCCCCCGCATACCCAGGCGCTCGCCCGCTTCTTCGCCGACGGTCCGTTGTCGGCGCGCGCGGCGGTTCACGAACTGCCGGGACGCCTCTCCGGCTCCGACCTGGGGACGCTTGCCAGCCTGAAATCCCTGCTGGAGTCGCAATCGGCGCGACTGGCCGGCGCGGAGGTCGAGCTCGACGCGGCACGTCGCGCGCTCTACGAACGAAAGCTCGTGCAGCGCGCGAAAAATACGTTGATGACGCGCTTCGGCCTGCGGGAGGACGAAGCGTATCGGATGCTGCAGAAGGCGTCGATGGACGGCAACCGGCCGCTTGCCGATATCGCGGAAGACGCGCTGACGTCGCCCGAGCGATTCGTCGACGAGCACGCGCAGCCTTCCGCGCGACGCCGTACGCAGCGAAGCGCGCAGGAACCACCGCACGACGACGGCACGACCTGACCGGAACGCACCGCGCTTCACGCACCGCGGCGGCGCCCGAAGCGCATGCACGAAGTGCAGTTTGCACCGCGCGAGTGCGATTTGCTGCGATCGGCTACGGCCTTCTCTGCCGGCATTTCGCGTCCGGCCGGCCTGCATCGCGATATTCCCGTCACTGGTATAAAAATTGCGAACATCTCGCTCGTCGGGCTAATGGCGGCCTGACGATCACGCCATGTCGAACCGTGGCGGCCGATCACGTGGATAACAGCGTCCGCGCCAGGCACTCGCATGTCGAGCGAGTGCCTGGCGCGTTTTTTTTGCCCGTCCAACTTTACGAGCGCATACCATGGCCTACCTCACGCCCAACGAATTCGTCACCAGGATGGTCGACGCCGGTGAATCGAAGCTGTCGATGTCGACCCGCGATACGCTGATTCGCGCGTACATGGCGGGCGCGATCCTCGCGCTCGCAGCCGCCTTCGCGGTCAGCATCACGATCAACACCGGCAACGCACTGGCCGGTTCGCTGCTGTTTCCGGTGGGATTCTGCATGCTGTACCTGCTCGGCTTCGACCTGCTCACCGGCGTCTTCACGCTCGCGCCGCTCGCGGTGATCGATCGCCGGCCCGGCGCGACCTGGGGCGGCGTGTTCCGCAACTGGACGCTGGTGTTCTTCGGCAATTTCGCGGGCGCGCTGACGGTCGCGCTGTTCATGGCGATCATCTTCACATTCGGCTTTTCGGAAGCGCCGAACGCAATCGGACAGAAGATCGGCGGCATCGGCGAAGCACGCACGCTCGGTTATGCGGCGCACGGCGCCGCCGGCATGCTCACGCTGTTCGTGCGCGGCGTGATGTGCAACTGGATGGTGTCGACCGGCGTGGTCGCCGCGATGATGTCGACGTCCGTACCCGGCAAGGTGATCGCGATGTGGATGCCGATCCTCGTGTTCTTCTACATGGGCTTCGAGCACTCGGTCGTGAACATGTTCCTGTTCCCGTCCGGCCTGATGCTCGGCGCCCATTTCACGATCGTCGACTATCTGCTGTGGAACGAGATCCCGACGGTACTCGGCAACCTGGTCGGCGGGCTGGTGTTCGTCGGCGCGGCGCTGTACAGCACGCACTACAAGACCGCGCCGAAACGCGCGCCCGCTTCGCCGGTGGGTGTCGTCGCGCGTAAGGCCTGATCGCGCTGCGCAAGCCGCAACCGAACGCCGGCGAGGCGCTGAAACGCGCACCGGGTGTTGGCGTTCGAAGTTTCTGCTAACAGTGACCACAGATACTGCTCATGGGAAAACTCGTGAAAGCGCCGGCTGCAAAGTCCGAGAGCCACGTTCTGTTCGTGTCCGCACGCGTTGCGCCGGTGCAGCAGTGATAGGGGCGCTGCGAAGATTCGGCTAATACGCCTTCGAGAGCTTGCGATCCAAGCACGAGAGCGTGGCATGCCGGCGTAAGCGCTTACCTTGCTCATGCCCGGATCGCGTTCGCGTGGTTGCTCGCGAAGCCGTATGTCACGAGCGTCATCATCGGCGCCAAACGGGTCGAACAGCTGGACGACAATCTCGGCGCGGCGGACGTCGTGCCGACCGGCGACGAGCTTGCGCGTCTGGATGCCGTGAGTGCGTTGCCGCCGAGCTATCCCGGCTGGATGATCGCTGGTCAGGAGGCGGGCGGCCGCAGCCTTTTACGGGCGCCGCGTCGATCCAGCAGCGGTGATGTCGGGCCCCGCGCGCTCGCGATTCGATACGCGGCAGCGCGAAGCGTCAAAGCGATGCGCCGCCGCACATGACGATCTGCTGCCCGGTGATCGCGCTTGCATCCGCGCTCAGCAGGAACGCGGTCAGCGCGGCGACTTCGTCGGGCGTGATGAATCGCCCAATCGGCGGCAGCTTCGGCGGTGTGGCCGCACGCGCCGGATCGCGCAGGAACGGCGTGTCGGTCGCGCCCGGTGCGACGACATTCACGGTAATGCCGTGCGGCGCGAGTTCCGCGGCCCACGATCGCGCGAGACCGACGAGCGCGGATTTGGTCGCCGCATACTGGCTGCGCGTGGCCGCGCCGTTCGCGGTGCGGCTGCCCAGCAGCACGATGCGTCCGCCGACCGGCATCCGCGGCACCAGGCGATCGGCGAGAAACGTCGCGGCTTCGACGTGCAGCCGCCACATCGCCGCGCCGTCGTCGTGCGACAGCTGACCGAGCGGCGCGGTACGCATGAAGCCGGCCGCATGCACGAGCGCGTCGGCCGCGCCCAGCGCGTCGCACACGGGCGCGAGCGCCGCAAAGTCGGTGACGTCGACCGGCACGATCGTCAGCGAATCGTGCGCCGTTTCGACGTGCGACCGGCACAGTCCGGTGACGCGCCAGCCGTCGGCGAGAAGACGCGCGACGATCGCGCGGCCGATCCCCGACGACGCACCGGTGACGACGGCATGACGTGAACCCGAACCCGAACCCGATTGCTCCCGTTGCGCCACGATTTCTCCCTGTTACGTGTGAACCTGCGGTGAACCGCCGGATGCGGTCGTCGCGTTCGTGCTGACTGCATGAACCGTGATCCGCGCCTGCGCATGAAACGGTTCGAGCTGCTCGTGCAGCGCGCCGTCATCCGTCACGAGCGTCCAGTCGCGTTCGAGCGGCGTCCAGTGCTGCTGGCTCGCGCGCCCGAGCTTGTCGGCGGTCACGAGCACGAACACCTCGGCGGCCTGCCGCATCACGCATTCCTTCAGATACGACTGCTCGCTGCTCGCCTCGCACAATCCCAGCTCGGCGACCACGCCGTCGGCGCCGAGAAATGCCTTGTCGACGCTGAGCCGGCTCAGCGCGATCTGCGCGAGCGGCCCGAGCGTGCTCATGCTGGACGACCGCACGTCGCCGCCGATCACCGTCACGGGCACGCCCGACGACACGAGCGGGCTCACGACCAGCAGGTTGTTGGTGACCACGTGTATGTCGGTCCGGCCGGCGAGAAGACGCGCGAGTGCCGCCGTCGTGGTGCCGCCGTCGAGAAACACGGTGTCGCCGTCCTCGACGAACGAACTCGCCGCGTGCGCGATCGCTTCCTTCTGTTCCTGCGAACTGACGCGCCGCTCCTCGAGCGACGGTTCCGGCTCATGGCCGCCGACCGCGGCGGCGCCGCCGTACGTGCGCAGGATGCGGCGGTCGCTCGCCAGCGCACGCAGGTCGCGGCGCACCGTCGCCTCGGACATCCCGAAGTGCTCGCACAACGTCGCAACGTCCGTCATGCCGCCGAGCACGGCCTGCAGCATCGCCTCCCGGCGCCTGGTCACTTTCATGTGCGTGATTTCCTGGTCTGATCGCATCGGCGCGCGATCGCGCGCATCTCGATCGACAAGTTTATCGAATTGCCGCACTGACCGGCCAGTTGTCGCGGCGAGCGTCATCGGCCGCGAACCCACGCTTCGTCGACGCGCACGTACTTGATCTTCTGGCGGAACCACGTGAACGCGATGTGCAATGCGCCGTTCCGCGACTGCACGATCGACGGATACGAGTATTCGCGGTTGCGCTGGTCCGCCGAGTTGTTCGTCATGCAGTACCCGTCGCCGATTTCGAGGTTGCGGCGGCGCCGCCACGTCCTGCCGCCGTCCTCCGAGATGGCCAGCGACATCGGCGCGCGCGGCGCGCCCCAGAACGCGGTGCCGCGCACGGATGCCTTCTGGTCGCGCAGCTCGCCGCTGTCCTCGGAATCCTCGATGTCGTCGTACAGCGACGCACGGCGGGCCTTGCTGTGCGACGCGTCGCTTTCGTTGAACACGAGCGCGAGGTGGCCGTTCTGCAGCACCGTGAACTGGATCGACGAATTGTTGTTCGGCACGTCGGTGCGCTCGGGCGCGCTCCACGTGCGGCCGTCCGTCGAGCGGCTCGCGTAGACGAAGTCGGCCCAGCGGCTGCGGTAGAGCGCCAGCAGCGTCCCGTCGTGCAGCACGTGAACGTTCATGTGCACGCACCCGACGCTGTCCGGCACCTCGTGCAGCGTCCACGTGCGACCCTGGTCGTCGGACACCATGACCGCGCTGACGTCGTCGTTGCCGACCCAGCGCTCGCCGGGTTCCGTGCGGCACAGGAAGATCGGGCAGATCCACGTGCCGCTGTCGAGGGCGACGATCGGCTGGCGCACGAACGTCCCCGGCCGGTCGAACAGCGTTTCGACGGGGCCCCACGTGACGCCGCCGTCCGTCGACACGCGGCGGCGCACGATCGCGGTGTTCTGATGGCCGGACAGCTGTGCGGTGTAGATCAGCCACAGGCGGCCGTCGGGTGCGGTGAACAACACCGGGTTCTGTTCGGAGCGGGTCGGGTCGTCCGACAGCTTGCGCGGCGCCGACCATTCGTTCGTTCCGGCCGCAAGCCGCGACAGGTAGATCGACACGTCGGGAATGCCTTCCTGCGTACCGCCGAACCATACGCACAGCAGGTCGCCGTTGTCGAGGCAGTGCAGGTTGGCCGCATGGTTCTGCACGCACGCTGTGGGCAGAAACGCCTCTTGACGCTCCGCGTCGGCATAGGCCGTGCGAACGCAATGATCCGGCGCGGCGCGCGCCGCTTCAACGAAATTCGTGCTCATGAAATCTCTCTGGGTGGGCGACGTCAGTGCGATTCGCGATGCGCGAGCCGCTTGTCGTGGAGGTCGGTGCCCTCGCCATGAAACAGCAGCTTGCCGAGCACCAGCACGATGGCCGGCGTCACGAGTGCGACGTACATGTTGTCGATGCCGAACGGGTTGCCGAGCAAGTACCAAAGCGTGGTGGCGATCGTGGCGACGATCAGGGCCCACACGGCGCCGCGCTTGCCGCTGAAGAACGGGAGGTAGATCCCGATCAGCGCGACGATCGACACGGACAGCCGCAGCGCGCGGCTGAAGAACGACAGCGCGAGGATCTGCGGGACGAACAACACGAAGATCAGCGGCAGGAAGCCGACGACCAGCGAGATCCAGCGCGTCATTCTGAGTTCGACGTCGGGCGTCGGATTGAAGCGCGGCACATAGAAATCCTTCACGATCAGCGATGCGATGGCCAGCGCGACGGTACACACGCTGACGAAGATCGATGCAACGAGCGACGTCGTGACGACGCCGGCCAGGATCGGGTTCATGTGCTGCAGGAACACCGGCAGCGCGTACAGGCTCTTGACGCCGGGATACAGATACTTGGCCGCCACGCCGATGAAGCCCAGCGCGAGCGCGATGGGCACGCACAGGAACGCGGCGATCAGCGACGACGCGCGCGCGCCCTCGGGGCTGCGAGTGGCCGAAATCGCCTGGATGATGAACTGCGTCGAGAAGATCGCACCCGCCGTGCCGATGATCCATGCGCCGATCGTGCCGCCCGACAACGCGCCGGTCCACGTGAAGTAGTGTGCGGGCATGCTCCGAGCCATCGGCGCGATGCCGCCCGACAGCTTCCACGCGACGCCGACCAGAATGGCGATGCCGAGCAGCTTCACGGCGCTGTGCACGACCGTCAGGTATGCGACGCTCTTGAGGCCGCCCCATACGAAATAGATGGTGCTGACGATCGCGGTGATGACGGCGGCCGTCGGCAGGTTGATGCGCATCACCGTCGAAATCGCCGCCGCGCCGCTCACGTAGTTGCCGACGTTCACGACGAACAGCGCGTAGATCATGATCGCGGAGACCGCGAGCTTCGCGCCGTGCCCGTAACGCTGCGCGATGAACCCGGAGATGGTGAATTCACCGGATGCATACAGGCGCTTTGCCATGAAGAGACCGAAGAGGAGAAAGCCGATGGCGGCCGCGAGCACCGACCACGATGCGGCGATGCCGGCCGAGAATGCCTCCTGCGACGTGCCGACGGTCGATTTCGCGCCGATGAATTCCGACATCAGCAGGATCGCGACCACCAGCGCGGGCATCGAACGCCCCGCCACCATGAATTGTTCGGAATTGCGGCTGCGCAGCCTGATGCTGACCACGCTCGTAATGACGATGTAGGCGATCACCATCCCGATGATGGTGGCGGTATCCCAATAACTGAAGGTGGCCATCGCTTGTCTCCACGTTACCTTCGGTTGATGTGCGTTCGATGCGTCGGGCAATCCGGCCTGTGCCGGCCGGTATCGCTCGACGGTGCTGCGTGTCGTTGCGTGCGGACCGCTTACGCGACGCGGGCGACCGGCGACGGCTCGTTGCGCCGCGTCGCGAGATCCACGGCCTGGCGGAACGCTTCGAGCAGGCTGCGTTCGTCGGCGATGCCCTTGCCCGCGATGTCGAACGCGGTGCCGTGGTCGACGGACGTGCGGATCACGGGCAGGCCGACCGTCACGTTCACGCCGGCTTCGAGGCCCATCACCTTGACCGGCCCGTGTCCCTGGTCGTGATACATCGCGACGACCACGTCGAAGTCGCCGCGGCCCGCGCGGAAGAACAGCGTATCGGCCGGCAGCGGACCCTCCACGTCCCAGCCGCGCGCCTGCAGGACTTCGACCGCCGGTACGATCTTCTCTTCCTCTTCGCCGTAGCCGAACAGGCCGTTCTCGCCGGCATGCGGGTTGATCCCGCACACGCCGATGCGCGGATTCACGATGCCGGCGCGCACCAGCGTGTCGTGTGCGCGTTCGATCGTGCGTTGCACGAGGCCCGGTTCGATCTTGCGAATCGCGTCGAGCAGGCCGATGTGCGTCGTCACGTGGATCACGCGAAGATTGGGTGCGACCAGCATCATCGACACTTCGTCGATGCCGGTCAGATGCGCGAGCATTTCCGTGTGGCCGGGGAAGATATGGCCGCCGGCATGCAGCGCTTCCTTGTTCAGCGGCGCGGTGCAGATCGCGTCGAGCTCGCCTTTCGAGGTCAGCTCGACGGTGCGCGCGATGTATTGGTACGCGGCGTCCCCCGCGATCGCCGACAGCTTTCCATACGGCAGGTCGGCTGGAATCAGCGCGAGGTCGATGCAATCGACGACGCCCACACGGAACGCGCCTTCGGACGGACGGCCGACCGCGCGCACCTGGAGGTCGACACCGGCTCTGCGGCCTGCATCGCGCAGGCGCGCGGCGTCGCCGACGACCACGGGCCGGCACTGCTCGTACACGGACGCATGCGCGAGGCTTTTCATGATGATTTCCGGTCCGACGCCGGCCGCGTCACCCATGGTGATGCCGATGATGGGACGGTTGTCCATGGCGATTCCCTTCACAAATTGGTTTGAGCCGTATCGGCCGGGTTGCCTGTGTTCGCAAGCCGGCGCCAGGCGTGATAAATCGATTCGGGTCGGCCGAAGCCGCCCGCCTTGGTCACGACGGGCAGTGCGCTATCGTGCAGCCGGCATTCGAGCAGCGGCATGCCGTCTTCGATTTCGTCGACCACGCGCAGCGCGCTCGCGCCGGCCGCGGTGAGCAATGCGCGCGCCGTTTCGCCGCCGGTCGCGAAGATTGCGCCGGCGTGGCGCACGGCAGGCGCGAGCAGCGCGGCGAGCCGCGTGCAGAACAGCAGCCCGTCGTCGACGTCGCCGCGTTGCGCCTGGCTCAACGAGACGACAACATGGCGGCCGCGACGCAGCGCGTCGCTTACCACGGTCGTGACGTCGCCTTGCGAGTCATCCAGCGCCGACACGGCGACTTCGAGTGCAACGAGATTGGGCCCCGCGTTCGACTTGAGGCAGTCCAGTTGCGCGTGCGAAATGCTCGACATGCTGCCGACGACCGTCAGCACGGGCCGTTGCGTAGGCGGACGGCAGATCGCCGTGCCGCTCGTCCTGCGCGGCAGATCCAGGGCTTCGATGACGGCGGGCGCCAGCCCGGCCGAGCCGACCCAGAACACATCGTCGAGCGCCGCGGACGCGCGGGCGATGCGCTGCAGGTCGCCGTCGGATTCCGCGTCGCACACGACGGCTTGCACGCGGTCGGATTGCAGGTTGTGCAGATGCGCGGCGAGTGCATCTGTGTTGCCGCGCACCGTGCCGATTGCCGCGCAGGCGACACGCAGATCCTCGGCAGACAGCAATGCAACGAGGTCGGCCTTGCCCGTGATGTGTTCGTTGCGCCAGTATTCGCTCGCTTCCACGGGCACGCCGCGTACCCATTGGCGGCCGTCCATGGTCGTGCGTCCCGAGGCCGGGTAGGCTGGGCACACGATCGCCATGCCGACGCGTGAGGCCAGCGCGGCGACTTCCGCCGCGAAGTTGCCGCGCAGCGTCGAGTCCATCTTCTTGTAGACCCGCGTGCCGGTGCCCGACAGCGACGCGACGGCATCGACGGTGCGCCGGGCGGCCACGTCCTTCGGCGCGCGGCGCGAGTCCACGTCGATCGACAGGATGTCGACGCCGTGCGACGGCGCCGCCGCGTGCGTGGCGTCGAGCACGACCATTGCCGTCAGGCCGTGACGCAACCCGGCGACCGCGCAGTCGGCCGCGCCCGACATGTCGTCGGCGACGATCAGGAGCCGTGCCGCGGGCTGTGCGGGGGCGTTCACGGCAGCAGGCGCCGGTAGATGGACTTCATGTCGTCGAGCGTCAGCGCCTTCGGATTGTTGCCGAGCAGGCGCTTGACCTTCGACGCGGCGACCGCGAGCGCATCGAGATGCTCGTCGGACACGCCGAACTTGCGCAGATCCTGAGGAATGTCGACGGCGGCGGTCCATTCCTCCATCTTGTCGATCAGCGTGCGGGCCGCGACCGCGTCCGTGTCGGCGTTCGGTGCGAGATCGAGTGCGCGCGCGACGTTCGACAAGCGGCCTTCGATCGCGTCGAGATTGAACGCCATCACGTGCGGCAGCAGCATCGCGTTCGCGACGCCGTGCGTGACGTTGAACATTCCGCCGAGCGGGTACGCGAGCGCGTGCACGGCCGCGGTGCCGGCCGCGGTGAGCGCGAGGCCGCCATACATCGACCCGAGCATCATCGCTTCGCGCGCCTTCAGCGACTGGCCGTTTTCATAGGCTTCGACGATGTTCGCGCCGATCAGCCGCATCGACTCCATCGCGTACATGTCGCTGATCGGGTTCGCCTTCGTCGAGATGTACGATTCGAGCGCGTGCACGAACGCATCCATGCCGGTCGCGGCCGTGATCGGCTTCGGCAGGCCGAGCGTCAGCTCCGCATCGAGAATGACGATTTGCGGCAGCAGGTGACGGCTGACGATCCCGACCTTCAACGATTCGTCCGGCAGCGTCACGATCGCGTTCGGCGTGACCTCGGAGCCGGTACCGGCTGTCGTCGGCACCAGGATCATCGGCACGCCGGGGCGCTTGATCAGGTCGATGCCGAGCCAGTTCCGCAGCGGCTCGTCGTTGGTCAGACGGACTGCGAACAGTTTCGCCGCATCGAGCACGCTGCCGCCGCCGATCGACAGGATCGCCTGCGGCGCGAACGGCTCGATCTGCTCGTTGAACACGGTCTCGACGTTGCCGATCGTCGGCTCCGGCTCGACGCCGCGAATGACGCGCACGTCGACGTCCTTCGCGTTGAGCGATTCGATCACGCGATCGACGATGCCGAGCGCTTCCATCGACGGTTGCGTGATCAGCGCGATACGCTCGACCGGCGTATCGAGCAGCGCGAGCTTGTCGGGAAGCGTCGCGAGGCTGCCGGCGCCGTGAACGATGTGCTTGACTGTCTGGAAGTGGTGAGTCGTCATGCTGGGACCTGTTTCAGTGGCCGCGCGCGGTGTCGCGGTAGACGGAGAGCGCTTGCGCGAGGCGCTCGCGGGCGTGGTCGTCGAGCGGCTGCGCGGGCGCGCGCGCGGGGCCGGCCGGCATCCCGAGCATCTGCGCGGCGGTTTTCAGCACGACGGGCATCGTGCCCAGTGCGAACGCGTCGCGCAGCGCGCGCAGCGATTCCTGCGCGGCGCGCGCGCCGGCGATATCGCCGGCGTGGAACTTGTTCCAGATCGACATCACGACATCCGGGACGGCGTTGGTCGTCGCGGCGACCGCGCCGTCGCCGCCGGCGATCAGCGTCCAGAGGATCATCGAATCGGTGCCCGTGAAGACCGAGAAGTCGTCGCGCCGCAGGTTGATCAGTTGCAGCAAGCGGTCGAAATCGCCGCCGCTGTCCTTGATGCCGCGGATGTTCGGAATCTCCGCAAGACGGTGCACCGTATCGACGGTCAGCGTGATGCCGGCTTTCGCCGGAATCGTGTACAGCATGACCGGCAGCGGCGTCGCGTCGGCGATCTTCTTGTAGTGCGCGTAGAGCTCCGGCTGCGTCGCACCGTTGAAATACGGCGTGATTACCGACACCGCGCCGACGCCGGTATCGGCCATCTTCCGGTTCAGGTCGATCACGTCACGCGTTGCATACGCGCCGGTGCCCGCGATGACCGGGACGCGCGAACGCGCCTGGCTGACCGCGATCCGCGCGATGCGCAGCTTCTCTTCTTCATTCAGCGCGATGAATTCGCCATTGGTGCCGAGCACGAAGAGCCCGTGCACGCCGGCCTCGATCAGCCGCTCGACCAGCGCACGCAGACCGTCTTCATCGACGTTCTCGTCCGCCGTCATCGGCGTGATCAGCGCGGGAACGATTCCCCTGAACGAAATTGACATGCAGGCTCCATCGCGGAAGGGACGGCGGACGGAATCGCCGTCTCGTGGGTTGTGTCTCGTGTCGATAGCGGCTCGGAGCGCGCGCTTGCGGTCGCGACCGCGCCACTCCGTACTCCAGCCGACGCAACTCGTATGACGAATAGGGGCGGCCGGTACGTTCGCCGGCTAAAATGCTCGATTCGATCAATTAGATTGCTCTGTGTGTGCATTTTAGCCGATATCATGATCGAAACAGTCAATGAAAACCCTGATATGACTACTTCAATCATTTTTGGTCGCCGCGGCGCCCCGAAATGCGCGAACGGTTCAGTTTCGGCCGCCGGGTGCTATCTAGTGCGCGCAAGCGCCGGTGCGGCGGTGGCCCGGCGGACGGCCCGCATGACGGCGGGTTACGGTGGGGGGAGTGTCGACGTGCCAGTGCGCAGCCGGTTACGCAAATACTGCTTGCCCGAACCGACTTAAGCTGCCTCCATGTTCGCGCAGATTTCTGAGCAGAAATCCAGGAAGGCCTCGACCGCTGCAGGCGCCAGCCGGCGCGAGGGGCGGGTGACATACAACGGGTAAGTTTCGCCTGGCCACTCCGGGAACAATTCGATCAACGCCCCGTCGGCGATCAGATGCGCGACATTGAGGGCGAGCACCTGAGCAATGCCGGCGCCGTTCACACAGGCTTGGACCATGAAATCCACATCGGTCGTAGTCAAATGGCCGCGGGTATCCACCGGTAGTACTTCCCGACCGCGATGGAATTCCCACGAGAACGGTTTGCCACGACGCGGATCGATGTATTGGATGCACTCGTGATCGAGGAGCTTTTCCGGTCGCTTGGGCCGGCCACGCCGCGCCAGATATTCCGGCGACGCCACCGTCAGTACGCGCGTCTGGAGCAGCAGTCGTGACGTCATGGTTGACGGCGGCTGCGGTCCGAACCGCACTGCGACATCGATGCCCTCGGTCACCAAATCGCCCACGTCCGGTTGCTGCACGATCGTCAGCTCGAGACTCGGATGGCGTTCGCGCAGGAGGGGGAGTTTCGGCGCCAGGACATAGCGGGCAAAGATCGGGTTCAAGCCGACCCGCAATGCTCCGCGCACCGAGATGGCGGCACCGGAAACATAGCTGGCCGCCTCCTCGATGCCCTCGAGGTGCGGCACAGCGCGTTCATACAGGCTCTTGCCCTCGCTCGTGAGGTGCAGCGTGCGCGTCGTGCGGTTCAGCAAACGCACGCCGAGCCTTTCCTCCAGCCGGTCTATCGATCGGCTCACGCCAGAGGCCGACAGCCCCAACACTTCGCCTGCGCGGCTGAAACTGCCGGCCTCGACTACCGCGGCCAGCACACTCATTCCCGACAGCAATCGTCCGTCGAAATTCATCACGCCTCCATCTTTGATTTTTAGCAAAGATAATGTGAACGAATCTACCTTTATCAAAGATGGCGCGCAACCTATCGTGTGAACCGTGACGTTACGAACCGCGGTTTTCCTTGGGGCGACACCCACCGAGCGGACCTCGTGGCGACCGGTCCACCGCAACTTCCAAGGAGCATTCCATGACGACGCAGCGCACTCTTTTCAAAGGCGGCACCATCCTGACGCTGGATGCCAAGGTTCCCAATCTCGCCGTGGGCGACGTCCTGGTCCAGGACGGTCGCATCGCCGCGGTCGGCGCTGCCTTGCAGGCGGACGACGCCCAGGTCATCGACGCCGCGGGTCATATCGTCATGCCGGGCCTGGTCGATGCCCATCATCACATGTGGCTCGGCGTGATGCGCCGCATGATGCCGAACGTGGACGATCTGTTCGCCTACATCGATGTGGTCGCCGAGCAGCTGGGCGCCCACTATCGCCCGCGGGACATGTACCTGAGCACGAAGCTCACGGCCGCCGCCTCGCTGGATGCCGGCATCACCACGATCATCGATGCCAGCCACAATTCGCGCAGCCCGGAGCACACCGACGCCGCGCTCGATGCCCTCGAAACGACCGGCATCCGTGCATTGCACATGGTCGGCGCGGCGATGGACAAGAAAGCCTCCGCCGCGCACTTGCCGGGCGACCTGCAGCGGCTCGCGCACAATTGGAACAACGCAGGCAGCCTCGTGCGCGTGGGCCTGTTCGGCCAGCTCAATCTCGACTGGTGGAAGGTCGCACGCGAGCTGGATATGCGCATCCTGACCGAGTTCATCGGTGATCTGGCGAAGCTTGGCCCGGAATTCGCCAAGCCGGGCGTGCTGGGCACGCACAACATCTTCAATCACTGCACGCGCGTGCCGCAGGAGACATGGAAGCTGCTGGCCGATGCAGGCGTGAACGTTACGGTCAACCCGCGCTCGGACGCGCTGTTCGGCTTCGACGACGAAACCTTCGCCTATCAGCAGGCCGTGGACCACGGCCTGACCCCGGCGCTGGGAATCGACCTCGATACGGCGTTCGGCAGCGACATGTTCGGAGAGATGCACGCGCTGTTCGGACAACAGCGTTCGGCCATGCGCTACCGGCGTTTCCGTGGCGAAGCCGCCGCGCCCGCTCCGATCTCCGTCGAAGCGGTGCTGAAGGCTGCAACGGTCAATGGCGCTCGCGCGGCCGGGCTCGAAGACCAGATCGGCACCCTGACGCCGGGCAAGCAGGCCGACATCATCATGGTCCGTACCAACGGGGTGGCCGTTTTCCCGGTGACCAACGCAATCGGGACGGTTGTGCAGGCTGTCGAGCGGGCTGACGTGGACACCGTGATGGTGGCCGGCCAACTGCGCAAGCGTGCAGGCCAACTGATCGGCGTCGACCTGGCCAAGCTCAACGCAGATGTCACGGCCTCGCGCGACTACCTGATCGAAGCCAGCGGCTATCGCACGGATCTCTTCACCACGGCCTGACGACGGAGGGGCCCGGCGCGCCGGGCCGTTCTGCCGCATTTTCATGCGCATCTCACTGGAGGCTTTCATGCAAGCTTTCGCCAACAAGCGGGCGGTGCAGGCCGACACCGCGCCTGTACTCCTGTCGCGCCCGGCAACGGGCATCATTGCCGCGCTGTTTTGCGGTTACCTGGCAGTCGGCCTGCCATTGCCGGTGATTCCGCTGTTCGTTCACGGCCACCTTGGCTTCAACAACGTGGTTGTGGGCCTGGTGATCGGCATTCAGTTTCTCGCGACCGTGCTCACTCGCGGCTACTCCGGACGGGTGGTCGACCATCAAGGCGGCAAGCGCTCCGCGCTACAAGGCGCTGTCATTTCCGCGTTGGCGGGGGGCTTGTATCTGGTGGCGTCCGTGCCCGGCTTGTCGTCCACCACTAGCCTGGGCATCGTGGTGGCCGGCCGTCTCATGGCCGGCTTCGGTGAAAGCCAGTTCGTCACGGGTTGCGTGTCCTGGGCGATCGCGTCGGTTGGGCCTCAGCGCGCCGGCATGTCGATGTCCTGGACCGGTATCGCGATGTTCGCCGCCCTGTCCATCGGTGCACCCGTGGGCATGGCGCTGTATCAAAGGCATGGCTTGGCGGCCGCGATGATCGCCTGCATCGTGGCCCCGGTTCTTGCCGCGCTGATCACATTGCGCTCAACCGCGTATCTGTCCCCCGGCGGTGTGCGACTGCCGTTCTATCGCGTGGTCAATCGCATTTGGCGGGAAGGGCTTGGACTGATGTTGCAGGGTGTAGGACTGTCCGGTCTCACGGCGTTCGCCTCGTTGTACTTCGCGGCACGCCACTGGGGCAATGCAGGGCTGGTGATGACGGCATTCGGCATCGGCTTCATCTTTGTTCGAGTCGTGCTGGGGCATCTGCCTGACCGCATGGGTGGCTATCGCGTCGCGGCGTGGTCGCTGGCGGGCGAAGCAATCGGACAAGCGATGTTGTGGCTTGGACCGAATGAATGGACCGCGCTTGCCGGCGCGCTGGTGACGGGCCTCGGTTGCGCGCTGGTTTTCCCGGCCTTGGGTGTCGAAGCGCTCAAGCGCGTACCGCCGGCCAACCGTGGCAGCGCGATGGGCGCCTTCGTGGCCTTTCTCGACATCGCCTACGGCATTTCAGGGCCAGCCGCCGGCCTGATTGCCGGGCAATTCGGTTATGCCGCCGTCTATTTGTTCGGCGCTGCCTGCGCGCTGCTGGGCGTCCTGCTCGTGGCCGCTGCTCGCGGCCAGCAAACTTGAACTTCAATCAGCGCCGCATGGGCAGCGCCCAGCGGCTCATTTCGGGAGAAACAACATGTCTCGCGTCTTCATTTCCGGTTCGTCCACTGGCCTCGGCCTGATGGCCGCCGAACTGCTGGTACAACAAGGGCACGCGGTCGTGCTGCACGCGCGCAATGCCAACCGCGCAGAAGACACACGGCGCGCATTGCCCCAAGCGGAGGCGGTCGTTGTCGGTGATGTGGAAACGATTGCTGGCGCCAAAAACGTCGCGGAGCAGGTCAACGCCTTGGGTCACTTCGACGCCGTAATCCATAACGCCGCGGTCGGTTACCGTGAAGGGCATCGCGTCACGAGCGACGGCCTGCCGCACGTCTTCGCGATCAACACGCTGTCAGCCTACATACTCACTGCGCTGATCGAACCTCCGCGGCGTCTCGTTTATTTGAGTTCAGGCATGCATCACCATGCGCAGGCCAATCTCGACGATATTCTTTGGCGCAAGCGTCGTTGGAACGGCTCAGAGGCCTATGCGGAGAGCAAGCTGCACGACGCGATGCTGGCGTTCGCCGTTGCGCGCCGCTGGCCGGAAGTCCGCGTCAACAGTTTGGAGCCCGGCTGGGTTCCCACGAAGATGGGCGGTCCGGGCGCGCCGGACGACATGGATCAGGCGCATCGAACGCAGGTCTGGCTTGCCGCTGGTGACGATCCTCGCGCAAATGTGACCGGCGAATACTTCTATCATATGAAACGCATGGCAGCGAATCCTCAAGCGCGCGATGCTGCCTTGCAGGACCCACTCCTGCGAATATGCGAAGAGCTGTCGGGCATCGCACTTCCGCGATGATGAGCGACCGACCGATGCTCGCGTGCATCGGTCGATCGTGGCACCGTCGACGTGCCAGCAACGCCTCATGTCCTGGCCGGACGCGAGCCGCGATGGCGGTGTGACTTATGACCGGCCGATGCGGAAACCTTATTCCTACAGAAGTCCGCAAAGGCTCGAAACGCGGCTGAAGGAAGACGCTGCCGTGGATAGTACAGGGCGTGCCCCTCGAATGGCGGCGTCCACTTCTCCAAAACCCGGACCAAGCTGCCGTTGCCGAGAAATGATTCAGCCTCGCGTGCCTCGACGAAGGCCAGACCCGCACCACCGGCCGCAGCCTTGGCGGCGAGTTGCGTGGTGCCGATCGTCAATCTTCCCGTCGTTTTTATCCACGTTTCCCCGGAGCCTTTGGCAAGCTCCCAGCGCATCAGCGATCCACTCGGCAGGCGCGCCTGGATACATGCGTGGTTAACCAGATCTCCAGGCGTTTTCGGCGTGCCGTATTTCTTGAGATAGTCCGGGGAACCAACGATTACCAACGCCTCGTCAATCTCGAGGGGCAGAGCGATCATGTCTTCCGGCACGAGCGAAGCAAGACGTAATCCGGCATCGAATCCCTCACCGACAATATCCACCAGGCGTCCCTCGGTAACGAGGTCGATCCGCACGTCCGGGTATTGCTCCATGAACTCAAGAACGAAGGGCAGTATTCGGGCGGCTGCCCACGTCGAGGCATTGAGACGAATCAAGCCGGCAGGATGATCGCGCAACTGGTGGACGCCTTCCACCGCCTCGGTAATTTCCTTCAATGCCGGCCGCACCTTCGCAAGAAAGGTCTCGCCTGCCTCGGTCAAAGACACGCTACGCGTGTTCCGAAGGAACAGTCGTATGCCCAGCCTGGCTTCAAGGCTGGCGACCATGTGACTTACGGATGAGGGGGACATGTCCAGGTCAAGTGCGGCTCCCCTGAAGCTCCCATGCGCCGCTACGGCGCTCACTACGCCAAGCGTGCGTATCCCGAAATCTTCCATTGTCCATTTTCCTTCATCTTTCTGTCCATGATTGAACGGT
>NZ_JBYQCG010000172.1:4789-51136 GCF_057837105.1 Burkholderia sp. APQ4-4ca | reverse complement strand
TTCCGAAGGAACAGTCGTATGCCCAGCCTGGCTTCAAGGCTGGCGACCATGTGACTTACGGATGAGGGGGACATGTCCAGGTCAAGTGCGGCTCCCCTGAAGCTCCCATGCGCCGCTACGGCGCTCACTACGCCAAGCGTGCGTATCCCGAAATCTTCCATTGTCCATTTTCCTTCATCTTTCTGTCCATGATTGAACGGTTTACATCATCAATCATAGACCATACATTGACGATATTGAACAGAGGAGATCTCTCTAATGAAGACAGTTTTGATTACGGGCGCCTCGTCGGGCTTCGGTGAAGCGACGGCCAAATTCTTCGCAGCGCAGGGCTGGAATGTCGTTGCAACGATGCGCAATCCTGGCGCAGGTACCGGTGAGATTTTCGATGCGGCCAACACGCTGGTCACGCGCCTGGATGTCCAGGACAAGCAAAGCATTGCATCAGCGATTACCCAAGGCATCGCACGCTTCGGCCGAATCGACGCAGTCGTCAACAATGCGGGGTATGGTTTGTTCGCCGTCTTCGAGGGCGCGTCGGACGATGCGATTCGGCGGCAGTTCGACGTGAACGTTTTTGGCCCGATGGATGTCGTTCGTGCCATCCTGCCGCATTTCCGCGCGAATGGTGCGGGCACCATTATCAATGTCAGTTCGGGCGCTGGCGCTATCGGGTTCCCGATGGCCTCGATCTATAGCGCGTCGAAGTTCGCCCTGGAAGGATGGTCGGAAGGTCTGTCCTATGAACTCTCTGCTCTCGGGATCAAGGTGAAGCTCGTTGAGCCGGGCGGTGCACCTCAGACTAACTTCATGAGCCGCATGGGCGCGGAAGCTGCCGGTGTGCAGGCAATCGACGCCTATGAGCCGTTCCTCCAGCACGTGGGGCAACTTTACGGAGGCATGGCCAGCACCGCGCAGCCGGACGCCGTCGAGAAGGTTGTCGGCGCAATCTACGCAGCCGCTACCGATGGCTCCGATCGACTCCGCTATGCGCCGACCGAGGACATCCATCCGTTGCTGAACGCTCGCCGCAGTAGCTCGGAAGACGACTATCGTGCGCTCACGCTGAGTCTGTTCGCCCAAAGGCTTGAGGAAAACTAACCAATGTCGAACCTTCAACGCACCTGGTTGATCACCGGTGTCGGCAGCGGCCTCGGCCGAGCGCTGGCGGAACGGTTGCTTGCGCGCGGAGACCAGGCGGCCGGCACGCTCCGCACGCCCGGCGCACCGGCTGATCTGAAAACCAACTATGGCGACCGTCTTTGGCGGGCGCAGCTGGATGTTACGGACACCATCGCCATCAGGGAAGTGACTGCCCACGCCTTCGCAGATCTCGGCCGGATCGATGTCGTCGTGAACAATGCCGGCTATGGCGTCCTTGGCGCCGCCGAGGAATTAACCGACGAGCAAATCGATCGTCTGATCGCAACCAACCTTGTTGGCTCGATGCAGGTTGCCCGCGCCGTCGCTTTTTTCGGGTGACGGCGCGTTCGGTGGCGTGCCGAGGCACGGCGTACAGCGCACCGGCTCGTGGCCGGAATCCGCGTCGCGGATCACGCATTGCGTGGAGCCGTGGGCCGGTGCGAAATGGGCGAAGAACGGGGCGCATGTTCGAGACCGGATGCGAGTCAGTAGACCGAAGCGTTGCGCGGCGATCGTTCCTGCCATCCAAGAGGCTCGATAATACGTTCGTTTCCTGTGATTTATCGCCACCATGCCAAACCCATTCCCGTCGACCCCGCGCAATACCATCCTGCTCATCGGCGCCTCCGGCCTGCTCGGCCGCGCGGTCGCGACCTGCCTGGCTCGCGAACCGTCGCTGACGCTGCTGGCCACCATCCGGAACCCGCAAACCGCCGGCGCGAAACTTCTCGCGCTGCCGCCGGAAAACGTCGCCGAGCTCGACGTCCTCGACCAGTCGTCCCTCGAACGCGTCTTTGAAACCTATCGACCGGCGGCGGTAATTCTTTGCGCGGCCGAACGCCGCCCCGACGTCTGCGAACGCGACCCGGCCGCGGCCCGCGCCATCAACGTTGCCGCGCCGGCCCGCGTCGGCGCGCTTGCCGCGCGATACGGCGCATGGACGCTCGGCATTTCGACCGACTACGTCTTCGACGGCAAGGCCGCCCCCTACGGCGAGGATGCCACGCCGAATCCACTGAACATCTACGGCCGCACCAAACTGGAAGGCGAGGCTGCGCTCCTGGCCGCCTCGCCGCTGTCGTGCGTGCTGCGCCTGCCGCTGCTCTTCGGCCCGATCGCCGACTGGAGCGAATCGGCCGTCACGACCCTCGTGCCGGCCGTCGTCGCGTCGGCGCGTCCGGGCGCCGGCGCGGTCGGCATGGACGCATGGGCGATCCGTTACCCGACCTACACGCCGGACGTCGCGCAAGTCATCCGCGACCTGACGCTGCGTCATCTCGCGGGTGAATCCGTCACGGGCATTCGCCATTGGTCGGGCGAGGAGCCGATGACGAAGTACGACATCGCGCAGCGCATCGCGGCCGCGCTCGGCATCGACGCGTCGCTCGCGCCGATCACCCAGCCGACCGACGCGACACCGCGCCCGTACGACTGTCATCTGGATGCGGCGCGCGTGCGCGCGCTCGGGATCGATCACGCGACGCCGTTCGATACCGCGTTGCGGGCCGTGCTGCGCGATGCGCCGCAGGCGCGGTAGCCCGCCGGTATCCATTCGCGAATCCGCCGCGGGTCGTGCAGCGGCTCAATCCCTCTCCGGGAGTCACGCGTGCTGCCGCCCGATCTTCATTGACCCAACGCGGCCCCCGCGCCGCTGACGATGGTGGGCCGCTCGACCCCGATGCAGAGGCCGTATTGCGCGTCGCCATCCCATTCGGCCACGCGCAGCACCCGCGAGCCGCCATTCCTCAGACATGTTTCGTGGTCGAGCGGGCGTGCGATCGAATTCAAAATTTGTCTAGTCATCCGTGAGATTCGATCACTCGAATTGCACCAAACATGTGCCGGGATTCCCTGCAACGATGCACGCTAGGCCCTTGAAATTAGGGGATTTCCCGCGTTTACCCGGTTTTTATTGACCACGACTTGCTACGCCGTTTTTGTTCTTGCATTCTTGTATAGACAAATTCCTGAGGCGGCTTGCTGCACCGAAGGGATGGCGAACCTCAACGCAAGGAGAAATCTCGTGAACGGCAAGCGCATCAAGTGGGCAATCAGGACGATCGGCGTCATCGCGGCTGCGGCGGCAACGCTCGCGGCGCCGGTCCAGGCCAAGGAATGGAAGACGGTGACGGTCGCGCTCGAAGGCGGCTACGCGCCGTGGAACCTCACGCTGCCGGGCGGCAAGCTGGGCGGTTTCGAACCGGAGCTGCTCGCCAACGTGTGCGAGCGGATCAAGGTGCAGTGCAACATGGTCGCGCAGGATTGGGACGGAATGATCCCCGGCCTGCAGGCCGGCAAGTTCGATGTCCTGATGGATGCGATTTCCATCACGCCCGATCGCGAAAAGATCCTGCTGTTCTCGCGTCCGTATGCGGCGACGCCGGCGACGTTCGCCGTCACCGATACGAAGATCCTGCCGAAGGCCGCGCCCGGCGCACCGATCGTCAAGCTCACGGGTGACGCCAACGCGGACAAGCCCACCGTCGACATGCTGCGCAAGCAGCTGAAGGGCAAGACGATCGGTATCCAGTCGGGCACCGTCTACACGAAATTCATCAACGACAGCTTCAAGGACATCGCGTCGATTCGCGTGTACAAGACGTCGCCCGAACGCGATCTCGATCTGGTCGCGGGGCGCATCGATGCGTCGTTCGACGACGTCACGTACTACGCGGCGAACAACGCGAAGAAGGACAACGCATCGATCGTGCTCGCGGGGCCGAAGCTCGGCGGCCCGATCTGGGGGCCGGGCGAGGGGCTCGCGTTTCGCAAGCAGGATGCCGACCTGAAGACGAAGTTCGATACGGCGATCGCCGCGGCGCTCGCGGACGGCACCGTGAAGAAGCTCGCCGACAAGTGGTTCAAGACCGACGTCACGCCGTAAGCGCGCGTTCGGCCGCCGCCGCGTAAGGTCGTCGAACGACGCGCGGCGGCACGCATCCAGCGGATTCATTCAACGCATGCAGGGAGGCACGCATGGAGATTCTTGAAATGCTCGGCTTCGGTACCGAAGGCTGGGGCGGTGTGCTGCTTCTCGCCGCATTGATGACGGTCGCGCTGACGCTCGCGGCGCTCGCGGTCGGCGCCGTGATCGGCGCGGCGATCGCGGCCGCGAAGCTGTCGCGCTACCGCAGCCTGCGCCTGCTCGGCGATCTGTATACGACGGTATTTCGCGGCGTGCCTGAACTGCTCGTCATCTATCTGTTCTACTTCGGCGGCTCGACGCTCGTGACGGCCGTCGGCCAGTGGTTCGGCGCGGAAGGCTTCATCGGCGTGCCGCCGTTCGTGATCGGTGCGCTCGCGGTCGGGATGATCTCGGGCGCCTATCAGGCAGAGGTCTATCGCGCGGCTGTGCTCGCGGTGTCGACAGGCGAGCTCGAAGCGGCTCGCTCGATCGGCATGCCGCGCAGCATGGTGCTGCGGCGCATCCTGGTGCCGCAGGTGCTGCGCTTCGCGCTGCCCGGTATCGGCAACGTGTGGCAACTGAGCCTGAAGGATTCCGCACTGATTTCGGTTACCGGTCTCGCCGAGTTGCTCCGCACGAGCCAGATCGCCGCCAATTCGACGCACCAGTACTTCGTGTTCTTCGTCGCGGGCGGTGCGCTGTATCTGCTGATGACGGGCTTGTCGAACCGCGTGTTCAACCGAGCGGAAGCGATCGTCGGCCGGTCGTTCCGCCGCAATTTCGCGCGCAACTGACGGAGAACGGGCATGTCCATCGATTTCGCTTTTCTCGTCGATACGCTGCGCCAGCTGCTCGCGGCCGTACCGACCACGCTCGGCCTGTTCTTCGCATCGCTGGTGCTCGGCGGCCTGCTGTCGCTCGTGATCGTCACGATGCGCGTGTCGCCGCGCTGGCTGCCGAACCGCTTCGCGCGGGCCTACATCCTCGTGTTTCGCGGCTCGCCGCTGCTGATCCAGATGTTTCTCGTGTATTACGGGCTCGGCCAGTTCGGCGTGATCCGCGACAGCTTCATGTGGCCGGTGCTGCGCGAGCCGTACGTCTGCGCGGTGCTGTCGCTTGCGCTGTGCACCGCCGGCTACACGGCCGAAATCCTGCGCGGCGGGTTGATGGCCGTACCGGTCGGGCAGATCGAGGCCGGCTATTCGATCGGCCTGTCGGGCTTCGCGCTGCTGCGGCGCGTGATCGGCCCGATCGCGCTGCGCCAGTGCCTGCCCGCGTATTCGACCGAGGCCGTGCTGCTCGTCAAGTCGACCGCGCTGGCGAGCCTCGTCACGGTGTGGGAAGTGACGGGCGTCGCGCAGCAGATCATTCAGCAAACCTACCGGACGACCGAGGTGTTCGTCTGCGCGGCTCTGATCTATCTGGGCCTGAACTTCATCGTCGTGCGCCTGCTCGGCGCGCTCGAATGGCGGCTCTCCGGGCACCTGCGTGCGCCGAAGCCGTCCGGTGCGCCCGCCGCGGCGGCGCGCAATCCTCAGCGCGCCGCCTCCTGAGCGTCCCCCGTCCTTTCAAAGAGAATCCGATGAACACCACTGCTCCCGTTGCGCTGTCGGTCAGAAACATCCACAAGTCGTTCGGCGATCATCACGTGTTGAAGGGCATTTCGCTCGACGCGCACGAGGGGGACGTCATCTCGATCCTCGGCGCGAGCGGATCGGGCAAGAGCACGTTCCTGCGCTGCCTGAACCTGCTCGAGACGCCCGACGACGGCTCCGTCGCGCTCGCAGGCGAAGAACTGGCGATGAAGCGCGCGCGCGACGGCAAGCTGCATCCGAGCGACCGGCACCAGGTCGACCGGATCCGCTCGCAGCTCGGGATGGTGTTTCAGAACTTCAACCTGTGGTCCCACATGACGGTGCTCGACAACCTCGTCGAGGGGCCGCTGCGCGTGCAGAAGCGCAGTCGCGCGGAAGCGGTGGAGGAGGCCGAGGCGTTGCTCGCACGCGTCGGTCTCGCGGACAAGCGCGGCTACTATCCCGCGCACCTGTCGGGCGGCCAGCAGCAACGCGTCGCGATTGCCCGCGCGCTGGCGATGCATCCGAAGGTGATGCTGTTCGACGAACCGACGTCGGCGCTCGACCCGGAACTGGTCGGGGAGGTGCTGCGCGTGATGCGCTCGCTGGCGGAGGAGGGGCGCACGATGCTGGTCGTCACGCATGAAATGGGTTTTGCACGCCACGTGTCGAATCGCGTGATGTTCCTGCATCAGGGCGAGGTCGATACGGACGGCACGCCCGACGAAGTGTTCGACGGGCAGACCTCCGAGCGCTTCCGGCAATTCGTGTCGAGCCACCACGACCGCACCGCGAACTGAGGCTGCCATGACCGTATTCCGTGCGGCGCAGCCGCTCGACTGGCGGCAGGTTGCGGCGGTGGCGGCCGGCGAGCCGCTGGCGTTGGCCGACGATGCGCGCGCGCGCGTCGTGGCCGCTCGCGAACTCGTCGACGAGATCGTTGCGCGCGGGATTCGCGCCTATGGCGTCAATACCGGCGTCGGCGCGCTGTGCGACGTGATCGTATCGCCGGCCCAGCAGAGCACGCTGTCGCACAACATCCTGATGAGTCATGCGGTGGGCGTCGGCCTGCCGCTCGGCGCGGCCGAAACGCGCGCGATCATCGCGGCCGCGATCAACAACTATGCGCACGGGCATTCGGGCGTCCGGGCCGACGTCGTCGAACAGCTCGTCGCGCTGCTCGAGCACGATTGCCTGCCCGAAGTGCCGGCCCACGGCTCGGTCGGGTACCTGACGCACATGGCGCACGTCGCGCTCGTCTGCGTCGGGCACGGCCATGCGCGGCTGCGCGGCGAACGCATGCGCGGCGGCGAGGCGCTGCGGCGCATCGGCCGCGCACCGCTCGTTCTCGGCGCGAAGGAGGGGTTGAGCCTGGTCAACGGGACGCCGTGCGTCACGGGGCTGGCGGCATTCGCGCTGGCGCGCGCCGAGCGGTTGCTCGACTGGGCCGACTGGATCGCTGCGATGAGCTTCGAGAATCTCGGCGGGCAACTCGCCGCATTCGATCCGGCTTCGCTCGCGTTGCGGATTTCGCCCGGTATCGGTCAGGTCGGCGGCCGTTTGCGTGCACTGCTGGCGGACAGCGGCATGCTGGCCGCGGCGAGCGGCCGGCATACGCAGGATCCGCTCAGCCTGCGCACGATTCCGCACGTGCACGGCGCGGCGCGCGACGTGTTCGACGTCACGGCGGAGGTCGTCGATCGCGAACTCGCCTCCGTCACCGACAATCCGATCGTCGCCGGCACGCGGGAGGCGCCGGCCGTGCATTCGCAGGCGCATGCGGTCGGCGCCGGCATCGCGCTCGCGATGGACAGCCTCGCGGCGGCGATGGCCCAGGTCGCGGCGATCGCCGAACGGCGTCTCGACCGGCTCGTGAATCCGCTCGTCAGCGGGTTGCCGGCGTTTCTTGCCGCACCGGGAGGCAGTTGTTCGGGTTTCATGATCGCGCAGTACACGGCGGTCGCGCTGGTCGCGCAGAATCAGCGGCTTGCCGCGCCGGCGAGCCTCGACGGCGGCATCACGTCGGGGCTGCAGGAAGATCACCTGTGTCACGCGACGCCGGCCGCGCTGAAGGCGCTCGACATCATCGAGAATACGACGTGCGTGCTCGCGATCGAGCTGCTGGCGGCCGCGCAGGCGTACGACCTGCAGCCGGCCGAAACGGCGCGGGCCGCGTCGACCGACGCGCTGTGGCGGCATGTGCGCGAACGCGTGCCGGCGTATCACGACGACCGGCCGCTCGCGGACGATATCGCGATCGCGGCCGGCATCGTCGCCGGTGCGGCGCCGTCGTTGCAGTGACGACGGTCAAGGACGGGCCGATTGCCCCACATTCATCCGGTCGAGGGCGCATGAGCGAAACGGAACGCAAACTTTCCGCACGGCAGGCGTCGGCATCGGCCGACACCGTACCGGCGCGGGCGCTGCCTGCCTATCAGCAGATCAAGCGCTACGTCGTCGAGCGGATCGCGAAGGGCGACTGGAAGCCCGGCGCCGCGATCCCGACCGAGGCGGAACTGGTCAAGGAATTCGGCGTGGCCCGGATGACGGTGTCGCGCGCGCTGCGCGAACTGACGGCCGAGCGCGTGCTGACTCGCATCCAGGGTGCCGGCACGTTCGTCGAGCGCCGGCATTACGAGTCGACGGTGCTGGAAATCCGCAACATCGCGGACGAGATCGCCGAGCGTGGCCATCGGCACAGTGCGCGCGTGCTGATGATCGAGCGCAGCGTCGACCCGGACGCGATCGACGCGCTCGGACTGCGCGCCGGGCCCGTGTTTCATTCGCGGATCGTGCATTACGAGGAGGACGAACCGATCCAGTTCGAGGATCGCTACGTCAATCCGGCGTTGTTTCCCGCGTATCTGGAGCAGGACTTCACGCTCGAGACGCCGAATCATTACATGGTGCGACTGGCGCCGATCCAGCGTGCGGAGTTCCAGATCTACGCGGAGAAGCCCAATGCGCAGGTGCGCCGGCATCTCGTGATGGAAATCGGTGAGCCGTGTTTGCTGTTGCGACGCCGGACGTGGGTCGGCGAACAGGTCGCCACGTCGGTCAGGCTGTGGCATCCGGCGTCGCGGTTTCATCTGGCGGGAAACATGTAGGGAAGCAGGGGTCTGGGCGGAGCGGGCCGTTTGCCGCATCGGCCGGGAGCGTCGGGGAACCGGGCGAGCGCAGCGCGCCGCCGCCGCGCATCGTCCGGCTCGATTTGACACCTGGCGTCGTCGCCGCTTAAAGTCGCGACGCGGGGCGGTGGGTCAAGCACACCCCCGGAACAGGCAGCCGATGTTCCAGGACCACGGGGCTACCCCGTGGATCAGATCGATACGCCGATGCGTCGCAAGCGCGCATGTTGCGCGTTGCGCAACGACGGCGCTCGCAGCACCAGCCACGTTGGCTCATCGTCCCGCCCCGCTCCGTCCATGTACTCATCCCTGCGCGACACCATCCGAACGATTGCCGAGGCGATGCTCGCCGGTTCGCCCGAGCGCGCCGGCGTCGTCGCGCGGATGGCGGCCGTGCTCGGCGACGCGCCGCCGTGGACGCACGAATGCGCGGACCTTGCGCTCGTCCGCTTCGCCGCGAACTGGGCCGATACCGACACCGACGCGCTCGCGGCGATCCTCGCCGACGCGCCCGCGTTCGTGCGTGCGTGGTATGGCGACCGTCGGCCGGTGACGATCCGCGTCGTGCGCCGGCCGCTGGTCCAGCGACCGCCGCCCGCGCCGCTCGCCGGCTGCGACGTGCCGCAATGGCCGACGCCCGGCGATCTCGCCGGCTGGCTCGGCATCGGCACACCGGAACTCGACTGGCTGTCCGATCACTGGCGCGTCGATGCGCGCGGCAGCGCCACGCCGCTGCATCACTACACGTACGTCCCGGTCGACAAGCGCGGCGGCGGGTGCCGCCTCGTCGAAATCCCGAAGGGACGGCTGCGCGAAGCGCAGCGCCGCATCCTGCACGGGCTGCTCGATCGCATCGCGCCGCACGGCGCGGTACACGGTTTTCGGAAGGGGCACGGGATCGTGTCGTTCGCGGCGCCGCATGCGGATCGCGACGTCGTCGTGCGCTTCGACCTCGCGGATTTCTTCGTGTCCGTGCGCGCCGCGCGCGTCCATGCGCTATTCGCGACGCTCGGGTATCCGGCCGAAGTCGCGCGCACGCTCACCGGGCTGTGCACCAATCGCGTGCCGTCGGCGCGGCTGCTCGCGCCGGACCTGCGCGACCGGCTCGACTGGCTCGGCCGCCAGCGCTATCGCGAACGGCATCTGCCGCAAGGTGCGCCGACGTCGCCGGCGCTCGCGAACCTGTGCGCGTTCCGGTTCGACATGCGGCTCGCCGCGCTCGCGCGTTCGCTCGATGCGACTTACACGCGCTATGCGGACGATCTCGCATTTTCCGGCGGCGGGGCGCTCGCGCGCGACATCGAGCGGCTGCAAATCCGGGTCGCCGCGATCGCGCTCGACGAAGGCTTCGCGCTGCAATGGCGCAAGACGCGGGTGATGCGGCGCGGCACGCGGCAGCAACTGGCCGGCGTGGTCGTCAACCGTCATCCGAACCTCGCGCGCGACACGTTCGATCGCCTGAAGGCGATCCTGACCAACTGCATCCGGCACGGTCCGGCGTCGCAGAATCGCGACGCGCATCCGGATTTCCGCGCGCACCTGGCCGGCCGCGTCGCGCACGCGACGGCGCTGAATGCGGCGCGTGGCGCGAAGCTGCGCGCGCTGTTCGACCGGATTGCATGGGAGGCCGGCAGCGAAGACCGCTGAACCGCCGGGCCCGCATCGACTCCGATCGGCGACTTCTGCAACACGGCGCCGCGCACTGCTATCATTCGCGCCATGCCGCGCCCCTGTCAGGTGCGGCGAATCACTTGCCGCCGCCGTTCGTCCCGTGCAGGCGTACGCGGCGTGCCGCCCGTTGCCGGCCTGGTCCTGCCTGTCAGTGACGCACGACGTCGTTTGGTGCGCATCGCGCAAATCATGCCGGCTCAGGTGGACGATTCACCGATTTGACAGCCCCTATTGGCGGAACTTCGTGGTAGGTTCGGCCATCGGAGCTTTTTGCAAAAACATGCCCAAAGAGGATGAATACATGACCCAGGCCCTGCAGGAACTCGAAGCACAACTTCGGGACCTGAACATCAAGCTGTCAGAGGCGAAGCAGAAGGAGAAGCAAGCCGCGCTCGCGGCCTTCAAGGAACAGGTCGAGCTGTTGGGAATTTCGCAGCAGGAAGTGCTGAGCGCGCTCGGCTACATCGTCCAGCGCAAGCGCAAGGCGCCCGCGAAGTACTACGATCCGTCGACCGGCCGCTCGTGGTCGGGGCGCGGCCCGCGGCCGAAATGGCTCGAAGGCAAGGATCTCGACACGCTCGCCGTCGACCGCGAGGCCAAGACCTGGTGGCCCGGGGACGATCAGGGCTGACGCCCACCGTGCGGCAAGGCCGTCCGGCGCCGTCCGGTTCGATAGGGCGGGCCGGACGGCGTTTCCCCGCCGGCCCGCTGTCGTTCATTCGGTGTCCGGCCTGATCGCGACATCGCCGGCCGCGCCGCCGCACCGGATCGACGTTTTCCTTTCCCGCTTCCTTGCCGTTTTCCGCGCATTACCCACCGTTTTCCGCCGATCTCACCCGCCAGCCGGCCCCGCCCGGCTGAAGCGCTGCTCGACCACCTCGGTTCCCCACTGCGTGCCCGCGGACTCGCTCGTCAGCGCAAAGCCGAACGACTCGTACAGATGGCGTGCGGCATCGAGCCCCTTGAACGTCCACAGGTAGGTTTCGCGAAACCGGTGTTCGTCGACGAAACGCATCGCCAGCGTCATCAACTGACGCCCGACGCCCGAGCCGCGCAACGCGTCGTTGACGATGAACCAGCGCAGGTGCGCGACGCCCGTCGCCGGGTCGCCGTCGATCGCGAGCGACGCGAGCGTCCGGCCGTCTTCCTCGCACAGCCACAGCGCCTTGCCGTCGGCCGGCAGCGCACCCGCGAAAGCGGCCAGCTCGGTCGCCACCCGCTGTTCGAAGAACGCGCCGAAACCCCAGTGCTCCGCATAGAAGCGTGCATGCAGGCTCGCGATGTCGCCGATGCAGCCCGGCTGATAGCCGTCGCGAATCGACGGCGCATCGGCGGCCGCGACGGGCGGCCTGGCCGCGTTGTCCTGCGCGAGCGCATCGGCATACAGCGCCAGCGAACGCAGCAGCGCCTGCTGGTCGGCCGGAATCATGCGGCGCAGCGCATTCGACACCTGGTCGGTCGCGAACGTGTCGATTCTATTCCGGAGCTTTTTGCCTTCGGGGCTCAGGTACAGCTCGATCGCGCGCGCATCCTCGCTCGACACGCGCCGCTCGACGATACCCGCCGCTTCGAGCCGTGCGAGTTGCCGGCTCGTGTTCGATTTGTCGAGCCGCAGGATGGCGCCGAGATCCTTCGCGTTGATGCCGGGCGCCATCCCGATCTCGAGGATCGCATGCACCGCCGACGGCGCCCAGTCGCTGTCGGCCAGCGTCGCACGCATGAAGCCGAGCTCGCGCACCAGTTTGCGCGAGAAGTCGCGCAGCTCGAGGATCGTCGCGTCGCGCGGCTTGGCTGGTGCGTCGATGAGGTCCATGGCTTGCTCCCGAACGGTTGCGTATCGCAATCAATAATAGTTGCGAGTCGCAACTCGAGCAAGGCGGATTTTCACGAGGAGCGGTTGCGGGAGGGGCTTTCGTGCTGCCGGTGGCCGAATGGGCGAAGCGCGGGGAGCCGGCTCGGACAGCGGTGTCGCGACGGGTATTGAAGCGGATGGCCGCGCGCGGCGAAGTGGTCGCATACTGGGCGGTGTTGCCCGACCTGCGAGCAGGGCGCCGATCGACCGTCGATCGACGGCTACGAGCCCCGGAGATCATGATGAACAAGCTGCTGCCGATGACGATCGCATTGTTTGCCGGGAGCGGCATCGGGGCGCCGCCGCTCCATGCGGCCGGCACCCTGGATGCGCCGCCGTGCAGCGCCGCGCATGCGGCGGACCCCGGCGGCGGGAACGCCGCGACGCCGGGCACGTCGGTCCGCAGCTTCTCGAGCGCCGGTTGTTCGGGCGCCGTGCTGCAGGGCGACCGGGCCACCGCGACGGTCAACGGCGACCGGGTCGAATTGCGCGACGGCGTCGTCTATGTGAACGGCCGGTCCTATGGCGCGGTCACGCCCGCGCAGACGGTCGAATACGAGGCCGCGCGCGACCGGCGCACGTTGAAGGTCGACGGAAAAATCCGCACGCCGCTGCGCTGATGCGTGTCGATTCGGCAGGCGGCAACCGCTGTGCGCGACGCGGTTGCCGGATCGCCGAGCCGGCGCGCGTCCTATTCGACGAGCGTCAGCCGGCCGTCGCTGAGCCGCACTTCGTGCCCGACCCACGCCGCATCGACGCGCGGGAGCACGGCCGACGGCTTGCGCAGTTCGCGCAGCAGCGTCGCGCCGTGCGACAGCCGGCCGCCCATGCGCGCGATCACCGCGCGGGCGGCCTGGTACTGCGCGTGCCGGCCCGGGTCGAGCGTGTCTTCGAGCAGGATGTCGCGACCGAGCACGCCTTGCATGTCACCCGGATAGATCATGAAGCCGGCGGCCTCGTCGGTGCCTTCGCTGCCGTCCTGCCAGAAGCCGCCGTTGCGATCGCGACGCTCGGAGTGAGGCGCGAACCACGTGTCGCGGTCGGCGGCCGGCATCGCGTGATGCAGGCGGAAGAACACGCGCATCAGGTTGTCGCGATACCACTCGCGCACCTGCAGATACCAGCCGCGCATGCCGGGCGCGCCGAGCGCGTGCAGTACGCGGACCGGCAGCGGCCAGTCGGGAAACGCCTGCAGCGGCAGGTCGGCGGCCGCGGGCCGCGCGGTGCCCGGATCGGTTTCCCACGGCAGGCGGTGCGGGCTGTCGTCGAGTTGACCGTACGCGGTCGGCGGGCGTCCCCACAGGGTGCCGCCGCTGCTCGCCAGCGATGACGCGATGCACAGGTTGCCCTGCACGACGAACACGTAGAAGCGCGTGAACCAGTCGGCCAGTTGCTGGCCGTCGGCGCGCCGTTCGACGAGCGTCGCCAGCTCCCGGTCGAAGCGTTCCAGGCCGCGCGCGAGCGTCGTCAGGTGCCCGCGCGCGACGCGCAGCATGCGCCAGAACACCGGCAACGCGCGCAGCAGGCGCAGCGGTCGCCAGCGCAGCGGCGGAGTCGCGCCGCCGATCTCGCCGCTGTAGTGGGCGGCCGATACGCCCCAGTCCGCGAGACGCGCGAGGAACAGGTCGTTGTTGATGTACGACGCGCCGCCATAGAGCGCGGTGAACGGTTCGTTGTCGCGCAGCACGCGCGCATCCCAGCGCGCCATGATGGCCGGGATGCTGCCGGCTGCCCGCCGTTGCGCATATTCGACGAGCCGGCTCGGCTGCGGCGGCAGGATCTCGGCGATGTTCGCGGCGGTCAGGTGGCGATGCCAGCCGTAGGTGCTGATCGGACGGTACTGTAGCAGCCACAGCTGCGCGCCGTCCCACGCCCATTCGACGTCGCCCGGCACGTAATGGAACGCGCGCAGCACGCGTTGCAGGAAGTCCCACAGCTGCCGCGCGCTCAGGCCGTGCGCGGTCGGGAACGTGCCGCGCTGCCACGGCTCGCCGAGCCGCGACAGAATCGCGCGCTGCGGGCTGGCCTGCCCGTCGGCGAGCGTTTCGAGGTGGCCTTCGACCCATTCGACTTCGACCGCGAGATGGCGCACGAACGCGATACCCGACAGCACGGGCGTGATGAAGCGCTGCACGACGGCTTCCTCGAGGCCGCCATCGAGCAGTTCGGCCACGCGCGCGGCGGCTTGCGATGCCGGTACGCGCAGGAACGTCGTATGCAGGCCGGCGTTCGCCGCGTCGGCCTGGTCCTCGCCATGGCTCGACGAGCGGATCGCCCACCCGGCGTCCGGATGGCTCGCGAGAAAGCCGGGCAGGCGTGGATCGTCGGCGGCAGTCAGCGACAGCGCGGGCGGCACCGGCAGCCCGGCCATCGCGGCCAGCGCGAGGCGCCCGCCTTTGGTATGCGCGACGAAGCCCGTGTCGCCTCCTTCGAGCCACCGCGCGAACGCCGCCGGCGCATCGATCCACGGATAGTGTCCCCAGCCGGGCTGCAGCGTCACGCTCAGGTCGGCGCGCGCGAGGATCGCCGACCACGCGGCGGCCTGACGGACACCGAGCACGGCGTCCTGGTCGCCCCACACGAGTTCGATGCGATCGGCGACCCACTCGAGCAGCGGCAGCGCGGTATCGGCGCGCACGAGATCCCAGTGCGGCAGGAACGCGCGGCAACGGGCATAGCCGGCGCCCATGCGGCGATACTGCGCGGGCGTCCAGGTCCGGTTCGAGAACTGGCGGGCGAACAGCGCGGGGTAGTGCGCGAGCAGCCAGTGGATGGTCTTGCGCAGCGGCTTCGGCGCCATCAGTTTCGGCAGGCGCCGCTCCCACAGGAACGCGCCGACCGGGGCAAGCAGCACGCTGCGGCCGAAGTGGCCGGGGCGCCGCTGCAACGCGTGCAGGACCACCAGCGCATTCACGCCGACCGCCATGATCGCGTGCCCGGGTTCGGTCGCGTCGAGCAGCGCCTGCGCATACGCGGCGAGATCCCCGCACGGCGGCGCGGGATGATCGCCGAAGCCCGGCAGTTCGAGCGGCACGGGGCGATAGCGCCGGAAGTGGGGCAGCGCGTCGTCCCACCAGTCGGCAGCGCTGCCGTTGCCGGCGAGGAGGTACAGGATCGGTTGGCTCATGAAGGCTTCGTCGGTCGACGATCGTCGCGATTGCCGCGGTTTTTGTGGGTATTGTCCGGTGCGAGTGGAATGGAAGCGTGGCCCCGCTCGGATGGATGGTCGGGCATTCTACGCGAGTCGATTTACTTCGATTTACCGCGTGTTCCGGTCTCGGTTTTTTCGATGCGCGAGCCGATTGAACATTTGCATCGCAGGCATACAGGGGCCGCAAGCGTAGAACGTAGAATCATGTCGCCGACATTCATCAGACGAGGATCCGACGGAAGAACATGAAAGGCGAAGGGTGGCCTGGATAAAAATTGATTCGAACCACGAATCAGTGGAAAAATCCTTCATGGCGACGGGCGGTTCGCAAGCCGTCCCGAATGCGACAGCCACGGCGTGACCGGTTCGGACTACGGGTTATTCCGCTACGAACGGCTCGCGCGGCCGGTGTATCGGCTCGACGATATCGTCGAGCGGTCACCGGGCTCGCGCGCTTTCGGGCATCATGCGATGGCGCCGGCCCGTCGGGCAGCAGGGTCGGCAATCCATTGCGTCCGCAACCGATCCGGAGAACCGACCGCCATGCATTCGAATCCGTTCCGCCAGCGCAGCGCGCGCCTGCTCGCCGCGCTGGCCCTCGCCACGACGACCGTCGTGCATGCCGCCGACTGGATCGTGTCCGGCAACGACGGCAAGTACCAGCGCGTCGAGGGCCGCGACACCTATCTGCCTTCCCCGCCCGCCGACACGCTGACGCTGCTCGACGCCAGCACGTTCCCGCCGAAGGTCGCGTTGCAGGTCGACGTCGAGAACGGCATCCAGGGGCCGCCGCAGGCCGTCGCGCTCACGCCCGATGCGAAGCTCGCGCTGGTCGGCGCGCCGACGCGCTACGACACGGCCGCGAAGCAGCTCGTATTCGACACGTTCCTGCAGGTCGTGAATCTCGACAGCGCGCCGCCCGCGATCACGCGCATCGAGCTCGGCACGCATCCGCAAGGGATCGCGATCGATCGCTCGGGCCGGCTCGCGCTCGTCGCCAATGTCGACGGCAGCGTGTCGATCCTGCGCATCGACGGCACGCAGGTGACGCTCGACGGCAACCTGAAAATCGGCAAGAAGCGGCTGGCCGGGATCAGCTTCACGCACGACGGCAAGCATGCGCTCGTGTCGCTGCGCGACGAGCAGGGCATCGCGGTGCTGAACGTCGACGACGGCAAGGTGACCGACAGCGGCACGCGGTTGAGCACGGGCGTCGCGCCTTACACGATCGACGTGTCGAGCGACAACCGCTGGGCCGTGGTCAGCAACGTCGGGCTCGCCGGGCTGCCGGGCTATACCGGCACGCTCGCGGGCGACGCCGATTCGGTCGCGCTGATCGACGTGTCGCGCGTGCCGTTCCGCACGGTCCAGTATTTGACGGTGCCGTCGCTGCCGGAAGGCGTCGCGATTTCGCCGAACGGGAAGTGGATCGCGGTGCAGGCGATGGACGGCTCGAACCTGACGGCCGACAACCCGGGCCGCCACAAGCTCGGCAAGGTGCTGCTGTTCGAGATTCGCGACGGGCAGGCCGTGAAGGTGAACGAGGTGCCGGGCGGCGAAGCCGCGCAAGGCATCGCGTTTACCGCCGACAGCCGGCACGTGATCGTGCAGTTCAACGTCGAACGGCAGCTTGCGCTGTATGCGGTCGAAGGCGGCAGGCTGCGCGACACGGGCAAGCGGATCGCGCTGACGGGCGGCCCGTCTTCGTTGAGGACGTTGCCGCGCTGACGCGTGTGGCGGGCTTGTCGGCGGCTTGCGGCTCAGCCGTGAGATAGCGGAAAACATCATCGCGCGACTCGACGAAGCGTGGTGGATCGCGCAAGCCGGTGGCGCGGATCACGACGGAACTGTGCGGGCCGTTCGGTCGTGAGCGGCATGCGCTCCTTCAAGGGTCGAAGGGGTGGGCGGACCGGCGACGCGCACATGAGGATGCGTGCGGAAAGGCGCGCGCGGTGTGACCACACCGGGCCGCACGACCGCCGTTACGGACGCAGCAGATCGAACCCGCCGAAAACCACGACGCCGCTGAGCGCGATCATCGCGACGGAGTGCTGGCCGAAGTAGAGAATCGCGGCGGCGAGCCACGTCGTGATGCAGAAGGCGCCGATGCGGGCCATCGTGTGTTCCTCGAATGCGTGATGAAGTGAATGCGTGCCGCACGGCGTTCGACGCTCGGTCGGTGAGCGGGGCACGCATGCAGGCGGACGGAAAAGGCGACTCGGGAAGTTGCGAGGGCGTCGTCGGCATACGTTGCATGCCGCGCCTCGACAGTCCGCGAGCCGGAGCCGGCGGCATCGCGCGATCGGGCCTCGACAAGGCGTCCGATGCGTGCTTCCAGCCGGCGAAGCGGCGATTTTACCAGCGCCGTCATGCCGCCAATCTGGCCCTTTCGCGATCAATTGCGTTTATCGCCGGGCAATTCACCCGACCCGATATTCAAGTTTCGTGTGACGAATGCCGTAAACGAGGGGGAGGCGATTTTCGCCCCTTGTCACTTCGTTTACCGATACACGGACCGACACGATGCAGATCGATTTCTCCACGACCGCGCGATCGCCGCTCGCGGACAGCGGTGTGGCCGCGAACCCGACCGCCGCGACGTCGTCCAGGGGCGGCGCGACGGATGCCGCGAGCACGACGGGCACGACCGGCGTCACCAGTGCGACCGGCGCTACCAGCACCAACGGCACCACTAGCACCACCGGCACGAAGGATTCCACCGGCGTCACGGGTGCCACGTCCGGCGCAACGGACGCATCGCCGGAAGACCCGGCGGTCGCCCAGTTGAAGGCGCTGATCGAGCGGCTGCAGAAGCAGCTCGCGACCTTGGAGCGGCAGATGGCCACCGCGGCCCAGCGTGCAAAGGACGACCCGGCCGCGGCCGTCGAGCAGCAGTCGCTGAGCGCGGAAGCCGGCACGATTTCAGCCGCGCTCGCGACGGCGATCTCGCAACTTGCCGCGGCGCTCGAAAAATCCGGCGCCTCGCAGTCGGGCGGGCTGGTGTCGACGCAGGCCTGAGCGGCCGTGGCGGCATCGGCCGCACGCATTACAATCGCCAGTTCGTCTCCCTCTCAAGGACGGCTGAACGATGAACGCGGAACTCGACGACGACGAACTCGTTCGCTTCGACGTACACGGCGGCACGCCGCTGCCGGCAGCCGACGTCGAAGGATGGCTCGAGCATGACGGCGCGCGCATCTGGCACGCGTCGTTCGGCCAGGGGCCGGCGGTCGTGCTGCTGCACGGCGGCCTCGGCCACGGCGGCAACTGGGGCAACCAGGTGCCGGCGCTGCGCGCGGCCGGCTACCGCGCGATCGTGATCGACAGCCGCGGGCACGGCCGCAGCACCCGCGACGACCGCCCCTATTCGTACGAACGCATGGCATCGGACGTGCTGGCCGTCCTCGACGTGCTGCACGTCGACCGTGCACGCTTCGTCGGCTGGAGCGACGGCGCCTGCATCGCGCTCGTGCTGGCCGCCCGCGCGCCGGAACGCGCGGCCGGCGTGTTCTTCTTCGCCTGCAACATGGATCCCGGCGGGACGAAGGAGATCGTGCCGAGCCCGCTGATCGACCGCTGTTTCGCGCGGCATCGGAAGGACTATGCGCGACTGTCCGCGACACCGGACCAGTTCGACGCGTTCGTCGCGGCCGTCAGCGAAATGATGCGCACGCAACCGAATTACACCGCGCAGGATCTCGCGGCGATCGCCGTGCCGGTTGCGGTCGTGCAGGGCGAGCACGACGAATTCATCCGGCCGGAACATGCGGCGTACCTCGCGCGGACGATCCCGGGCGCGACGCTGACGATGCTGCCCGGCGTGAGCCATTTCGCGCCGTTGCAGCGACCCGCGCGGTTCAACGCGGCGATGCTGGCGTTTCTCGACCGGCTGCCGGGGTGATACGCGGCCAGGACGCACGGCCCGCCGGCGAGCGGGCGCGTGCGTCGGCCATGCTCAGACCATCGCGTTGTCGGCGCCGGGAATCTCGTGCGCCTTGATCTGCTTGCGCTGCAGCTTGTAGCGCAGCTTCCCGAGCATGCCGTCCTCGTGGCTGACACGCGTGATGGTGCGCACGTATTCGTCGTCCGGCGCGATGGCCTGCGCCCCCATGATCCAGCGCACGCTTTCGCGATAGTCGTACAGCGACTTGTCGTTGATGTCGGCAAGGAAGAACGACAGTGCGGCCATCGCGGCCGGGTGGCCCCCTTCGGCATGCCGGCGCAGCTCGTCGACGTAGCGATGGCGCGACGGATAATCTTCGATGTCGCCGATGAACATCAGCATGCACTCGAGGCCGTCGGTATGCCCCATCTCGTGCGCCTTGCGCGCGGCTTCGACGGCCTCGACCTGCATGCGCGCGCGTTCGGCCCGGTCCGTGCTCGTCTGCCCGATCTGATGGTACGTGTAGCCGAGCCGGTACGCGGCCATGTTGCCGCCGGCTTCCATCGACTCGCGGAAGTAGTGGGCGGCGCGGTACGGGTCGGCCTCGACATGCGTGCCGTCCTTGTAGAAGCATCCGAGCAGGTAGCCGCACGAATCGCCGCCCGCCTCGTAGCCGAGCTCGCAGATGGCGAAGGCATCGGCGGGGCGCCGGTTGTCGTACTCCAGCGCGCTGGCGATCTGGTTCCATGCGAGCGAGCCAGACTCGTTCAGGCGCGCGGCCTCGAGCCATGCGTCGCCGCGCGCGGGATCCTGCACGAAACCGAACGTGCCGGTGCGATGGGCATAGCCGCGCAGGATCATCGCCGACGTGCACGCGCGAGCGTCCGATGCACGTTCGACCGCGCGGGTCAGCCAGTCGCCATGTGGATCGAGCCGGAGCGCCAGTCGCAAACCCATCCCCATCGCGCGGTTGTCGTCGATCGGCGTGCTGCGTTCGGCTTCCTGCAGCCGCGCGTAGGCCTGTTCGTACTCGCCGCGCTCGAAATGGCTGTGCGCGAGCCAGCGCAGTGTCTCCGAGCGGTGATAGGGATGCAGCGCGGCCTGCGCGCGCGCGAGCGTCGCGGTCATCGCGTGGCGCGCATGGTCGTCGTCGTCATCCGCATCGAGCGTGTTGCCGGCGTAGTCGTCGCGCCAGATCTCGTGCAGCAGCCGGTCTTTCTCGACCGCATCGAGGTGCGCGCACGCATCGGACGCGACGAACGCGCGGACGTGATCGTGCGAGCCGCCCCAGCGCGGCTGCATGTACCAGATGAACGTGCGCATCGGGAAGAACAGCTTCGGATGGATGTGCAGCGTCGCTTCCATCCAGTACCACTTTTCCTTGCGCAGCTTCTTGCCGTGCACGGGGCCGGGCAGCGCGTCCGGAAATTCCGGCGGGCAGGCGACCGGCACGTCGGGATTCAGCCCGGAACGCGCGAACATGTGCTGCAGTTCGGCGTGCGTGGCTTCGTCTTCGGCGCCGGCGTTCAGGTGCAGTTGGGTGACGGGCCAGCGGCGCTCGCGCACGAGCTGCGCGAGCCACTCGGGTTCGCCGAACGACGACACGCTCGTGAAGATCACCATCGGCGCGCTCCACATCGTCGGCGCGAGCACCAGCGCGCGCAGCGCGGCGACGAGCGTCAGCGTCGCGCACGCATGCGCGCCGATCCATCCGGCTTCGGTCACCGTTTCGGCCCAGCCGCTGCCGCGGTATTCGTAGGCCCAGTGGTGCCAGTAGTGGGCTTCGCACAGCCACGCGTGCGCGGAGCGCGGGTTCGCGGCCTGCCATGCGCGCAGGCGCGCGAGGCCTTCGGCGCCTGCGTCGATGCACGGCTGCACGTCGGCCGGCAGCGCGTCGACGTACCGCGCCTCGGTGGTGCGATCGGCGAAGCTCGCGGCGAGCGCGGCATCGAGTTGCGCGTCGAGCGCGGCATGGTCGCCGGCGCGCAACAGCGCGTCGACGTCGCAAATGAACCAGCGGGATGTCGCGGGCGGAATCAGATCGGCGCAAGCGGAGGACATGTCGGTATCGGCGGTCATGACGAAACGGGTTGGGGATCGAAGATGCGGTAGCGCTTCCACGGCAGCGAAAGCCAGTTTCCGGACGGATTGCGCAGGTACTCGCGTACTTCCTGCGTGGCGCGCGACGACGCGGGGCCGTCCTGGCCGCTGCCGCGCAGCCACTGCTGGCGCGCCCGCGCATACGCGAGCCCGAAGTCCTCCCAGCTGTCGAAGCTGTCCTGCGCGCGCTGCGCGTTGAGCAGCAGCACGATCCACGCGTGCTGTTCGGACGCCCAGCCGAGCAGCGCGATGCAGCGCACGAGAAACGCGGTGCGCGCGCAATCGAACGCGAGTGCGTCGCGCACGCGCCCGACGGCGGCGAGCTGTTCGTAGAAGCCGTCGTGCGAGCGGCCGACGCCGCGAATCCAGCCCGCGAGGATCGACGGCACGCGTTGCACGATCTGCCACTCGGGCAGGTCGGCCGGCAGGTCGAGTTCGCGCCGCACCTGGCGCGCGAGCTGTTCGCGCTGCGCATCGGGCAGCGCATGGACGAGGTCGTCGCAATCGCAGCGCAGCCCGTTGCGGATCAGCAGGATGTCGGCCAGCGCGAGCGCCCAGCGGCGGCGGTTCGGCGGCGCCTGCTCGGCCTGCGCATGCGCGAGCCTGACGGCCGTGGTTTGCCGCACCGGCACCGTGCTGTCGGCGCCCGCGGCCTGATCGGCGTCGACTTCGCGCACCATCCGTGCGGCGACCCGCAACGAGCGCCACACGTACCACACGAGCCACAGCACGGCCGCGCCAAGCAGCAGTGTCAGCATGACGCGCTCCCGTCCGTCGGCGCGGGCAACGCGAATGCCGCGCACAGCGCGGGATCGATCGCGATGCCTTCGATCTCGAATGCGGCTGCCGCGGTCGCCGCGTCGGGTAGGTGCGCGGCCGGCAGCGCATCGGCCGGCAACGCATGGCGCGCGGCCGCCGCGACGGCCGGATCGATCTGGCGCAACTGGCCGAGCGCATAGGGCGCGTTGCGCAGCAGCAGCCATTGCAGCACGGCCGGCGGTTGCTCGAAATGCTCGATCAGGTGGAAGTTCTCGCTCATCACGCTCAGCAGATGGTCGGACGAGCGCACGTCGGTGACGAAGGTCCACGCGCCGGTGGCCGCCCCCGGCGCATCCGGTTCGAAGACGAGGCCCATGCCCTCGCAATCGGGATGACGCTCGCCGCGCGGCGCGAGCGCGCGCAGGAACTGGCGGACGTCGTCCGCATAGCGGCGCACCGGATGGCGATTCTGCTTGCCCTTGATCTGGTCGATGCGCAGGCCGTCGCCGCTCGCCTGCAGGCTGATCGTCACGTGCGGCTGGTTGCCTGCGCCGCGCAGCGTGAAGAGGCGCAGCCGGCCGTCCCGTGCGGCTTGCGCGTACTGCTCGCCGTAGCCGCCGCGCAGCCGGCGGCGATCCGCGAACTGGCCGAGACAGTGCTGCATGTAGTACGACTCGTACGCGAGTTCCTCGCGCAGCGCCGCATGATCACCGACGAATTCGAACACGATCCCGTTGGGCGTGCGCAGCACCTCGCGCAGCGCGAGGCCGCTGCTCGGCACCCAGCCCTTGTCGCGGCGCGCCTGCATCCGCTGGTGCTCGCGTTCCCACATGTCGAGCGCCATCGCGCAGGTGATGCGTTGCAGTTTCTGCGCGAGCCGCGTGCCGGCGCGCGAGCGCAGGAATTCGACCAGCACGCGTTCGCGGTCGATCAGCAGCATGTGCTCGGGATCGATGAAGTAGAGCGACGCCTTCTCCGCGGTGGGCGTCGGGCCGGATGCCGGAGATGCCTCGGACGGCGCGGACGCCGATTGCCCGCGGAACCGGCGCACGAGCCACTCGGGCGCCGGCCAGTCGGCGCCGGCGAGGGCGCGGTAATCGGAGAGCGATGCGAGCGGCCGAGCCTGCTCGAATGCGCCGACGACCCAGCGGAAGAAATGGTTGCCCAGCCACGCGCGGATCTCGGCCGGATCGCCGCGCTCGGCGCTGCGGCGTGCGATGGCCGCCTTGATGTCGGGCGCATTGACGACATCGCGCGGCCGATAGGCCGACGCGGCCACGGTTTCGGTCACGGGCTCGCTCTCCGGTCGGGCCGGGTGGGCGCGGACGGTGCGCCCACCCTGGCGATTCTTCTGGCTCAACGACGAAACGGCGAACGTGCGCGCGCAGAAACGCGGCGGCGTCGCGTATTTCGGTTCAGGTCGGTCGGTGCGTGAAAATCACGCGACCACGCGGGAGCCAACGACGCGGAAGCGGGCGATCGGGAAATGGCGATTCATTGTTTCTCTCAGGTCGGATTTTATTTTTGGCTTCCGCGAGTCTACTTCGATCCGGGCGGATGAATCAATCGCGCCGCCAGCCGCGCGCGTGGATCTGACCAGACTTATCTCTTTTTCGTCGACTTTCGATACGGCGCCATTCGGCCAGCGGGTTCGATGCTGTAGAAACCGGCAGGTTTTCCTGAAAAATGGGCATGCGGCTCCGAGGGGGCGCGGCCCCCACCCCCATCCCGCATGTTGCGTATCTCATAAGTTTTTCTTTCGGCTCGCGCAACATATCGTCGATTGTTGGCGGCCGGGCGGTAGCGGATAGTCCTGCTTCGACAGGACGGCCGACGCGCGCGGCGCGGCGCGGCCGGATCTGTTGTCCATGCAACCATCGGAAATCGAAAGGAACCGCACCCATGCGATTCAACGCGACACGCTTTGCCGCGACCCTGTTCGTCGCCGCATGCGCGACCGCCACGGCCGGTCGCGCGGCCGCCGTCACGCAGGACGCGCTCCACGACACCGTCACGCGCCAGGTCGCGCCGCTGATGAAGCAGTACGCGATTCCCGGCATGGCGATCGGCATCGTCGCCGACGGCAAGCCGTACGTGTTCGACTACGGCGTGATGTCGAAGCAGACCGGCAAGCCGGTGACGGGCGACACGCTGTTCGAGATCGGCTCGGTCAGCAAGACGCTGACCGCGACGCTCGCCGCGGACGCGCAGGAGCGCGGCGAACTGTCGCTCGCGGACGCCGTGGCCCAATATCTGCCCGAGCTGCAAGGCAGGCCGTTTGGCGTCGTGACGCTGCTCCAGCTCGGCACGCACACGCCCGGCGGGACGCCGCTGCAGGTGCCGGACAGCATCCGCGACGACGCGAGCCTCGTCCGCTATCTCGACGCGTGGCGGCCGGCGTATGCGCCGGGCACGCATCGCAAGTATTCGAACGTCGCGATCGGCATGCTCGGCTGGCTAACCGCGAAGGCGGCGCACGAGGACTTCGCGACGCTGATGGCGCAGCGGCTCTTTCCCGCGCTCGGGATGACGCACACGTACATCGACATGCCCGACGCGCGCATGGCCGACTATGCGCAGGGCTACACGAAGGACGGCAAGCCGGTCCGGATGACGGAGGGCATGCTGTGGCAGCCGGCGTACGGCGTGCGGACCACGGCGGCCGACCTGTTGCGCTTCGTGCAGGCGAACATGGGGATGATCCCGACGGCGCCGCGCCTGCAGCGCGCGATCGAACGCACGCACACGGGCTATTTCCGCGCGGGGCCGCTGACGCAGGATCTGATCTGGGAACAGTATCCGTACCCGGTCGCGCTGCCGACGCTGCTCGCGGGCAACGCGCCGAAGATGCTGTTCGACGCGGTGCCGGCGAGCGCGATCCAGCCGCCGCTCGCGCCGAACCCCGCGACCTGGATCAACAAGACGGGGTCGACCGGTGGCTTCAGTACGTACGTCGCGTTCGTTCCCGCGAAGCGGATCGGAATCGTGATGCTCGCGAACGGCAACGTGCCGATCGAGGACCGCGTGAAGGCCGCATACCGGATTCTCGGCGCGCTCGGCGACGCGCGGTAACGTCGCCACGCTCGCCCGTCGGGAAATGCTTATGATGGGCGGGCAATCCGGTGCCCGGCGAGCGAGGCACCGGGCGACGGAGGACAGCCGATTGAGCATCGCATGGGACGGAATCACGGGCGTGAACGTGCTCGACGGCGCGCAGCTGGCGAGCCGGCATGCGCTGGCCGACGCGGCGCGCGACGGCGCATGGACGACGCTGCTTGAACGCCTGGCGCAACAGCCGGCGCTCGTCAACGCGACGCGGCCGGGCGGCACGTCGCTTTACGCGCCGCTGCATCAGGCCGCGTATGGCGGCGCACCGCGGGAGGTCGTCGGTGAACTGCTGCGGCTCGGTGCATGGCGCACGCTGCGCGATGCGCGCCGCGAGCGCCCGGTCGATATCGCCGCGCGGCGCGGACATCGGCATCTGGTCGAGCTGTTGACGCCACAGCCGCGGCGTTTCGTGCCCGACGGCACGCTGTGCGCCATTCAACGCCATTTCCACGACATGATCGTCGGCCGCATCGCGAACCTGCGGCTCGACGCGCTACGTTTGCCCGAACTCGAACCGCTGCTCGAATACGACGCGCAGGCCGACCGCATGTGGTTCGTGGTGCCCGGCATGTATGGCGGCTTCGACTACGCGCTGCGCACGGACGGCGCCGCCGCCGTGCTCGTATCCGCGAGCTGGAGCCGCGTGGTCGGCGGCTCGGGCCAGCGGCACGAGATCACGGCCGACGGCTGCACGCTGGTCGAAGAAGGCTTCGTCTGACACGGTCGATCATCCCGCCGCGCGCGAAACTGTTTTAGTGACTCATGCCTTTCGCCGCCGGCGCCGGCCGTCGATACTGCGACACACGACATCTTGCCGGACGCGTACCGCATGGCCCGTCTCGCGCCCGGAGCAACGGATGAAAGGCCTCAGGATGTTCGTGACGGGCGCGGCCGGCTACATCGGCGGATCGGTGGCCGCGCGGCTCGTCGCGGCCGGGCACGTCGTCACCGGACCGGTGCGCGACGGCGACCGGGGCGGCGTTCGGCGCGCCCTGCGCGACGGCGTTTTCGCGCACGCGCTTTTCCGCGGCAAGGATCGCGGCCGGATACTGGTTGTGATCCAGCGCCGGGGTGTAGCCGACCGCCGCGAGGCGGGCCATCTCGGCCTTCACTTCGGCGCGGGTCGGTGGATGGCCGGCTTGTTGCGCGAACGACAGCGCCGGTGCGGAAAGGAGCAGGGCGGCGAGGGTGGAGGAAACGCGCGTTTTCATCATGGGTACCTGTGGGGTGGAGTCAGCCGCAATCCACGTCGACCACGTCGATGTCGTTGCGAGTGCACCCAATATAGGTATCGCGGCGACCGGGAAAAATGGCCGCCCGGCCAAGTCATTTTTGAGCCTGAGTCATGAATCGAACGTGAATTCGCTCGGTAGCCTTGCCTGTCGGGCAGTTCGCCCGAACAGCGCGCCGGCGCCACGGATCGAAACACGCCGCCAATCGCCGAATCAGACCTCGCGGGACTCAACTATGTTGAATTCCGTCTTGGACAGACTTAACCCGCGCCCCTAGACTGAACTCGCTTTCCATCCTTCCCTGGAGAAAAATCGTGAGTCTCAACGACAAGCTGCCCGGCAACAAGATCCTCGGTTTCGGTACCGCCCCGCTCGGCAACATGTTTCGCAATATCCCCGACGCGGAAGCCGCGGCCACCGTCGAAGCCGCGTGGCAACACGGCATGCGTTATTTCGATTCGGCCCCGTTCTACGGCGCCGGTCTTGCGGAAATCCGCCTCGGCGACGCGCTGGCGAACCATCCGCGCGACGAATACGTGCTGAGCACGAAGGTCGGCCGCGTGATCCTCGACGAAATCGAGGACGTGTCGGCGCGCGATCTCGGCGAGAAGGGCGGCCTGTTCGAGCACGGCCGGCCGAATCGCATCGTCAACGACTATTCGGCCGATGCGACGTTGCGCTCGATCGAGGACAGCCTGAAGCGCCTGCGCACCGACCGCCTCGATATCGTGTGGGTGCACGACATCGCGCAGGACTTCTACGGCGACGAATGGCTCGCGCAATTCGAAGTGGCGCGCAAGGGCGCGTTCCGCGTGCTGGGCAAGCTGCGCGAAGAAGGCGTGATCAACGCATGGGGCCTCGGCGTGAACCGCGTCGAACCGATCGAACTGGTGCTCGACCTCGCCGAACCGCAACCGGACGGCATGCTGCTGGCCGGCCGCTACACGCTGCTCGACCACGAGCGCGCGCTGCAACGCGTGATGCCGGCGGCGGCCGCGCGGAACGTCGGGATCGTCGTTGGCGGCCCGTACAGCTCGGGCGTGCTCGCGGGCGGCACGCACTTCGAATACCAGAAGGCTTCGCCGGACATCCTCGCGAAGGTCGACCGGATCAAGGCGATCGCCGCGCGTTACGACGTGCCGATCAAGGCCGCCGCGTTGCAGTTCTCGATGTCGCATCCGGCCACCGTCGCGGTGATCCCGGGCGCGAGCCGTCCGGAGCGGATCGCGGAAGACCAGGCGGCGCTGAACGTGGCGATTCCGGCCGACTTCTGGCGCGAGATGCGCGAACAAGGCCTGATCGCGGCCAATGCACCGCTGCCGGCCGATCGTTGATCCGCAAAGCTCGACGCACGCGCGACCGGCGCACAAGGCGTTGCAACGCCGCCCCGCGCTTTCGTCGAGTTATTTGCCGACTGTCGCGATGGCGTCCTCGCCGGTCAGGATCTCGCGGAAGATGCCGACCAGCGGCCGCAGGTTGACCTTGTGCCACGCCGCCCACAGCGGCGTGCGATAGCTGAACCACGGCAGCTCGCGCAGCACGACGCCTTCCGGCACCTGGTGACGCAGGCTCTGCTGGATCATCGTCACGCCGAGCCCGGCGGCGACGAGGCCGAGCGCGGCGAGCGGCTCGGTTGCTTCCACCGAAATGTCCGGCGAGAAGCCGGCCTTCGCGCAGGCCGCGACGAACGCACCGTGACGCGGCGCACTGTCCTGCTGCGTGACGCCGATCCATGCCTGCGCGGCGAGATCGCCGGCGACGAGCGTCTTTTTCTTCGCGAGCGGATGCCCGTCGGGCATCGCGAGCAGCATCGGATCGTCCAGCACCTTCGTCGATTCGAGCTCGGGATCGTCCGGCGCGGGCGGCTCGGTGACGAGCGCGATGTCGAGGCTGCGCTCGCGCAAGCCTTCGAGCTGCGCGGCCGATTGATAGTTATACAAAGCGATATGAACGGACGGGCGTTCGGCGCGCAGCGTTTTCAGCGCGCGCGGCAGCACGCCCGAGTGCGTGGCCGTTTCGAGGTAGCCGATGCACAGCCCGCCTTCGTCGCCGCGACCGAGCCGGCGCGCGAGCGATTCGAGCCGGTTCGCATGGCGCAGGAATGCGTGCGCTTCGCTGAGGAACGTGCGCCCGTCGCGCGTCAGGCGAATGCGCTGCTGGCTGCGTTCGAACAGCGTGAGGCCGAGCTTTTCCTCGAGCTGCGCGATCTGGCGGCTGAGCGGCGATTGCGAAATATGCAGACGCTCGGCGGCGCGGCCGACGTGTTCTTCTTCCGCGACCGCGATGAAGTACTGAAGCTGGCGGATGTCGAGCATGTCAGACCTTATCGGACTCAAGATAGGCGGATTATGTCCAGAAAGGACTTATCCACGCAACCTCGAGACGGCTGACGCGGCGCGGCACCCGCCGAGCGCTGCACGACGCGGCGCTCGCATGAACCGCACGGGCGAAGTCGAACCGAACCCGTATTCGCCGTCAATTCCCGTACATGTCGAAGTCGAAGTATTTCGACTGGATCTTGTTGTACGTGCCGTCGCTGCGAATCTGCGCGATGGCGCGATTGAGTGCGTCGCGCAGGTCGATGTCGGCCTTGCGCACGCCGGCCGCGTCGCCATTGCCCATGATCTTCGCGTCGTACACCACGCCGCCCGCGAACGAGAAGCCCTTGCCGCGCGGCGTCGCGAGGAACCCGAGCTGGCCTTGCACGGCATCCATCAGCACGCCGTCGACGCGCCCGGTGACGAGATCCGCATATGCCTGGTCGTAGCTCGGGTACGGCACGACCTCGACCTTCGCGGCCGCCCACTTCTCGCGCGCATAGGTTTCCTGGATCGTGCCCTGTTCGACCGCGATGCGCTTGCCGGCGAGCTTCGCCGCATCCGGCAGCAGCCCCGATCCGGTGCGCGCGATCAATCGCGTCTGGTTGCGATACAGGCGATCGGTGAAGTCGATCTGCTGGCGCCGTTGTTCGGTCGCGGCCATCGACGACAGGATCACGTCGAACTTGCGCGCCTGCAGCCCTGGAATCAGTCCGTCGAAACTGCTCGACACCCACACGCATTTCGCATTCAGCTTCGCGCACAGCGCGTTGCCGAGATCGATGTCGAAACCCTTCACGCTACCGTCGGTCGCGGTCGACTCGAACGGCGGGTAGGTCGGATCGACGCCGATGCGGATGGTCGTCCATTCCTTCGCCGACGCCGGCGACGCGAAGGCCATCGCGGCGGCGGAAAGGAGAATCGTGATGCGCGTCTTCATGGTCAGGCTCCGTTCGGGTGGGGAAGCGTAGGCGTGCGCGTCAGCTCGGAAACTCGCCGCGCTGAAAATCGTTCGACAGTTCGAGCGCGTCGGCCATCTCGCCGACGGTCACCGGCTTGATCGGCGCGCGGATCCGGTAGTGACCGACGTCGCCGACGCTGCGCTGCTGCACGTCGGCGATCAGTTCGCCGACCGTCGTGCCGCACCAGCGTCCCTGGCACGGGCCCATCCCGCAGCGCGTCAACGCCTTCATCTGGTTCGGCCCCTGGCAGCCGAGCGCCGCGAGCTGGCGGATCTCGCCGGCCGTGACTTCCTCGCAGCGGCAGACGATCGTGTCGTCATCGGGGCGGCGCAGCGCGGCGGGCGGCGTGTACAGCGCGTCGAGCAGCGGGCGCACCGCGAGATGGCGGCGCAACGCGTGCAGCACCGGGCGTTCGCGTGCGGCCTGCCGTTGCACGTCGAGCGCACCGAGTCGCGCGGCGACGTCGAGCGCCGACACTTCGCCGGCCAGCGCCGCCGCCCGCGCGCCGCCGATGCCGGCGCCGTCGCCCGCGATCCACACGTGCGGCACGCTGCTGCGGCCGCGCGCGTCGCACCGCGGCCGCCAGCATGCCGACGATTCGTCCCATTCGTGCGCACAGCCGAGCGAACGCGCGAGCTGCGTCGACGGAACGACACCCTGATGCAGCAGCACGAGCGACGTGTCGAGCGTTTGCACGACGCCTTGCGCGTCGCGAAAGCGGATGCGTTCGGCGCGGTCGTCGCCGTCGATGCGGATATCGGTCGCGCCGCGATAGACCGGAATGCCGGCGTCGCGCACCGCGCGCAACATGCGCCAGCCCTTGAGCAGATAGTCGGCGCCGCGCAGCGCCGGCAGCGCATGCGGGAGCGCGCGGCGCCACGCGTCGCGCGGTGTCGTGTCGACCAGCGCGCGCACGCGCCGGCCGGCATTCAGCAATTGCGCGGCGAACAACCACAGCAGCGGGCCGCTACCCGCGAGCACGGCGTCGGCCGATGGTGCGAGCCCCGACGCTTTCAGCAACGTCTGCGCGGCGCCGACGCCCATCACGGCGGGTAAGGTCCAGCCCGGCACCGGCCACGGCCGCTCCTGCGCGCCGGTCGCGATCAGCACCGCGCGTGCGCCGATTTCGAGCGTGCCGCGCGACGGACCGCTTTGCGTGAGCATCGCGACGGGTTCCGGCTCGAACGCGATTTGCCACACGACACTGCGCGGCAGGTAATGCGCGCCGCTGGCGAGCAGGCCGTCGACGAGCGGGCGCCCTGCCGTGTAGTCAGCGCCGAGCCATTGCGCGAGCGGCGCCGGCGCGTCGGCCACGTCGCGATAGATCTGACCGCCGGGCGCGCGGCCTTCGTCGGCGACGACGACCGACAAGCCGGCCGCACACGCGGCAGTCGCCGCCGCCATCCCGGCCGGCCCGGCGCCGACGATCAGCAGGTCGCACTGGCGGCGCGTCATGCGAGCCTCGCCTTGCCGTGCATCGTGCGCACCTGCATGCCGTCGGCGACGGGCGTCATGCAGCCTTGTACGTTCGGCACGCCGTCGATGTCGACGAGGCAGTCGAAGCACACGCCCATCATGCAGAACGGGCCGCGCGGCGCGCCGCTCACCGCGCTCGTGCGGCACGCGGCCGAACCGGCGGCGAGCATCGCGGCCGCGACGCTGTATTGCGCGGGCACGTCGTGCGGCGTGCCGTCGATATGGATGCGCACGCGTTCGAGCATCGCGGCGGCGGGAACGAGGGATTCAAACATGCCGGGCTTCCGTGGGCGCGGCGAAGCGCGCGGTGGTAAAGGCGGACAGGTCGGCCGGCGCGGCGCCGCCGGCGATCCACGGCGCGACGAGATCGGCGTGGGTCGCCGCGAGCGTCACGCCGCTGTGGCAGATCGCGATGAACGCGCCGGGGTACGTGGCCGACGCCTCGTAGACGGGCAGGCCGTCGGGCGTCATGATGCGCAGCGCACCCCATGCGCGCACGATGCGTGCATGCGCGAGCACGGGGAATGCGGTACGGGCGCGGCGCGCGATGTCGACCATCGCCTGGCGCGTCTGCCCGTCGTCGAAGCCGACGTCTTCGGCCGAGTCGCCGAGCAACACCGACCCTTCCGATGTCTGGCGCACGACGAGCGTCGGATAGTCGAGAAACGGCGCGAGGCGCTCGGTGACCATGATCTGGCCGCGCAGCGGCGAGATCGGCGCGCGCAGGTCGACCATCGGCGCGAGCCGCGCGTTGTCGAGGCCGGCCGCGAGCACCACGCGCCCGGTTTCGAGCCGTGTGTGACGCGTGTCGATCTCGAAGCGCCCGGCGCGCGGGCGGATCTCCGTGACTTCGCTGCGCGGCAGATAGACGCCGCCGCACTGCTGGAACGCGTGCAACATCGCGCGCAATGTGTAGAGCGGATTCGCGTGACCGTCGTTCGGCGACCACAGCGCGCCGGCCAGCGATGCCGACGCCGCGGGAATGCGTCGGCGCAGCGCCGCCGGATCGAGCACCTTGTACGACAGCGCGGCGTCCTGCCGGTGCAGCGATTCGAGCAGGCCAGTTGCGCTATCGAGTTCCGCTCGCTGCTCGAACAACTCGATGCCGCCCGGGCGGTCGAACGCGCAGTCCACGCCCGTTTCGCGCTGCAACTGCGCGGCGAACGCGCGCCAGCGCGCCGACGATTCGCACGACCAGCGCGCATACGGCAGGCAGCGGCCGCCTTTGCCCTGCACCCATACGAGCCCGAAATTGCCGCGCGCCGCGCGAAACGCGATGTCGTCGCCGTCGCACACCGCGACGCGCTGGCCGAGACGCGCGATGCCCCACGCGATGGCCATGCCCACGAGACCGCCGCCGGCCACGACGACGTCGAAGCGGCGCACGGTCATGCGCGGCTCCGGTGTCGCGGGTGAGGCGGTTGCGTGTTATATCCCATGGCGGCAGGGCTCCTTGCTTTCAGTACGTTGCGGAACCGATGTTCGGACAGGCAAAATGGGCTGTCCAATACAGCTTGATCAACGACTCATAATCCAGTGTTATGACCACGCCCTCGCTCAGAATTCGCCAGATCGAAGCGTTTCGCGCGGTGATGCAGCGCCATACCGTCACGCGCGCGGCGCGCGATCTGCATATCTCGCAACCGGCCGTGAGCCGGCTGATCGCCGATCTCGAGGCGCGGATCGGCTTCGTGCTGTTCGAGCGGCAGCAGGGGCGCTTCACGCCGACCGCGCAGGCGCGCGTGTTGTACGAAGAGGTCGAACGCGCGTTCGTCGGCCTCGACCGCGTCGCGCAGGCCGCCGAACAGATCCGCGCGATGCGGCGCGGCACGCTGCGCGTGGCGGGTTCGCCGGCCGTCGCGCTCGACCTGCTGCCGGAAATCGTCACGCGTTTTTCGGTCGCGCATCCGGGCGTCGACATCACGCTGCTCGCGCACAGTGCGTCCACCGTCGTCGACAAGGTCGCGTCGGGGCAATGCGACGTCGGGCTGATCGCCGAACCCGTCCCGCATCCGGCCGTGCGCGGCGAGCGGCTCGCGGAAAGCGCGATGTGCTGCATCGTGCCGCGCGGGCATCGGCTTGCGCGCAAGCGCGTCGTGCACCCGGCCGACCTGCGCGACGAATCGTTCATCTCGTTTCCGCCGAGTTTCGAGGCGCGCAGCGCGATCGACCGCGTATTCGTCGAAGCCGGCGTGTCGCGCGTGCTGTCGATCGAGGCGCAGTTGTCGCGGACGATCGTCGCGTTCGTCGCGAACGGCGCCGGCGTCGCGCTGATCGATCCGGTGACGGCCGCGTACGCGGGCGAGCGTGTGGTCGTCAAGCCGTTCGAACCGGCCGTGCCCGATCACTTCTACCTGGTGACGTCCGCGTCGCAGCCGCTGTCGATGATCGGCGATGCGTTTTGCGCGGATTTGCGCGATGCGTTCGCGAGGATGCGCGCGCCCGGTTCGACACGGGCAGCTTCGCCACTGCCCGTGCCGAAGCGCGGATGAAGTGCCGCCGGTCCTATTGCGCCGCGTCGCTCGTCGTCGCGCATCGGCGCAACCTTTCGCCGCGTGGGCGGGCTGTCATGGACTGGACCGGGGGCGTATTGAAGCCGTACCTCGATTAGCGGAGGAGTGGACCGGTTCGACGTACCGGCGGAGGCGATCGCTTTGCGTCACGCAAACTTGCCGAAATCCACGGCTTCCTTGCTGAATCTGCCGGTCGCGAGCAGCGCCCGCTCGATGTCCGCGACGATGGCCCGGTTGTTCACCGGCGCGGTGACGCACCAGCCCCAGATATCGTCGTCGATTTCATAGTGGCCGCGATCGTACGTCCAATAGCTGAAATAGCGGTCCTGCGACAAGGCGACGTGCGGGTCGTCGAGGCCGTCCGGATGCGGGAGCCGGACGGCGTGCAGCGCATCCCGGAGAATCCCGGCGAGATCCGGAAAATCGGCCGCGCGGTGGTCGTCGAGTATTTCGACCAGCAGATCGCTACCGTGATAAACAGGCCGAACCCGGAATCGAATCAGGTGCGTCATCGCGCGTTTTTCCGTTGCGAAAGTGCAGGGCGACCCATCCCGCCGCCGGTCGATTCCCGAACGAATGCCGAAATGGCTTCCACCACCCCGCTGGCCAAAGGAAGATCCGGGTGTGAGTACGCGGCAAGGTTTTCATCCCGCGCGTCCGTGTGAACGGTTTTGAGCACGTGATTGGCATTCGCGACGATCGTCAGCCGGGCGCGTGGATTCGCGTCCTTCAACCGCTGCGCATCCTGCACGCCAACCTGAATATCCCGCGCACCCTGCACGATCAGGACCGGCTTCGTATAGCCGGTGAGAAGGGCCGCCGGATCGATGGCCAGTTCGCTCATCAGGAACCGCTGAACCTGCGGCCTGAACAACGGCATCAGCGCGGGATCGATGCCGGCCGCGTCGACCGTCTTGCCGGCTTCGAGCGATTCGAGTATCGACATCGCGTTGCGCAGGACACCGGCATTCGCGGGGTTCGACTGCAGTTGCCGCGCCAATACCTGCCCGAGCGGCCGTCCCGGTGTGGCTACGAGGATCAGGCCGCTAATATCGGCCGTCTGCCGCGCCGCCGACAACGCGACCCATCCTCCTTCGCTATGTCCGAGCACCCATACGCGGCGCGCACCGGTCCGCGCCCGGATGGCGGCCACCCACGCGCGAACGTCCGCCGCGTAATCGTCGATCGTGACGTCGTCCGCATCCGCGATCGCCGACGCGCTACCGTACATGCCGCGCTTGTCGATGCGAACCGACGCGATACCTTGACCGAGCAATCCTTCGGCCAGCAAACGATAGATCGATGCCTGAATGCCGTAGGGATTGTTGCCGTTCCGGTCGGTCGGGCCCGATCCCGGCACGATCAGCACCACCGGGACATCGCCCGTCGCAGGAGACAACAGCGTGCCGCGCAGCGGGCCGGCAGGCCCGGGGGCTTCGATGTCGGTTTGCATCATCCGTAAAGGGCTTTCCTGATTCGTACCGCGATGAACGACGGGGGCGGCCTCAACCGGCCCCACCTTGCGCCTCGCCCACCACCCACTCCGCAAACGCCCGCACCGGCGCCGCGCTCAATTCGATCGGCTCGGGCAGCACGAGGCAGAAATTTTTCGTCACCGCTTTGCCGTCGGGCCAGGGCGCGACCAGACGCCCCTGCTCGAGCTCGGCCCCGATGTAAAGGCGCGGCACCAGCGCGACGCCGACGCCGGCCAGCGCGGCCTCGATCAGCATCGAATGCAGATCGTATCGCGGGCCGACCGCCGAATTGGTCAGCACGATGCCGGCCTCTTCCGCGTAAACCTGCCACGCATCCGGATTCTGCCGCCGATGAAGGCGCGGCAGCGCATCCAGCGACGGATTGGCGCCAGCGCCTTCGACGAGCGCCGGACTGCAGACGGGCACCAGCACCTCTTCCAGCAGCGGATGCAGATGCATGCCGGCCCAGGCCGGATGCGCGAAATGAATGGCCGCGTCGAAGCCGCTGCCGGCCAGCAGGAACGGCTCCATCCGTTCGGCGATGTGCACGGTGACGTTCGGATGGCGCGCCTGAAAGCGCTTCAGCCGCGGGATCAGCCAGCGGGTCGCGAAAGTCGGAATCGCGGCGATGTCGATGCTCGCGCCTTCGACGGGCTGCCCCATCAGATACAGGCTGTCCCGTTCCAGCCGATCCAGAATCTCGCGCACCTGTACCGCGTATCGCGTGCCGTTGGGCGCCAGCCGCACCCGGTTGCCGACGCGCTCGAACAGCGTCACGCCAAGGAACGCCTCGAGCCGGCCGATCTGCCGACTGACCGCGCCCTCGGTGCGCGCCAGTTCGTCGGCGGCGCGGGCGAAGCTGCCGTGCCGGGCCGCGGCCTCGAAGGCCAGGAGCGCGGAATTGCTCGGGATCTTGCGTCGCATCGGGGTCTCGCCGGTCGGAGCGCGTTCGACCGTCAGCTTGATCAAATGTCACTGAATGCTGACTTTAAGTCGATATCTACGCGGGAAACCGCAGATTAGCATTACGTCACTGCACTGAATATCCGTCAATCGACGCAGAGGACGAACCGATGATCTACACCGTGGAATGCAGCTTCGCCGACCCGGCCAGCGAAGCCGAATGGAACGATTTCTACAGCCTCGACAAGCTGCCGGCCCTCATCTCGGTGGCCGGTTTTCACACGTCGCAGCGTTTCAGGGCGATCAGCGGCGGTTGCCCCGTGTATCTGGCCGTTCACACGATCGACGGCCTCGACGTGCTGACCGGCGATGACTATCGGCAGAAGGGCGGCGGCAATTTCGCGCGGTGGCAGCAACACATCACCGACTGGCACCGCAACCTCTATGGCGATATCGGTCGTGCGCCGGCGGTCAATGCCGACGAACTGCTCGCGCTGAGTGCCCGCGGGCCCGACTCGCTGATCGAACTGGGCCTCGAGCCGCTGGCCATGCAGGCCGTCGCACTGGAGCAGTGTCCGGCGCGCCGCTGGCTCGCGGTCCTGCCGCGCAGCGATGCGCCGCTTGCCGGGAGCGTGCCGGCCGGGCTTCACCTTTACGCACCGATGACCGAACAACTGACGAAGGCCGCCCGCGATGCCTAACGTGACGTTCCATATCGATGCGGAGCGCATGCCGCCCGACGCGCGCCTCGCCGAACTGTCCGGCGACTGCATCGAACTCTGTACGGATGTCCTTCAGGCGGAACTGACGAACGTCCACGTCATTTACGTGGCGGTCCGGCACGGCTGCGGGCACCCCGTTTTCGCGGAAATCCGGTATCGCGCGGCGTCGTCTCGCCCGCCCGCGCTCATGAACGCGTTCATGGAGACGCTGGATCACGCGATCGTTCGCCGCACGGGGCTGACGGCGCGCATCCGTTGCTTCGGTCATGCCGCGCCGGACCTTCACGCCCGAAACTAGCCACTGCGGAGAAGCACGATGTCCAACGTTACGTTTCCCGGCCGGCGTGTCGGGGATTTCACGATCACCGCGATCAGCGACGGCTACCTCACGGCGAGCCTCGATTTCCTGTCGAATATCGATGCGACCGACGCGGCCGGGATGCAGCGTGCGGCCGGGCAGGAGGAGCCGTCCGCCGTGCATATCAACTGCTACGTCGTGCGCGGCGCGGGCCGCACGATTCTCATCGATGCCGGAGCCGGCGGTATCAAGGAATGGGGCGGCCGCCTGATGGACAATTTGCGGCTCGCCGGCATCGAGCCTGCCGCGATCGACGCCGTCCTGCTCACCCACGCGCATCCCGACCACGTCGGCGGGCTGGTGAATGCGGCCGGACACGTGGCGTTTCCGAATGCGGAGCTGGTCGCGCATCGACGCGAGGTCGAATTCTGGCGCGACGACGGCAACCTGAGCCGCGCCAGCGAACGCGCCCGCGGCAATTTCCGGATCGCGCGCCGGGCATTCGACGCTTACGGCGACGCGCTGCGGACCTTCGATGAAGGCGACGTGCTGCCCGGAATCGCAGCCATACCGCTACCGGGGCATACCGACGGACATACCGGCTATGTGCTCGAATCCGGCGATCAGGGCCTGCTCGTGTGGGGCGACGTCGTGCATTTTCCGCATATCCAGATCAAGCGGCCGGACGTGTCGATTGCGTTCGATCAGGATGCGCCGCAGGCGGCGGCCACGCGTTCGCGGCTGCTGGACCGGGTCAGCGCGGAAGGGCTGCTGATCGCCGGCATGCATCTGGGCGAACCGGGTTTCGCGCGCATCAGGCGAACGAACGGCGAATACGGCCTGTTTTACGAGACCGACGCGTGACCCGATGCCGGCGTTCCTGTACGTGAACGTCGAGGACACCGATTCCACCTATCGACGCACGCTCGCGGCGCAAGCGATCCCGCTGGAACCGCCTGCCGACATGCCGTACGGCGACCGGCGGGCGATGGTGAAGGGCGCGTGGGGAAACGTTTGGCAGATCGCCACGCACCAGCGCGACCTTTCGCCCGAAGCGATTCGCTCCAGGCCCGGCGACGGCCGGCAGTCGCGCTGCTTTCGCGTCCCGCTGTCGCAATTGTCAAGATTCACGTCGCGTGCGGATAAAAGCCGCCCGTTCCCCGCGCCGTTAACCCGTACGCAGCCCCCGCGCCGCGTATTGCGTGACGGCGCGCGTCGTTCGTGTTCCGGAATTCACATCCGCCGCTGGCCATGCCCGGCCGGCTCAAGGGAACGTCATGCGAAAACAACTCACTATCCGTGGTGGCCTCGTCGCGACCATCGCCGGCTATACCGTGCTGCTCGTGCTGGTGGTCGGCGCCTGCATCGCGGCGCTTTACGTCGGCAACGGCTCGCTCGAGGCGATGTACCGCGACGATACCGCGTCGCTGCTGCATCTGAAGACCAGTTCCGAGCGGATGCTGGTGCTGCGCGAACGCATGAGCGACGTCGCGCAGATCATCAGCGCGGGCCAGCCCGCGAAAGAGGAAGTCGCGCAACTTCACACGCTGCTCAAGCAGAGCAACGACGAACTGGACGCGTACACGCGTCTGCATGCGCGCGACGCCGGCGAGCAGGCGCTGTTCGACACGCTGCAGAACCACCGTCGCGCGCTGCTCGACCGCGTGTTCCTGAAGGCGCTGTCGCAGCTCGACGGCGACGACGCGTTCAACTTCCTCGACACGCAACGCACCGCGCCGCCCGCATTGTTCGCCGCGTACCAGGCGGCGATCGACGCGCTCGAATCGTTCCAGGTCACGCGCCAGAAGGCGCGCTACGAGGCGGCCGGCGTCAATTTCCACCGGATCGTGTGGGGGATGGGGGCGGTCGCGGGGCTGGCGCTCGTCGTCGGGTTCCTGGCGCAGCGCGTGCTCGCGAAGGCGATCATCGAGCCGATCAATCTCGCGGTCGACCAGTTCGAGAAAATCTCGAAAGGCGACCTGACCGGCGCGGTCGTCGTTCCCGGCGAGAACGAGATGGCGTATCTGCTGAATGCGCTGAAGCGGATGCAGGACGGCCTCGTCGAAACCGTGAGCCAGGTGCGCGCGAGCACCGAGACGATCGTCGGCGACGTGCGCACGATCGCGAGCGGCAACGTCGACCTGTCGGCACGCACCGAGCAGCAGGCCGTGTCGTTGCAGCAGGCGGCCGCGAGCGTCGAGCAACTGACGGCGGCCGTGCGCCAGAACGCGGACAACGCGCGCGATGCGCGCACGTACGTCGAGGGCGCGGCCGGCATCGCGTCGCGCGGCGGCGAAGCGATGCAGCGCGTCGTCGAGACGATGTCGGAAATTTCGACCAGCTCCACGCGCATCTCCGGCATCGTCGGCGTGATCGAGAGCATCGCGTTTCAGACCAACATCCTCGCGTTGAACGCCGCCGTCGAAGCCGCGCGCGCGGGCGAGCAGGGGCGCGGGTTCGCGGTCGTCGCGACCGAGGTGCGCGGGCTCGCGCAGCGCTGTGCCGCGGCGGCGAAGGAAATTCGCGAGCTGATCGGCCATTCCGCGCGACGCGTGGAAGACGGCAGCGGGCTCGTCGCGCGGGCCGGCTCGGCAATGACCGAGCTCGTCGCGGCGGTCGAGCGCGTCAACGCGATCATGGGCGAAACCAGCCAGGCATTCGACGAACAGTCGTCGGGCATCGAGCAGGTGAATGCCGCGGTGATCCAGATGGAGCAGACGATGCAGCGCAATGCCGCGCTGGTCGAGGAGGCGGCGGCCGCGGCGCTGTCGCTCGACGAACAGGGCGCGCGGCTGAGCGCGGCGGTCGCGCAGTTCAGGCTGCACGAAGCGGCGCACGCGTGACGTGCGCGCTTATTGCGGTGCGTCCGGCAACGTGTAGTCGAAGCGGTATGCGTGCTGGCCGTGGTCGAGATCGATGCGCATCGTGCCGGAGAGGCCGACCAATTCGTCCGTGCCGGAATCGGGCACGACCGTGATCGACTGCGTCGGCTGCCCGCGCGTCATGGTGGAGCTGTGCTGCAGCACGAAGCTGCCTTTGCGTCCGCCGAGCACGCCTTTGACGGTTTCCATCGCGACGTAGCCGGCCGAACCCTGGACGCTGCTGCGAAACGCGAGCATTTCTCCCTGGCTGACGGCTTCGAGGTCGCCGTGAAAATGCTTGTCCAGCGACATGCGGCCGAGCCCGCTGCTTTCCGCAACGTGACTCAGCGGTTGCGGATTCAGCTTCACCTCGAATGGACCGCTGGCCTGCAGTTTCATGGTTGTTCTCCTCGTCGAATGGGCAACCGGCACTATAAGCCAACGCTGTCGGCGGCAAGCCGATCGCATATACGCGACATGATCGTCCTGTTCGATTCGCGGCGTTGCCCGCCCGCCGTGCCGCCGCACTCCGACAGGTTCCTCTACTCGTCGCCTTGACCTTGAAGTTGACTTGAAGCTTAGAGTGCTCGCCGACGACAGCGAATCGGCAGGCTTCGTATCTCGCCTGCCGCTGCTCGACCATCGACGGGAGACAACGAACATGGACAGGCGTTTTACACAGGTCGAATTCGGGCCGCATACGGTCGACGTGCCAGAGGGCGGGTACTACGACCGATTCCGGATGAATCCGGACCTGGACGCGGTGGCGCGCGATCCCGCCGCGGGGAACATCGATTTTTTCCGGCGGATTCCGAAGCGTCAGGTGATGTCGCGAGGGGGGCCGACCTGGGCGCCGAACTTCTACTATCGTTCCAGCAGCATTCAACTGCTGTTTCTTGCGCCGCTCGAACGCCTGCGCACCATGCTGCCGGTTCCGCTCGAACCGCTGCGGGCATTGCCCGGATACGGGCTCGTCGCATTGACGTTCTTTTCGTACGCGGTGTGCGACAACGATCCGTATGACGAAGTATCGGTCGCGGTGGTGATCCGCCGGCCCGGCGCGAAAGGCTCGCACGCGCTCGAGCTGATCGACTCGATGCGGCGTCGAAGTTTCTTCGCGCACGTGCTGGCGCTGCCGGTCACGACGGAAATCGCGCGGGTGCGCGGCGTGCACGGCTACCAACTGCCCAAGTGGCTTGCTGATATCGACGTGAACATCGGCGCCACGGCGCGCGCGGGTATCGCCGGCCCGGGCGGGCGGCCGGATCTGAGCCTGAGCGTGCCGCTGCCCGCGCTGACCAGCGTGCCGTCGCAATCGCACATGGGCACGACGACGATGGTCAACCGCATCGACGGCGCGTGGCATCAGGCGTCGGTGCAGACCAACATGCTGTCGTTCGCGCAGCGCCTGTTGCCGCGCAACGTCGAGCTCGTGCGGCACGGTGGGCCGCTCAGCCAGTTGCTCGACGGGCTCGGCGCATCCACAATCATGCGTCTCGACGTGGTCAAGGATGCGCAACTGGTGCTGAATCTGCCCACGCCCTTGACGGCCTTCGATGAACCCGGAAAGCCACGCTAACGATACGGATGCGTGCGACGTGCGCGCACCGAAGGAGTCGTCCATGCCCCAACCGACCTACGATCTCGTCGTATTCGGCGCCACCAGTTTCGTCGGGCAGATCCTGGCCCGCTATCTGTCCGATTATCTGGCGGACGCCGGTGCGGACGAGTCGCTGCGCTGGGCGATCGCAGGCCGATCCGACGCGAAGCTCAGGCAGGTCAGGGATGCGCTCGGCGCGGCCGGGCAGCAGGTGCCGATCATCGTCGCCGACGCGGCCGACGAAACGCAGCTTCGGGCGCTGTGCGCGCAAACGCGGGTGGTCGTATCCACCGTCGGCCCTTACGCGCTATACGGCGAGCCGCTGGTCCGCGTCTGCGCGCAGACCGGCACCGACTACTGCGATCTCACCGGCGAGACGCAATGGATCAAACGGATGATCGACAAGTACGAGCCCGCGGCCCGGCAATCGGGCGCGCGCCTCGTGCATTGCTGCGGCTTCGATTCGGTGCCGTCGGACATGGGCGTTTTCTTCCTGCAGCAACAGGCGCGGCAGCAGTGGGGCGTGCCGGCCGCTCGCGTGAAGATGCGCGTGAAAACGCTGAAGGGCGGTGCGTCGGGCGGCACCGTGGCCAGCGTGATCAACGTGGTGCGCGAAGCGGCGGCCGATCCCGCATTGCGCAGGGAACTGCTCGATCCTTATTCGTTGTGCCCGCAACGGCATGGCTTCACGGTGCGGCAGCATGCGGTTCGATCGGCCGAATTCGATCGCGACTGTGAAGCGTGGATCGCGCCGTTCGTGATGGCGGCGATCAACGAGCGCGTCGTGCACCGCTCCAATGCGCTGGCGGGCAACGCGTACGGCAGCCGCTTTACCTATGACGAAGCCGTGATGACCGGCGCGGGCCTGAAGGGGCGCTTGGCCGCGCTGACGATGGTGGCGGGCCTCGGTGCGTTCATGATGGGTGTCCTCATCGCGCCGGTGCGCGGCCTGATGGAGCGCTTCCTGCTGCCGAAGCCCGGCGAAGGCCCGAGCGTCGAGGCCCAGCAGGCTGGCCGCTACGATTTGCGCTTCTTCGGCCGCGCCGACGACGGCCGAACCTTGCGTGTGAAAGTCACCGGCGATCGCGATCCGGGCTATGGCTCCACCGGCAAGATGCTCGGCCAGGCCGCGATCGGTCTCGCGATCGATTGCAGTCGCGACGGCGTGAAGACCGGGCGCGGCGGCGGGTTCTGGACGCCCGCGACGATGTTCGACGAACGCTACATCGAACGCCTGATTCGCCATGCCGGGTTGCGCTTCGAGGTGGTTTGAACGTCGTCCCCGCCGGCGATTCGAGTCCGGCGAAGTGCCATGCTTGCGCCGGCAATACGCACGCGGGCGCTACCGCTACATCCGACTGCGTTTGCCCGCGCCCGTGCGGGCAGCCGTCTCGTCCAGAATCGTCGCGGCGAACTCGACGGCGGCCGGCATTCGCGCGTCGTGCATCATCACGAACTCCATCTCCGGCAGTTCGGGCAAACCTTCGGGCGACCCCAATTCGCGAAGCGTGTCGTCGATCACGCTGCGCGGCACCGGCGCGATCGCGATGCCGGCTCGTGCGAAGGCGCGGATGCCGGTCACGCTGGGGCTTTCGCACGCGATCCGGTAGCGCATGCCGGCCCGCGCGAGCGCCGTGATGGCGGCGCCCCGGTATGGGCACGGATCGGGGAAACACGCGAGCGGCACGTCGCCTTCCGGAAGCGGCTCGTGGCGCGCGAACGCCCAGGCGAGCGGCTCTTGCCACAACGTCGCGCCGTGGCCCGCGTGGGAGCATCGGCTGCCGATCACGACATCGAATTCGCCGTTGGCGTGCCGGCGAAACAGGCTGTCGCCGATGTCGACGACCAGATCCAGCCGCAGCCCGCGCCGCGCGGCGCCATGGCGGCGCATCAGGTCCGGCAGCCAGCCGCCTGCAAAGTCCTCCGACACGCCGATCCGCAGCTTGACGTCGGTGGCGTCACCCGTTCCCAGCCTGGCGCGCGCTTCCTCGCTCAGATTGAGCATCGCGCGTGCGTAGCCGAGCAGCGTCTCGCCATGCCCGGTGAGCGTGACGCTGCGCGTGTTGCGCACGAGCAGTGCCTGACCGACCTGTTCCTCGAGACGCAGGATCTGCGCGCTGACCGCGGACTGGCTGAGGTTCAGCCGACGCCCGGCGCCGGTGAAGCTGCGCACGTCGGCAACCGCAACGAAGGTATGAAGCAGCGCCGTGTCGAGGGGAGTATTCATCCATCACCAATTCAGGTTAATTCGATCAATTAATATCGTTTCCGGATTATAGGCCGACCCGATAGGCTTGGAAGCGAAGTGGGCGAGCGCGCATCCCGCGCGCCGTCGTCACTCTTGGCAAGGACTGGCGCGATGACACGCGTGCTCTATATCGAAGGCTCACCCAACAAGGGCTATTCGGCGTCGATCGAGGTGTGCAATGCATTTCTCGACGCGTACCGGCAGGCTCATCCCGATCACGAGATCCGGAAGATCGATATCTGGGATCTGCCGATGCCCGAATTCGACGCCGCGGCGCTGGCCGCGAAATATGCCGGACTGAGCGGCACGGCATTGACGCCGGAGCAGGCGGCGGCGTGGCAGCGGATCGAGCGGCTCGCGGCGCCGTTCCACGAAGCCGACAAATTCCTGTTTGGCGTGCCGCTGTGGAATTTCAGCATTCCGTACAAGCTCAAGCACCTGATCGACGTGATTTCGCAGAAGGACGTGTTGTTCACGTTCGACGGAGCGGGTTTCACCGGCAAGCTGGCCGGGAAAAAGGCGGCGGTGGTCTACGCACGCGGGCTCGCCTATCAGTCGCCGGGGTCGTTTACGCCGGCCGCCGAATTCGATCTGCAGCGCCCTTACATGGAAACGTGGCTCAAGTTCGTGGGCGTGACGGACATCACGGGGATCGTCGTCGAGCGCACGTTGTTCGGCCCGGACGGGAAGGCCGACCGGAGCCGGGCGCTCGACGAAGCACGGGCGATCGCACCGACGTTCTGACGTTGCCGGCGCCGGCGTCCGGCGCCGCCGCGCATCCGGCGCGGGTCGCATGTCAGCGCCCGCCGCGTGCGATGGCGAGCGCGACGCCGAAGCCCACCAGCAGGCATCCGAACGTGCGATCGATCCGGTGCCGCAGCGACAGCAGGCGATCGCGGACCGCCGTGGCCGAGAAACAGATCGCCACGAGGCTGAACCAGCCGGCATGGGTGGCCGCGATGAAGGCGCCGTAGCCGATCTGCACGGTCAACGGCGTGTCGGGCCGCACTGCCTGCATGAACAGGCTGACGATGAACACCGTGGTTTTGGGGTTCAGCGCATTGGTCAGGAAGCCCGTGCGCAGCGCCGCGAGATCGGACAGCGGCGCCACGCTGGCGTCGCTTTGCGCGTTGCCGGCTTTCGTCATGAGCATCTTTGCGCCGAGGTAGATCAGGTAGATCGCGCCGATCAGCTTGACGGCATTGAATAGCCACGGCGACTGACGGATCAGGAGCCCGACGCCCAGCAGCGTGTAGCTCACGTGGACCGTTACGCCGAGCCCGATCCCGCATGCGGTGAGCACGCCGGAACGACGCGACAGCATCAGGCTGTTGCGCGTGACCATCGCGAAGTCCGGCCCCGGGCTGACGACGGCGAGCAGCGTAATGGTGACTACGACTATCAGTTCGGTCATGGCGTTGTTCCTGGAACGGATATGTTGATGGCACAATCGTATCGATCGTGCTACATCAGGAAAAACGATGATTTCTGACCAGAATGGTGAGTCTGAATCACAATCGACTCGGACGAACCTGCCGTCGCTGATGGCGCTGCGCTGTTTCGACGCGGCGGCGCGTCACGAGAATTTCAGTCGCGCGGCCGACGAGCTGTGCCTGACCCATGGCGCGGTCAGCCGCGCGGTGCGCTTGCTCGAGGACGATCTGGGCGTGGCGCTGTTCGAGCGGCGCAGCCGGCGCGTGTTCCTGACCGATGCGGGCCGCACGCTCGCTCGGGCTGTCCATGACGGTCTGGGCCTGATGCGTCACGCCGCCCACGCGTTGCGCAGCGAAGCCGCCCGTGCGCGGCGTTCGGTGCTGTCGTGCGAGCCGACGCTCCTGATGCGCTGGCTGATCCCGCGCTGGCCGGATTTCCAGGCGCGGCATGCGGGCGTCGACATCCATCTGGCCGCCGCGGGCGGGCCGTTCTCGTTCGACAGCGGGGTCGACATGGCGATTCGTCGCAACGATTTCGCGTGGCAGGCGGGATGTCACGCCGAGCATCTGTTCGCCGAACGGGTGGGGCCGGTTTGCCGGCCGGACAAGGTCGGTGCGTGGTTTGCGTCGCGTCGCGGCGGCCGCACGTTGAAGCCCGACGCCGCGCTGCTGCATACGCGGACCCGGCCGGACGCATGGAACACGTGGGCGGGGGCGGCGAATCAGCCGGCCGCGCGCGGGCGTGGGCAGAAGTTCGATCATTTCTATTTCAGTCTGCAAGCAGCCGTCGCGGGGCTCGGCGTGGCGATCGGGCCGTGGCATCTGGTGCGCGACGACATCGAAAGCGGTGTGCTGGTTGCGCCGATGGGGTTCGTCGAGGATGGATCGGATTACTACCTGTTGACGCCGGCGCCGGTGGTGGACGGGAGTGCGCAGGCGGCGCTGCTGGAGTGGTTGAGGGGGAGGGTTTGACGGGGCCGGTACTTCGTCGACGCTCGCTGTCGATATCGACGTCCAAGACAATATCGTCGC
>NZ_JBYQCG010000172.1:0-4769 GCF_057837105.1 Burkholderia sp. APQ4-4ca | reverse complement strand
CGGGGGCGGCGAATCAGCCGGCCGCGCGCGGGCGTGGGCAGAAGTTCGATCATTTCTATTTCAGTCTGCAAGCAGCCGTCGCGGGGCTCGGCGTGGCGATCGGGCCGTGGCATCTGGTGCGCGACGACATCGAAAGCGGTGTGCTGGTTGCGCCGATGGGGTTCGTCGAGGATGGATCGGATTACTACCTGTTGACGCCGGCGCCGGTGGTGGACGGGAGTGCGCAGGCGGCGCTGCTGGAGTGGTTGAGGGGGAGGGTTTGACGGGGCCGGTACTTCGTCGACGCTCGCTGTCGATATCGACGTCCAAGACAATATCGTCGCTTATTGGGCAGGCGAAACCTCGAAACGAAATAACGAATGAATGCATCATGCCGATGCTTGCTCGCGCCAGCCTGCGAACGCAAAATGCGTCGATCGAGACACGTTCGCAAGCCCGTCCTTCGCGTGAACGGGCCTTGGCCCGGTGCTGCATAGGGCGCAGGATGTCGATCGGCTTTTATCGAAATGATGTGCTCCGGCGCACGCGCGTCGCTAAAAGAAAGCCGATGCGCGCTTTATCGCCGCAACGAATCGGCGCCGGCGAAGGCGCCGTCATTCTTCATCTTTTTGATACGGTTTTTAACGATGCAAGCGCAAACCTGGTCGACGTCAGGCTGCAGCGACTATTTTTCCGTCGCGTTTAATTCCGCATCCTTTACCCGAAGATCCACGACGAGGCGAAGCCATGCAACTTCAAACCGGTAATTTATTCAGCGTCGAAGGGCGGCGCGGGGGCGACGAGCGAATCGACATGCTCGTTGCGGGTTCGCGCGTGAACGTCGAGCGAATCGTATCGATGGGGCATGCGAGCCCTGCGGGGTTCTGGTATGACGACCCGCGGGCCGAATGGGTCGTGCTGCTATCAGGCGCGGCCGTGCTCGAATTCGAAGAGGACGCGACGCGGCTCGATATGCGCGCCGGCGATTACGTGCTGATCGAGCCGCATTGCCGTCATCGTGTCGCGTGGACGCATGACGAATTGCAAAGCGTGTGGCTTGCGATCTATTACGAACGCTGAAGAAAGGGTTGGCGTGCGGCAGGATCGATGGACGGACCCGTGCGCGACACGCCGATCGGGCAAAACCTCGTCAACCGGAGCGGCCATGGAATACCGCCGGTATCGATGCCTTCAATGCGTCAATCAATGCCCCGAATGGCCGGACAGCGCGTTGAATCGCGCGCCGGCCCAAGCGGGAAATCTTATTCCTGGATCAGGAATCGATTGCGATTCTTCGCGTCCTTGATCCATGCGGGTGCGCGACCGCGGCCCGACCAGGTGGCCCCGGTCTTCGGATCGCGGTATTTGGCCTGCACGGGGGCGCCCGTCTGTTTGGCCGGCCGACCGCGGCGCGTACCGAAAATGTCCTTTTCGGTAATGCCGTATTCCGCGATTTTGGTGCGGATGTCGTCGACGATCGCCTGGAATTCAGCGGCGCGCGCTGCTTCGGCTTTCTCGGCCAAAGCATCCATTTGGGCTTTCAGTTCCTTGTAAGTTGCCATATATCACTCTTCAGGTTGTGTCCATACATGATAGCGGTTTCAACCGAAAATGACGAAGAAAATTGCTTCGACTACGAATTCCATTGTCGATATCGCAACGAATGACTGCTTCGAACACCTGAGAAGTGGCTTGGCAGGATCGTTTGTGTCCGATCTTCTCGTGCGAGACAAGCTTCGGAGACTCAATTATTCTTTATCTTTTTTCAGAGGGATCGGGGAATTCACTGATGAACAGGGATGAAAAGCTGAAACAAGTCGCAGCCGAATTCGGATTCGATCCGGACGAAACGATCAGGATCGGCGGAAAGTACACGCCCGTGCTGGTCGACGGAACGACGGCGTACGTCGCCGGCCAGGTTCCGCGAATCGGGGAAGTCGTGCATTTCGTCGGCATCGTGGGCGAATCCGTTTCGCTGGAAGACGGCCGCCGCGCGGCCGGCATTTCCGCGCTGCGCGCGCTGGCGCTGATCCGCAAGCAGTGCGGCACGCTCGATGCGATCGCAACGGTCCCGCGCATGACCGTGTACGTGCGAAGCGCGCCCGGCTTCACGATGCAAAGCGAAGTGGCCGACGGCGCGTCGGACGTGTTGGTCGCGGTGCTCGGCGACGCCGGCGTCCATACGCGTTCGTCGGTCGGCGTGCTGCAATTGCCGAAGGGCGCGTCGGTCGAAGCCGATTTCATTTTCGGGCTGAATCGCGGTGGCGCCACCGGTTGATTCGGAATGGCCGTGCCGACGGACCGGGCCGATCAGCGGCTTGAACTGGCCGATACGCCGGATCGCGATCTCGAAGTTGGGGCTGAACAACGCGGCGAACAGCGGTGGATCGAAGGTTTCGACGGAGACCAGACCGAGTATCCGCAGCGCGAGGGCCGGTGCATTCGCGATGTCTTCCATCGCGCGCCACAGGCGGAAGTACTCGCGGGTCGTCAGCCCGTTCTCCGGCCGCGTGAACAGATCGGCGGGCAACTGTGCGCGCCGCGGCAGTTCGTCGACGCGCCGGCCGAGGTCGACCAGCACGACCTGCCAGCCCGGCGAAATCGCGAAACGGTTCAACGCCGCAGTTGCCCGGTTTCGACGAGCTGCTGGAAGAAGTCGTTCATCGACTCGGCGAGCGGGCGATAGCGGATGCCCAGTTCGTTGCGGCTGCGACTGTTGTCGGCGCGCCAGGGCAGCCCGACGTTGCGCGCGATCATGCGGCGCGTCACGCTCTTGTTGGCGAGCGGGCCGACGAGCCACACCAGCCATTTCGGCAGGATGCGCCGCGGACTCGGGTAGTCGGCGCCATACCGTTCCAGCAGCGTGGCGGCCATCGCCGGCAGGCTCATGTCGTGCGCCGACACGATGTAGCGGCCGCTGGCGCTCGGCAGGAACGCCGCACGCAGATGCGCGTCGGCGACGTCGCGGACATCCACCGCGCCCACGCCGAGATCGGGCACGCCGGTCTTCATCGTGCCGTTGCCCATCTGCCGCACGATCTCGAAGCTCTCCGACGTCGCGTACGGATTGATGCCCGGCCCGATCACGAGCGACGGATTGATGGTCACGAGCTCCCAGCGTTGCTGCTGGCGGGCGATCTTCCACGCTTCGCGCTCGGCGACCGTCTTCGAATACGAATAGGGCTGATGGGTCAGCGATGAACTGGTGTTCCAGATTGCTTCGGTAAACATACCGTCCGGTGTCGCGGCGAGATCGGCGTTGTCGCCGTAGATCGCCGCGCAACTGCTGGTCAGCACGACGCGCCGCACCGACGGCGTGCGGTTGGCCGTCTCGAGTACGTTGCGCGTGCCGAGCAGCGCCGGATCGACCAGCTCCTTCTGCGGATCGCGAACGGTGACGGTGAACGGCGACGCGGTATGGAACACGGTCCCGCAACCGGCCATCGCGTCGGCGTACGACCCGGGTTCGAGCAGGTCCGCGCGGAAATAGCGGATCGTGCCGGGCTTGCCGGCCGCGATGCGCTGGAGATGCTCGAGCTTGTCCGGGCTGTCCGGGTCGCGCACGGCCGCATGGACCGTCAGGCCGGCCTCGAGCAGCCGCTGCACGAGCCAGCCCGCGACGTACCCGGTCGCGCCGGTCACCATGACGGGGAGGTCGGTATCGATATGCATGGACGGGATGCCGTAGCAGAGGAGATGCGCCATGATGCCGCCTTTTGCGCGCCACTTCACTCGCAAAGCGCGCCAATCGACATGCAGGGGCGACAGGTGGCGCGATACCGGCACGCGCATGCCCGATTTCCGGTCGAAGGAATGACGCCTGGAACGATGCGGGGCGTTGGAACTTCACGAGGCGTGCGACGAAGCCGCACGTCGCTGCCGACGGCCGATTCATCAGACATGAAAGCGCGCGATTCGCCGGAATGCTCGCCATCGTGCTGCTGTGCAACGCGCCGTCGCGGCGGCCGGCCGTTTTCACCCCGTCCTTTCCGAACGTCATCGGCCCAACCATATCGGCCGGCATCCCCACTTTTGGGGATGCCGGCGCCCTACGATGCGCTTACGATGGTTACCGAGGCATCGCGACCGGATGTCGCCGGAACAATCGGACAGGCCTGTCGTTCCTCTGTCGATCGCCGTGTGCATCCGCACAATCGATTGACACGTTCGTTGCATACGCTGAGGCGCAACGTGTGCGGTGCGTCGTGGCGCCGCGGACGATGGCGCGTTGATGACGGAAGGCCTGATGTCGTATTTCGGGGATTTCAATCAATATGCTCGCACGAGACTATGTGGAGCGTGAGCTCTCTCACATCCAGAGAATGGTGGCGCTGCTCGACAGCGAGACGGCCGTCGTCGATGTGTCGATGTCGGGGGCGGGGCGCGTCAGGCATCCGAGATACTGGCGCGGGCGTATCGAGGAACTGCTGTCGACGCCCGACGTGCCGCGTCACGTCAGAAAGCTGAGCGAAGCGGTGCTCGCGAAGCTCGACGAGCTGGAAGCGCGGTTCACGACGATGAAGTAAGTGCCCCGTCGGAGCGGGCGGCGAAACGCGTTCCGGTCGCGTCGCCGGTTGCGTCGTTTTGACCGCGCGTCGTCCCGTCATCCCGCCATCCCGCGCCGCGCAGGCCGCCGCCTGCGTCACCACGGATTGCTTCGTCCTGTTGAAAAATAACCATTTCGTTTGACGAGAAGCAGTCACCCCCGTGGTATTTCGATCACATCCGCATCGTCAATTTGAACAATGAGGTCGATTGAGTAAGATGCCCGAACGGCGTTCGATAAAAAC
>NZ_JBYQCG010000171.1:0-3926 GCF_057837105.1 Burkholderia sp. APQ4-4ca | reverse complement strand
GTGCCCAGCACCGTCGCGCCGTCGTAGATCGTCACCGTCGAATACGCTTCGGCCTGCCCCGACAGCATCGGTTGCGTGCCTTCCGTCGCCGCGTCGATCTTCGGCTGCGACGGGGGCGTCGTGTCGAGCTGGATGCCGTACGACGTCGACGGCACGCTCATGCCGATCTCGTTGCTCGCGCGCGCCGTCAGGCGATACTCGCCGTCGCTCAGCCGCTGCGTGAGCGCGAAGCTCCACGTGCCGTTCGCGCCGACTACCGCGGTGCCGACCTGCACGCCGTCCACCAGAATGTGAATCGTCGCACCGGGATCGCCGCGGCCGCTCACCGTCGGGCGCGGGTCGTTGGTCAGTCCGCCTTTTTCGATCACGCCGGTGTGCGGCGGTACGTTGTCGGTCACTGTATCGATCGTCGGACGCGATGGACGCATCGTTGCTTTCTGCTCTGCCATGGTTACTTTCTCGTGTCAGTCCTGGATGTCCCGGAGCCATCCGGACAGTTCAATCATTTGGCTCCGCGGCAACCACCACCGCTTGCCGCGGAGCCATCGTTCGCCGCTCGTTACCCGGCCTCGAGTTCGATCTCGACGCGCCGGTTCTGCGCACGTCCTTCCGCCGTCGAATTGGTCGCAACCGGCTCTTCCGCCCCCTTGCCGACGGTCGTGACGTGTTCGGCACGCAATCCGCCCGTACGCAAGTACGTGGCAACCGCGCGAGCCCGCGCCTCGGACAGTCGGACGTTATGGGCGTGCGCGCCCTGCGAATCCGTATAGCCCGTGACCGTCACACGGCGAAACCGGGCGTCGCGATTCATGTCCAGGAAGCGATTGAGCTCCTGGCGGGCACTCGGGGTCAGCACTGCGCTGTCGAACGCGAAGTTCGCACTGCCTTGCAGCAGCACCTGGCGCTGCGCAATCGGCGCGGCGACCGCCTGCGGCTGCTCGACCGGTTGCGGTTGCGCGGCGACAGGCGGCTGGACGGGTGCTTGAGGCGGCACGCCGCACAGGAACGTCAGTTCGCGCGGATCGCCCATCGCGGCGCCGCGACGCACGCGATCGACCGTTTGCAGCGGCGTGACCGGCTTGCCGGCGCAGAACTTCTGCGCGGCTGCCTCGCACGATTTCGTGCTGGAGACGAGCCCCTCGCAGGTCACGCGAAAGACCGGCGCCGGCTGATCGGACGCCTTGATCGCCCGGACGGTATAGGTCGGGCCCGATTGCGTCGTGCATGCGCTCAGCACGACGACGAATGCGCCGAGCAGACCCCGACGGACGAAGTGTTGTGGTTTATTCATGATGATTCGGTCCGCTCGAGGCGGACTCCTGGAAATTGACGGATGGAAATGAAGCTGGTCGTGTGGCGTGGTGCGTGGCGTGGCGGACGACAAGCGCCCGCTCGGCCACGCAGGGGGTGACGGCGCGGGCCGAACGGCCCGCGTTGCCGCTTTACCACTGATACGACGCACCTGCACCGAAGGTGTTGCCGCCGCTGCTGAGGCTGACGCCGGCACGCATCTTCAGGTTTTCCGTGATGCGCGCTTCACCGCCCATCGCAACCGCCTGATAGCCCTTGTACGACGCACCGGCCACACCGAACGACAAGGTCTTGCCCGGATCGACACCCGGAATCATCGTCAACGCCGTGGCTGCCGCAATACCCGAGTAGGCATTGCGCGCCATGTCATTGATCTGACCTTGCATCCCGCCGATCGCCCGGTCGAGCTGCCCCTTGTTGACGGCATCGGTCTTCTTGATGCCGTCCGCGACATTGACAAGCCGGCGCTCGTGGCCGTCCGAGCCGATCGACACGGTGTTGGCTTCGGTTGCCTTCGACCCGCTGCCCAGCGCAACCGAGTTGGTCGCGCTGGACGACACGGTCGCACCGTGGCCGAGCGCCGTGCCGTCGTCCGCTTGCACCTTCGAGCCGGCGCCGATTGCCGTGCCGTTGTTCTTGGCATCGGCGATCTGCGACCCGGAGCCGACAGCGATGTTGCCGTTGCCGGTGCCCGGCTTCGCGGCGACGACTTCACCGCTATCCTTGCCGCTGCCGCCCGTGCCGCTGATCAGGTCGTTGCCGTTCTTGCCTGAACCGCCGTTGTTGTCGTCACCGGGCTTGGTTGCCACGGTCAGACGTTCGTCGATATCGTTGACGCGCCCTTCCAGCTTCGAGAACTGGCCGTAGTTCACGGCGTCGTACTGGGTCTTGCCGTCCGCGACATTCGTCAGCACCACCGGCCCCGTCGACAAGCCGTTGCCAAGCGTCACCTTGCCCCAATTCACGGTGCCGTCGCCGTTCTTGTCGTACGCGACCGCGCCGACCAGCTTCGTGGCTTCACCGAGATTGTTCTGGATCTGCGTGACCCGGCTGTCGATGTTCGTCAGCGCGTCGCCTGCATTGTGGAAAGTTTTGTCATCCACTTTGTAGGTCGGCGCAACGATCTCGCCGGTGGTCTCGTCGATCTTGGCACCGCCGCCGAGCGCATCGGTCACGCCACTCAACTGGCTGACGTTCACCGCATCCGTCTTGGCCGTACCCGCCGCCACGTTATGCAGTGCGACCGGTGCTGCGGCACCCTTGCCGCCGAGCGTCACCGAGCCGTAGTTCGTGGTGCCGTCGTCGTTCTTGTCGTACACGACCGCCGATTGCAGCTTGCCGTCTTCACCGACCAGGCCGGCCGAGCGCAACTGCCGCACGTTGACCGCATCGGTTTCGTCGGTACCGTCCGCGACGTTCTTCAGCTTGACCGGCGCCGCCGCACCCACGCCACCGAGCGTGATGGAGGTGTGGTTGTCGTCGTCGTACTGAACCGCGTTCTTGACGCCCTGAGCCAGCGTCTCGATTTGCTTCGCGCTCTCGTTCATACGCTCGTCGACATGCGTGAACGCATCGCCGACGTTGTCGTACGTGTCCTTGAACCCGTCCGCCCCGGTCAATTCATACGTCGGCGCCGAAATATCGCCGGTCACCGGATCGAACTTGGCGCCACCGCCGAGACTGTCCGCGATGCTGGACAACGCGAAATTCATCTGGCCACCGTTGACTGCCTCGGTGCTGTCCAGCGCCAGCGAGCCGTCCGCGACGTTGCGAATCACCGTGCCCTTCGCGCCCGCCAACGTCACCGATGCCTTGGTGGCGTCGTCATAGGCGACCGCGTTCGAGTCCGTGCCGTTGCCGGAACCGCCGTCACGTTGCTCGAGCGCCTTGATGGCATCGCCGACCGACGCGTAATCCTTGCCGTCGACCGTATACACCGGCGTGGTGATCTTGCCGTCCGCGTCGATGCCCAGGCCGCCACCGATTGCATCGGTCACGCCCTTCAGCTGCGACACGTTGACCGCGTCCGCCGATGCCTTGCCGTTTGCGATGTTATGCAATGCGACAGGGATACCGGCGTTCGTGCCCCCGAACGTCACCGACGCGAAGTTCGTGGTGCCGTCGGCGTGCGTGTCATAAGTCACGGCCGAGAGCGACTTGCCGCTCTCGCCGATCAGGCCCGACGACTTCAGCTGCGCCACGTTCACCGCGTCCATGTCGGCCGTACCGGCCTTCACGTTCGACAGCGTCGTGCCGCTCTGGCCGCCCAGCGTCGCCGTGTCCTTGCTCACGCTGTCGTACGCCATCGCCAGCGGGTTCATGCCTCCCTCCACGTCGCGGATTGCGTCCGTCAGTTGATCGACGTTCACCGCGTCGGTGCCAGCCTTACCCTTGGCCACGTTCGACAATGTCACCGGATCCGCCGACTTCCCGCCGCCCAGCGACACCGAGCCGTAGTTCGTCGTGCCATCCAGGTTACGGTCGTACGTCACCGCGGCAATCGACTTGCCGTCGTCACCGATCAAGCCCGACGACTTCAGCTGCGACACGTTCACCGCGTCCGTGTCGGCCTTGCCCGCCGCCACGTTCGACAGAACCGTGCCGCCTTCGCCCGC
>NZ_JBYQCG010000170.1:59042-72823 GCF_057837105.1 Burkholderia sp. APQ4-4ca | reverse complement strand
TCATCGCTGTGCCTCGCTCAATAACGGATGCGCGGATCGAGCCATGCGTACGCGAGGTCGACCAGCAGGTTGAACAGCACCGCGAAGACGGTCGTCAGCACGACGAGACCGAGCACCAGCGTGTAATCGCGGTTGATCGCGCCGTTCACGACGAGCTGCCCGAGGCCCGGCAGCGCGAACACCGATTCGGTGACGACGGCCGCGGTGATCGACGTGATGCAGACGGTGCCGAACAGCGACACGACCGGCATCAGCGCGGGTTTGAGTGCATGGCGCAGCACGATCGTCGAACCGGGCAGGCCCTTCGCGCGCGCGGTGCGGATGTAGTTGCTCGACAGCGTCTCGATCATCGAGCCGCGCATCACGCGCGCGAGCAGCGACACGTTGATGAGGGTCAGCAGCGCGATCGGCAGCAGCCGGTACTGCCAGCCGCCGTCGCCCCAGCCGCCGGCCGGCAGCCAGCCGTTGCCGGCCGACGTCTTCAGCAGGATCGCGAAGATCCACACCATGACGGGGCCGAGCACGAACGGCGGCACGACGTTGCCGAAGTTGCCGATCAGCATCACGAAGCGGTCGATCACGCTGTCGCGGCGCACGGCCGCGACGGTGCCGAGCAGCACGCCGAGCACGATCGAGATCGGGATCGACACGCCGCCCACGCCGAGGCTCACGGGCAGCGCCTTCTTCACGAGATCGTTCACCGACCAGTCGACGTAGCGGAACGACGGGCCGAGATCGCCGTGCAGCAGCGAGCCGAGATACAGCAGGTACTGCTTCCACAGCGGCTCGTCGAGGTGGTACTTCGCGTTCAGGTTCGCGAGCGTCGCGGCGGACAGTTGCTTCTCCGTATCGAACGGGCCGCCGGGCGTGAAATGCAGCAGCAGGTAGCAGACGGTGATGACCGCGAGGATCGTCGGCACCGCCCACAACGTGCGCCTCAATGCGTAGGCCAGCATGATCGCTCCGTCAGTGCTTGATCAGGTACAGGTCCTGCGAAGCACGCATGTCGATCACGTTCTTCAGCGAATAGCCGCCCACGTAGGACTTCACGAGACGGTCGGCCGAGTACTGGAACAGCGGCACCATCGGCGTGTCCTTCATCGCCATGTCGTGCGCCTGCGTGAGCAGCGCGGTGCGCGCGTTGTCGTCGAGCTTCTGGTTGCCTTCCTCGACGAGTGCGTCGACCTGCTTGTTGCAGTAGCCGACGGTGTTCTGCGAGCTGCCGCAGCGGATCAGGTCGAAGAACGTCATCGCGTCGTTGTAGTCGGCGAACCAGCCGTCGCGCGCGATCTGCACCTTGCCGTCATGCCGCTGCTTCATCAGCACCTTGAACTCGACGTTCTCGAGCTTCGTGGTGATGCCGAGCTTCGTGCGCCATTCCGATGCGGTGAACAGCGCGACCTTCTTGTGCAGATCGTTGGTGTTGTACGTGAGCGTGAACGACAGCGGCTTCGCGTCCGAATAGCCGGCCTGCTTCAGCAGGTCCTTCGCGGTCGCGATGCGCTTGGCCATCGGCCACGACGCCCATTCCGGCGTGAACGGCCGCACGCCCTTCGTGCCGTTCGGCATCAGCCCGTACATCGGCTTCTCGCCGGCCTGCGTGAGCTTCGACGTCAGCACGTCGCGATCGATCACCATCGACAGCGCCTGGCGCACGCGCTTGTCCTTCAGTGCCGGGTCGCTGTTGTTCAGGTAGTAGTAGTAGGTCGCGAGCTGCAGGCCCGGGCGCAGTTCCGCGCCGAACTGCTTGCTGACCTGCTGGAAGATGCCCGACGGGATCGAGTAGCTGTAGTCGATCTGCCCGGCCTGGTACATGCGCATCGCGGTTTCGTCGCTTTCGATCGGCAGGTACGTGACCTTGTTGATCACGACCTTCGGCGCGTTCCAGTACTTCGCGTCCTTCGAGATCACGATGCGGTTGTTCGGCTGCCAGTCGACGAGCTGGTATGCGCCGTTGCTGACGAGGTTGCCCGGGCGCGTCCATGCGTCGCCGAACTTCGCGACCACGTCCTTGTTCACCGGCACGAGCGGCGCCATCGCGGTCAGTTCGGGGAAGAACGCGACCGGCACGTCGGTCGTCACTTCCAGCGTGTAGGGGTCGACGGCTCGCACGCCGAGCGTCGTCGGCGCGGCCTTGCCGGCGATGATGTCCTTCGAGTTCTTGATGAACTCGACGAGGATCGTGTACTTCGAACCCGTCTTAGGATCGACGAGGCGCTGCCACGAATAGACGAAATCGGCGGCCGTCACCGGCTGGCCGTTGCTCCACTTCGCGTCGTGGCGCAGCTTGAAGATCCACGTCTGCGGCGTCTTGCGTTCCCACGACAGTGCGACGCCCGGCACGACCTGGCCAGCCGCATCGATGCGCGCGAGCCCTTCGAACAGGTCGAGGCCGATCGTGTTGCCGGTCCACGATTCGATGTGCGCCGGGTCGAGCGACTCGACTTCGGCCGGCACCTGTCGCGTCAGGTCCTGTTGCGGAGCGAGCGCGACGTTCGACGGAACGGTTACGGCGTGGGCGACGGGCGTCGTCAGGGCGAGCGCGGCCAGCACGGCCGACATGGCATGCAAGGATTTCATCGTGGCAGTCTTGAGAAGGTGGTTCGGTGGGCGTCGCGCGGCGGATGCCGCGGCTTACGCGTGAGACGCTGACGGGGGCAGCGATTGAGGAGGCCCGTGATTCTCGTATTGCATGTTAGTATTCCTTACATTTCTTTCGACAGGCATCCCGTCGAAGAAACGAAGGAATACCCGTGCGTTAGAACAGTCGCGGCGTACCGACCCAGACCACCACCGACTCGATCTTCGCGGTGTTGACCCAGCTGTGCGGGACCGTCGACTGATAGTGCGAACTGTCGCCGGCCTGCAGGACGAACGTCTTGCCTTCCAGCGTCAGCGACACTTCCCCTTCAATCACGTACAGGAACTCCTCTCCTGCATGTGTCGTCACCTCGGACCGTTTCTGCCCCGGCGGCATCCTCACGAGAATCGCCTCCAGCTGGCGCCCTTCGGATACGTTCGTCAGTCGCGCGAACAGGTTCGCCGAATCGGCAAACCCGAAGAAGCGCAGCTGATCGCCTCGGCACACCGAGCGTTCCTCGCTCGGCGTATCGACGAAGTACTGCACCGTCACGCCGAGCGCGTGGGCGATACCGGCCAGCGACGTCAGTGACGGCGACGCGAGCCCGCGCTCGACTTGAGACAGAAACGGCTTCGAAATCCCCGCGGCGGTAGCGGTGTCGTCGAGCGTGCGCTTCAGACGTTGGCGCAACGCGCGAATCTTGCTGCCCAGTGCGACAGCGTCTGCCGATCGCGAGTTTTCAGTGGGGGGAACCATAGCAGGCCGAAAAGTGGTCGTCAAAAAATGTTTGATGGAAAGTAACTAAGTTAATTAGAGATAGCTTAATCTTCGGGTTCGCCCACTTCTTCGGCGTTGAGCCCGGTGCACTAAACAGGGCCCGAAGCGAGCGAAACGACGCGCTATCTTGCCAGACTCGAAGGCTTCACAGGCAAGCTGCAAGCGGCTCTCCGGGAATTTGCGGAGAACCGGCGTCAAGCTTACAAGTAGATGATGAGACAAATGTTCCTGAAAGCTGCTGCCATATCGGGAGTTTCCCTAAGTGGCGCGGACCCGACGCACCGGACCGGCAAACGTTACCATTCGCGCGCCGGTCGGGGCCGCGCTCCGCCTTCTCCGGCGGAGTCCGCCCCCGGCCCGGGCTAACCGCCCGATTGCTCCATCGCCGACGCAAGCCTACCCGGCCACAGTGCTCCGGCGCCAGTTCGACCCCAAGGCGACGCGCGATCCGCGCCGTCCGTTTCAAACGAGATTGATGATGCACGCACCTGTTTCACAGACCCGATCATTTACGACGGTCTTCCTCATCGAAATGTGGGAGCGCTTCGGCTACTACGGCATGGCCGCGCTCCTGGTCCTCTTCATGGTCGACCGGCTCGGCTTCACCGACAGCCACGCGAACCTGACCTGGGGTGCGTTTACCGCACTCGTCTACGCCGCGCCGTCGATCGGCGGCTGGATCGGCGACAAGGTGCTCGGCGCCCGCCGCACGATGATCATCGGCGCGTCCGTGCTGTGCGCCGGCTACCTGATGCTCGCGGTGCCGAACGATCAGCTGACGTACATGTACGCGTCGCTCGGCGTGATCGTCGTCGGCAACGGCCTGTTCAAGGCCAACGCGGCGAACCTCGTGCGCCGCATCTACGAAGGCGACGACGCGCGCATCGACAGCGCATTCACGATCTACTACATGGCGGTCAACATCGGCTCGACGGTGTCGATGCTCGCCACGCCGTGGATCAAGGATCACTGGGGCTGGCACACCGCGTTCGCGGTCTGCTGCGGCGGCATGCTGCTCGCGATCCTCAACTTCATGCTGATGCACCGCACGCTCGCGCACGTCGGCTCGCAGCCGGACGACCAGCCGATCCGCTGGAAGCGCCTCGGCGCGGTCGCGGCCGGCGGCGTCGCGCTCGCGCTGATCACGCTGTACGTGCTGCAGCACAAGCAGCTCGCGGTCGCCAGCGTGTGGACGGCGGCATTCGCGATTCTCGCGATCTTCGCGTACATGATCGCGAAGTCGGAGCGCTCGGAGCGCGCCGGCCTGATCGCGGCGCTCGTGCTGATCGGCCAGGTGATCCTGTTCTTCATCTTCTACGTGCAGATGTCGACGTCGCTGACGCTGTTCGCGCTGCGCAACGTCGATCCGCGCTTCATGCTGTTCGGCACGACGCTGTTCACGTGGAGCGCCGCGCAGTTCCAGGCGCTGAACCCGATCTGGATCATGCTGCTGAGCCCGGTGCTGGTGTGGGTCTACAACGCCGTCGCGAAGGGCGGCCGCGACCTGCCGGTCGCCGCGAAATACGCGCTCGGTTTCGGCGCGGTCGCCGCAGGCTACCTGGTGTTCACGATCAGCGGCCGCTACGCGGTCGACGGCCGCGTGTCGTCGTGGTTCATGGTGTGGGGCTACGGGCTGTACTCGCTCGGCGAGCTGCTGGTGAGCGGCCTCGGCCTCGCGATGATCGCCCGCTACGTGCCGGCGCGCATGAGCGGCTTCATGATGGGCGCGTATTTCGTCGCGACGGGCGTGTCGCAGTATCTGGGCAGCGTCGTCGCGAACTTCGCGCAGATGCCGTCGCACGAACTGCCGGCCACCGAATCGCTGCCGCTCTACCTGTCGCTGTTCGAGAAGCTCGGCTGGCTCGCCGCGATCGGCATGCTGCTCGCGCTGCTGCTGCTGCCGCTGATGAACCGCCTGTCGCGCCAGCATCAGCGCTGCGCGGACGAGCGCCGCGAAGAAGCGCAGCAGGTGCAAGCAGCCGCCGCGCAGTAAGTACTATCCCTCGGCGTGCGGCGTGCACGCCACATTCTCCCGCCGGAAACGCGAACGCGTCCTACACTGGTTGCAGACAACGCATCCGCTTCGCGAGATGCGCACTGGCGGGAGAACACGATGAAAAGCAAGACGACGCGGCTTTTGAGGATCCTGTCGGATATCCGGCACGCGCAGCGCTGCACCGCGATGCGCGCCGCCCGGGCCGCGGCCGAAGCCGACGCGGTGCTCGCGGAGCGCGACGACCCGGCGCAGGACGAACGCGACGACGCCGAATCCGACGACGCCGCCGCCACGCCCCGCTCCCGTATCGGCTCACCTCACTGACGCGGCGCGGCGCCTGCCGCGCCGCACCCTTCTTGCGCGCGCCCAGGGCCGGTTCACGCCAATAACGGGCTTGCGTCGGCCCTAAGCCGCCGCGCCGCGCCATCGCGCGATCCACGTTCCCGAACCGGCCACCGCCATCATCAGCCCGACCGCGCACGCGTCGGCCGCGAGGCCCACGCCGACATGCCGCAGATCGGCGCTGCCCGCGACCGGATGCAGCAGCGAATCGATCACGAGCGAGATCGCCGCACCCGCGACGAAACAGATCAGCCCGCGCTGGCCGACCGCCACGACGGGCCGCACACCCTGCGCGATCCGCGCGATCCAGCCGAAGCGCACGCAATCGGCCATCAGCCACGCGATCGCCGCGAAACTCACGACGCGCGGCAGCGCGAGATCGCGCTTGAGCACGCCTTCGGGCACCGGCAGCCCCGAGAACAGCTTGTAACTCGCGCAGCCGAGCACGATCGCGCACGCGAGCCCCGTCGCCGCGGCGCCCCAGCGGCCGAGCGCGACGCGCCGGTAGAACGGCTGGCAGCGCGCAAGCACGCCGGCGACGAACATCAGTTGCCACGCGAACGGGTTGAAGCTCCAGCGGAAGCCGTCGGTGTCCAGCAACTCGGGGCCGAGCCAGCCCGCCGCGAGCCACGATGCGGCGCTGATCGCGACGAGCGGCCACGGATGGCGCCGCGCGAACGGCACCAGCACCGGCGACGCGAGCGCGAACAGCACGTACATCGGCAGCACCGACGCGAGATACGGCTGGCGCTGGAACGTCAGCAGCTCGGCGAGACCCGTGAGCGGCGACGCGAGCATCACGCTGACGTCGTCGAGCGCGAGGTTCGGCGCATCGACGCCGAAGTGATCGAGCACCGCCGACACGACGAGCATCAGCGTCGACGTCGCGAGAAACGCGCGGTAGATCTGCGTCGCGCGCCGCACGAACCGCTGCTGCGCGGCGCGCGCGCCGTGGCGCTCGGCGATCGCGCCGTACGCGCTCGCGGTCGCGAAGCCGCCGAGGAACACGAACACCTCGGCCGCATCGCACAGCGCGAATGCGTGCAGCGTCACGCGCGACAGTACGCTCGCGCCGATGTGATCGATGACGATCATCAACAGCACGAGCCCTCGGAAGAAATCGATTTCGATCAGGCGGCCGCTACGCGACGGCTGCACCGTGGCGGCATGCGGCGGGCTCAACGACATGAGCGCACCTGCGCGGCGGCGGTGCGACGCGCACCGGGGAAGGGATCGGGAGAGAGACGGCGAGCGCGATCGGCGACGATACGCGTATGCCCGTATCGTGCCAACCCGGCTGGCCAGGCGCGGAGATGACCGTTCATGGAAAGCTGCATACGAAGGGAAGTCGGTCAGGCCAGTCTAGTGGCCGATCAGGGGAGACCCTAAGTAACAAAGTGCAACCGAATCTTCTGTTCGATTACAAGCGCGAGCGTTGCGCGGCGAAGCAGGCAGCGTCGCCAGATTCGCGTCAGCGCGGCGCCAGTCGATGGTCAGTATCGACGGATTCGGCGGGACTCGGCAGCGGAACGCGCGCGGTTCGACGCGGTGGATGATGCGCGATGCGCGGCCCGTTGCGCACGGCCGGCGCATCGCGACGATGCAGTTATCCGCGCGCGGGCAAGCGCCGCATCAGCATCGCGCTGTGCCATACGGTGAGCGCGACGGCGACCCAGATCGGCGCGTACGTCGTGAGCTGCGCGACGCTCAGCGTCTCGCCGAGCAGGAGCAACGACACCACGACGAGCAGCACGGGCTCGACGTAGCCGAGAATCCCGAACAGCGCCATCGGCAGCATCCGGCTCGCCTTCAGGTAGCTCGCGAGCGCGAGCGTGCTGAGAAGGCCGAGCCCCGGCAACAGCGCCGCCCACAGCAGCGGATGGCCGGCGACACGCGTCGCGCTCGTCGCGACCATCGCGAACGCGATCGGGCACAGCAGCACGATTTCGATCGCGAAGGCGGCCAGCGAATCGGCGTTGATCCGCCGGCGCAGCACGAAATACGGCGGATAGCCGAGCGCGACGACGAGCGTCGGCCACGCGAACGCGCGCGTCGCCCACACCTCGTGCGCGACGCCGAGCGCCGCGCATGCGACCGCCGCCCATTGCAGCGGGTCGAGCCGTTCGTGATAGTAGAAGCGGCCGACGAGCACCATCGTCAGCGGCAGCAGGAAATAGCCGAGCGACACTTCGAGCATGCGGCCATGCAGCGGCGCCCACAGGAACAGCCACAGCTGCACGCCGAGCAGCGCCGCGCTCACCGGCAGCGCGACCAGCAGGCGCCAGTCGCGCGCGCTGCGCCGCGCGAGCTCGCGGAGCGCCGGCCAGCGGCCGCGCAGCGCGATCAGCGCGAGCGCGCCCGGCGCGGTCCACACGATGCGCCACGCGAAGATGTCGAGCCCCGTCAGCGGCGCGAGCAGTTTCGCGTAAGCCGACATCAGCGCGAACAGCGTCGACGCCATCACCGACAGCATGAGGCCGCGCCCGGCTTCCGGATACCCCGTCATGTCGTTGTGCGCCGCTTACTGTTGCTGGAAGCGTTCGAAGCGCTTCTCGGTCCGGCGTTCCTCGAACGTCACCTCGGTCACGCGCGCGGCGGGCGGCCCGTGGCGCAGCCATGCGAGCATCCGGTCGATCTGCGCGCCGGGGCCCTGGATCATCGCCTCGACGGTGCCGTCCTCGAGATTCGCGACCCAGCCGCGCAGCTTCAGCGCATGCGCCTCGCGCACCGTCGCATGACGAAAGCCGACGCCCTGCACGACGCCGCGCACCCGCACGTAGTAGGTCTCGATCCGTTCGTCCAGTTCATTGCGGCTCATCGCGTCGCCCTCCCGTTGCATTCAAGCCCGGCATTGTAGTCGCGTCGGCCGCTTCGCACACGCGCCGGCCGGGCGTCGCCGCGCCCGTCGACCACGTACAATCTCGCCGATGCTCAACCGCCGCGCCGCCCGCGCGGCCCTGAAGGAAACGCATGACTGATACTTCCCGCGATCTCGTTCTCGTCACCGGCGCGTCCGGTTTCGTCGGCTCGGCCGTCGCGCGCATCGCGCAGCAGAAAGGCTATGCGGTGCGCGTGCTCGTGCGCCCGACCAGCCCGCGCACGAACGTCGCGGATCTCGACGCCGAGATCGTCACCGGCGACATGCGCGACGAGGCGTCGATGCGCGCCGCGCTGCGCGGCGTGCGCTACCTGCTGCACGTGGCGGCCGACTACCGGCTGTGGGCGCCCGACCCCGACGAGATCGAGCGCGCGAACCTCGAAGGCGCGGTCGCGACGATGCGCGCGGCCCGCGCGGAAGGCGTCGAGCGGATCGTCTACACGAGCAGCGTCGCGACGCTGAAGGTGACGAGCGCCGGCGATCCGTCCGACGAGAACCGGCCGCTCACGGCCGAACAGGCGATCGGCGTCTACAAGCGCAGCAAGGTGCTCGCGGAGCGCGCGGTCGAACGGATGATCGCCGACGAAGGGCTGCCGGCCGTGATCGTCAACCCGTCGACGCCGATCGGCCCGCGCGACGTGAAGCCGACGCCGACCGGCCGCATCATCGTCGAGGCCGCGCTCGGCAAGATTCCCGCGTTCGTCGACACGGGGCTGAACCTCGTGCACGTCGACGACGTCGCGCACGGCCACTTCCTCGCGCTCGAGCGCGGCCGGATCGGCGAGCGCTACATCCTCGGCGGCGAGAATCTGCCGCTGCAGCAGATGCTCGCGGACATCGCGCAGATGACGGGCCGCAAGGCGCCGACGATCGCGCTGCCGCGCTGGCCGCTGTACCCGCTCGCGGTCGGCGCCGAAGCGGTCGCGAAGTTCACGAAGAAGGAGCCCTTCGTCACCGTCGACGGGCTGCGGATGTCGAAGAACAAGATGTATTTCACGTCCGCGAAGGCCGAGCGCGAGCTCGGCTACCGGGCGCGCCCGTATCGCGAAGGGCTGCGCGATGCGCTCGACTGGTTCGGCTCGGCCGGCTACCTCAAGTAACACAAAGCGGCGCACGTCGCGCCGCTTTGCGCACTTTGTTACACGCCGCGCACGGACCGCTATCGGCGCAGCGGTTAAAATCGCGGGTCTTACGCAGAGAAGACACGCATGAACCTGAACGATCAGATCGCTTCGCTCGCCACGGGCGTCGATCAGCTCCTCCACGATCACCACGCCGCGCAGCAGGCGGCACGCAGCGCGGAAGCCTTCGCGCGCGCCGCGGCAGCGGAAGCCCGGGCCGCGGCCGAGCGTCACGCGGCGGCGGAAGCCGAAGCGCAGGCGGCCGCGCAGCGCCACACGGCCGCTGCCGCCGATGCCGAAGCCGCGCAGCGGCGTCATGCCGACGCCACCGCCGCCGAAGCGGCCGCCCAACGTCATACGGATGCCGCCACGCAAGCCGAAGCCGCTTCGCAGCGCCATGCCGAAGCCACCGCGCTGACCGAAGCGCTCGCGCAACGTCACGCGGATGCCGAAGCCGCGTCGCAGCGACACGCGGCGGCGATCGCCGAAGCCGAGGCCGCCGCGCAGCGTCATCACGCCGCCGCGACCGAGGCTGAAGCGGCCGCGCAACGTCATGCCGCGGCGACCGCCGAAGCCGAAGCCGCCGCGAAGCGCCACGCGGAAGCGACCGCCGAGGCCGAAGCCGCCGCGCAGCGCCACATGGCTGCGATCGCCGAGGCCGAGGCGCTCGCCCAGCGGCACGCGCAGGCGCTCGCCGATACGCAGGCCGCCGCTCAACGTCATGCCGACGCAACCGCCGAGGCCGAAGCCATCACGCAGCGTCACGCAGAAGCGATCGCCCAGGCCGAAGCAGCCGCGCAGCACCACGCGAAGGCGATCGCCGACGCCGAAGCGCTGGTCGAGGCCGTCGTCAAGGAAGCCGCGACGAGCGCGGTTGCTGCGTCGGCCGTGACGGCCGATGTCGTCGAGCCGGCAGTGGCGGCGCAAGCGTCGGCGAACGCGACCGCGCGGGCGGCGGCGGAAACGGTGGAAACGATCGATGTGGTCGAAGCCGCCGACGCCCCGGCCGATGCCGAGACCGCATTGATCCCGACGGAGCAAGCCGAAACCGCGGTTGAAACTGAAACCAATACCCCTGCCGCGCCTGCCGACAACGCGACGCTGCACGTCGCGCGCCCGTCCCAGAACGAACTCACGCTCACCATCAACGGCCAGTCGATCACGCTGCATCCGGAGCAACTGGGCCAGCTGATCGAGGAACTCGCGCACGCACGCGCGTCGATGCAGCCGGAGCCGCCTCCCGGCATTCCGGCCGGCTGGCGTTTCGTGACGACGAAGAACCCGATGATGGCCGTGCAGAAGCAGGCAAACGGCGACCGCCTGCTGGTCGCCCGCCACACGGGCTACGGCTGGGTGCCGTTCACGTTCTCGCCGGACGTCGTGATCCAGATGTACATGATGCTGACGCAGCGGTAAGCGCGCGCATCGGCCGGAAGCCGGCCAAAAAGCACACAGCCCGGATCGGCTCGAGCCGATCCGGGCTGTGTGCTTTCAGCGCTCCGGTTTATCTGGGCGGCCGGCCTCCGCCGGCCTGGGTCAACGCTCCACCGGCGCCTGCACGCGCGCCTTCCACTGGCCACCCTTGCCGCGCCAGTAACGCCACGCGGACGCAAACGTCGCGCCCACATAAAACAGCGCGACGAGCGGCAGCGCCGGCGCCCACAGCGGCGAGCGCCGGTAGTAGCGCAGCATCGGCGCATACGCGGCGCACATCGACGCCCACGCGAGCCACGCCGGCCATGCGCGCGCGCCGTAAGCGAGCGCGACGACGGGCGGCACCAGATAGATGATCGTCATCCCGAGCAGCGTGCCGGCCAGCAGCAGCGGCGAATAGTGCAGCTGCGTGAACGCGGTGCGCGCGATCATGTTCCAGATGTCGCGCCAGCTGTCGTACGGGCGCAGCGACACGCTGCGATCGGCGAGATCGAGCCGGATCGGATGGCGGCCGCTGCCGCGATGCTTGATCTGCGCGGCGAGGCTGCAGTCGTCGATCAGCGCGCCGCGAATCGACTCGATGCCGCCCGCTTCCTCGAGCGCCGTGCGCTTCACGAGCATGCAGCCGCCGGCGGCGCCGGCCGTCCGGTTGCGCGGGTTGTTGATCCACGAGAACGGGTACAGCTTCGCGAAGAAGAACACGAACGCCGGGATCAGCGCCTTCTCCCAGAACGAATCGCAGCGCAGCCGCACCATCAGCGACACGAGATCGCGCTGCTCGGCCTGCGCGCGCGTGACGAGCTGCGCGACGGCGTCGGGCGGATGGCCGATGTCGGCATCCGTCAGCAGCAGGTAGTCGGCCGGCAGGCCGAGCGTCTGCACGGCCGCGATCCCCTGCGACTGCGCCCACACCTTGCCCGACCAGCCGGCCGGCAGCGGCTTCGCGGTCAGCACCGTCAACCGGTCGGCGCGGTTGATCGCGAGCGCGGCCGCGCGGGCCGCGTCGGCGGTGCCGTCGTCGCTGTGGTCGTCGACGATGATGAGGTGGAAGCCGCCCGGATAGTCCTGCTCGAGCAGCGAAGTCGCCGCGCGGGCGATCACGTCGGCTTCGTTGCGCGCCGGCACGACCGCCACGACGGCCGGCCAGCCGGCGTCGGCCGCCGCGCCGCGGGCGTCGGGCGGCAGCGGCCGCGCCGGCTGCGCGCGCCAGAAGCCGCCGCGCGCGACGAGCAGCACGATCCAGATCACCAGCGACAGGCCGGACACCAGGAAAGCGATCGCGAGCATCATCGGCCTGCCTCCCGCCGCGTGCCTGCCGGCTCGGCTTCAAAAAGGGTCTGGAACAACACACCCGAAGCCGCACGGGCGGACGGGCAATACGCGTGAGAATCGACGGTCATCGAATGGCCTTGAAATGAGCGCGATGGCGGGCAGCCGGAGCGGTCGCCCGCGAAACCGCGCAGTTTACCGGGTTCCGCGCGCGCCAGCGCCGACGCGGCTCTCCCGCAATTGCAACGGTGCCGACACGGCACCAAAGCAAGGACGGCGCGATAGGGTTAAAATGCGCGATTAATTCGGGGTTCCGGGGCCTGGCCGGCCGGTTCGTTCCTGCCTTCATAACATCAAGCCGGGGCGAGCAAGCGCGTGCCAAGCGCCTCGAACCCCGGCGTCTGTCGTCGGAGTTCGCTCACTTATGCGAGTCATCCTTGCCCAGCCCCGCGGCTTCTGTGCGGGGGTTGTCCGTGCGATCGAGATCGTCGATCGCGCGCTGCAACAGCACGGTGCGCCGGTCTATGTGCGTCATGAGATCGTGCACAACCGGCATGTCGTCGAAAACCTGCGTAATAAAGGGGCACGATTCGTTGAGGAACTCGACGAGGTGCCGCACGGCGCTGTCGCGATCTTCAGCGCGCACGGTGTCGCCCAGACGGTCGAGCGCGATGCTGAAACGCGCGGGCTCGACGTGCTCGACGCGACCTGCCCGCTCGTCACGAAAGTGCACGTGCAGGGCCGCCAGTACGTCGCGGCGGGCCGCCGGCTGATCCTGATCGGCCACGCGGGCCACCCGGAAGTCGAGGGCACGATCGGCCAGATTCCGGCCGAGGTGATCCTCGTGCAGAGCGAAGCGGAAGTCGATACGCTGACGCTGCCCGTCGACACGCCGGTCGCGTACATCACGCAGACCACGCTGTCGGTCGACGACACGCGCGGCATCATCGAAGCGCTGCAGCGCCGGTTCACCGACCTCGTCGGCCCGGACACGCGCGACATCTGCTATGCCACGCAGAATCGCCAGGCCGCCGTGCGCGAGTTGAGCGAACAGGTTGACGTGCTGCTCGTCGTCGGTGCGACGAACAGTTCGAACTCGAACCGCCTGCGCGAGATCGGCACCGAAAGCGGTGTGCCGAGCTATCTCGTCGCCGACGGCTCGGAAGTGAAGGCCGAATGGTTCGCGGGCGCGCAGACGGTCGGCCTGACCGCCGGCGCGTCGGCGCCCGAAGAAATGGTCGAGGATGTAATCGGCGCGCTGCGCGCGCTGGGGCCCGTCGATGTCGCGACGATGGCGGGCCGTGAAGAAAAAGTCGAATTCAAGTTGCCGGCGAAGCTCACGCAAGCTGTCGCCCGCGAAGTTTAAGGAGGACATCCCTTGTC
>NZ_JBYQCG010000170.1:40638-59022 GCF_057837105.1 Burkholderia sp. APQ4-4ca | reverse complement strand
ATGGTCGAGGATGTAATCGGCGCGCTGCGCGCGCTGGGGCCCGTCGATGTCGCGACGATGGCGGGCCGTGAAGAAAAAGTCGAATTCAAGTTGCCGGCGAAGCTCACGCAAGCTGTCGCCCGCGAAGTTTAAGGAGGACATCCCTTGTCTATTCCGCTGCTCCAGCAAGTCCGTGTCGGCGCCTACATCGTGCGCCAGCACCTGTCCGGCAACAAACGCTATCCGCTCGCGCTGATGCTCGAGCCGCTGTTCCGCTGCAACCTCGCGTGCAACGGCTGCGGCAAGATCGATTATCCGGATCCGATCCTGAACCAGCGCCTGTCCGTCGAGGAATGCCTGCAGGCCGTCGACGAATGCGGCGCCCCCGTCGTGTCGATCGCCGGCGGCGAGCCGCTGCTCCACAAGGAGATGCCGGAAATCGTCAAGGGCATCATGAAGCGCAAGAAGTTCGTGTACCTGTGCACGAACGCGCTTCTGATGGAAAAGAAGATGGACGACTACCAGCCGAGCCCGTATTTCGTCTGGTCGGTCCACCTCGACGGCGACAAGGAAGCGCACGATCACTCGGTGTCGCAGGAAGGCGTGTACGACAAGGCCGTCGCGGCGATCAAGGAAGCGAAGCGCCGCGGCTTCCGCGTGAACATCAACTGCACGCTGTTCAACGACGCGGTGCCGGAACGCGTCGCGAAGTTCTTCGACACGCTGGGCCCGATCGGCGTCGACGGCATCACCGTGTCGCCGGGCTACGCATACGAGCGAGCGCCGGATCAGCAGCACTTCCTGAACCGCGACAAGACGAAGAACCTGTTCCGCGAAATCCTGAAGCGCGGCGAAGGCGGCAAGCGCTGGTCGTTCAGCCAGTCGTCGCTGTTCCTCGACTTCCTGGCCGGCAACCAGACGTACAAGTGCACGCCGTGGGGCAACCCGGCGCGTACGGTGTTCGGCTGGCAGAAGCCGTGCTATCTGGTCGGCGAAGGTTACGTGAAGACCTTCAAGGAACTGATGGAAACGACGGAGTGGGACAACTACGGCGTCGGCAACTACGAGAAGTGCGCGGACTGCATGGTCCACTGCGGCTTCGAGGCCACGGCCGTGATGGACACGATCTCGAACCCGCTGAAGGCGCTGCGCGTGAGCCGCAAGGGCATCAAGACCGACGGCCCGTTCGCACCGGACATCTCGATCGCGAAGCAGCGTCCGGCCGAGTACGTGTTCTCGCGTCACGTCGAGATCAAGCTCGAGGAAATCCAGCGCGCCGGCAAGGGCAAGCTGCAGAAGCCGGCGAAGTCGGCAACGGCCGCTTAAGCAGCGCGGTTCGCCGCGCGGAGGTTCGCGCCTTCGTAGCGGCCCGGTATCGAAGAAGCGCCACGGAGTTCGCTCCGCGGCGCTTTTTGTTTTTGACGGACGCCGTGTGATGCATTGCGTTTGCGCGCTTGCATGCCCGCGGGCGGGGGCGAACGTCCGTTGCCTAGCTTCGCGACTCCGCCGCGGCGATCAGTTGCCACGCGGTCGGCCCCGGATCGAGCAGCGGATCGGACGGCGGATCGAGATCGTGCGGATGTGCGTCCTCGGACGGCAACGCCTGCCATTTCGCAATGCCGATTTCGTCGCCGCATACGGTGCATCGATAAATGCCCGCTACCGTCACCTTGCTGCCCGGCGGCAAGTTCTCGCTGAATGCGCGGCCACTCCCACACGTGAAGTAGCCGCCGCTCCTGTATAGCGCCATCGCTCCTCCTGACCGAAACGAATGCGTTCGCGCCGATACGCACGATCGCCGCAAACGCGAGGATGGATTCTCGTCGCCCGGGCACGCCGGGTTCCAGTCATGTCATTAGACGGCGCGCGGCCGCGCGATGGAATGAGACGCATACGAAACACGGCCCACGGCCGGTCATTCAATGCAGAACGGCCGGCGCCCGCATCTTCGCCGCGGCCTGCGCGACGATCCCCGGCTGTTCGGCGGAAGCGAACGTGCAGACGTGACGCCACAGCTCGGCCAGCCGATGCCGCGTGAGCGTCGCCACGCACGCGTCGTTCGCGGCGAGCACGCGTTCGAGCACCGCGCATTCGCCGTCGTGCAGCGTCCACGCACCGCTTTGCGCGGCGCGCGCGACACTCGCGTCCAGCACGCGCTCGGCGTCGACGCACAGGTCGATGGTCGCGTCGGGAGAGACCGCATCGTCGAGCGCGAGGAACACCAGATACACGCTCGTGCGCAGCCGCATCAGCAGCGTTTCGCTACCGTGCTCGCCGCGCAGCGCGACCAGCGCCATGTGGCATTTCAGCGAGATGTCGCGGGCATGCGCGGGCGGCAGCGGCAGCAGCCATTCGCGCGTCAACGGCGGATGGCGACGGCCTTTCCGGGCAGCCTTCATGATTCGCCCTCGCTCGCGGGCGCGTCGTCCGCCGCCGCCCCCGGCCACGCGCTGCGGCACGCAGCGACGCAGCGGCCCGCGTCGCGCAGGGTGTTCGGCCGGCGTCGCATGCCGTGCACGTCGGCGCGCCGCGATGCCGCGCACGCTTCCGGCAGCCTGCGTATCGTCGATGCACGCCACACGCCGAGCGATCGGTTCGGGCACGCCATGTTCGTCTCCTGCATCAAAACGTGTTCTCGCCCTTCAGGTAGTACGCGGTTTTCACGAAGAACGCCTTCACCGGATGGCCGCTCTGCACGTCGCGGGCGGCCCGTGCTTCCATCGCGGCCTTTTCGTCGCGCCACCGGTCGGGCACCGGGTCGTACACGCGCTCGAGCGCACGCTGCATCGCGAGCGGATAGTTCTGGTTGCCGGCCGTCGTCGCGCGATAGCCGGCACGCGTCATCTGCATCAGCTGGACATCGGTTTCGGCACGCGCCGCCGACCAGGTCAACGGCGCGGCATGCGCGGTGTCGCCGGCGCCGATCGACTGCGCGAAGCCGACGGCCGGTAGCGCAGCGAGTGCGCAGGAAAGAACGGCAACGGGAACGAGGGATCGCATAATGGCCTCCAGATGGTTGTCCCCGCATCGATCCATCATCGATGCGTTGAAATCATCGTATGTCGGACCGCATGCCGCTTGAATAGCCGAATCCGCAATTGTTATTTTCAGTCGCGCATTCGGCGTGCGACTTGCGTCATTCGCGCATCCCTTCGAAATGGAATTTCTTTATTTCATTCAACGATCTGATCGGACTTTTACCGACGCTCCGGTGGAGCACTCACCCCGCTCTTTCAATTTAGGAAATGACGTGTTGCCGGTGCGATTACGGCCGGCGCGCCTGCGCACAAGGCTTCCGGCGTGTTATCGCGCACGCGGATACCATCGAGGCGATTTCGTCGGATCAGCCGATTCTTCTGATGCAGGACAAATCACTCGCATCGTCCTGCCGGATTGAGACACGACGCAATCTGCAAGGACGCGCGATAATCATGCATCGGCCGTTTCGCACGGCATCTCAAGCATTTTCATTTTTAATCGAGCCTCTCCATGGTCGCCCTCGACATTACCGCCATCGACAGCTGGCACGCGCACGTCTATTTCGATGCGGCGAGCCGCGACGCGGCCTGGGCGTTTCGCCAGGTCGTCGACGCGCGGTTCGGCGCGGTCATCGAACTCGGCCGCTTTCACGAACGCCTCGTCGGCCCGCATCCGGCGTGGTCGTACCAGATCGCGTTCGATGCCGCGCGATTCGACGACATCGTGCCGTGGCTCGTGCTGAACCACGGCGCGCTCGATATCTTCCTGCATCCGAATACGCACGACGAACTGCGCGACCACCGCGATTGCGCGGTGTGGATCGGCAAGTCGTATGCACTGAATCTCGACGCGCTGGGCGGCTGAGGGCCGACACCCGAGCGCCCGCGGCGCGGCGACGCATCCACGTTTCGGGTCGACGTGAAACGTCTCGCGGCGGGGCGCCCCTACAGTGGTTTCCGTGATCGACTTCCGGAAACCCGCCATGACACCCGCAGATACCGACGCCAACGCCGACGCCCGGCGTATCCATGAGGCGTGGCACGCCGCCGTCGTCGCCCGCGACTTCGACGCGCTGATGTCGCTGTATGCCGACGACGCGGTGTTCGAAACGCCGCTCGTCGTCGCCACGCTGCCCGAACACGGTTCGGGCGTGCTGCACGGCAAGGCCGCGATCGGCGCGTTCTTCGCGGCCGGCCTGCGCAATCCGGACAACAAGCTCGGGCGCTGGTACCGGACCGGGCTGTTCTTCTCGAACGGCCGCCAGCTCGTCTGGGAATACCCGCGCGCCACGCCGGACGGCGATCAGGTCGATCTCGTCGAGGTGATGGACCTGCGCGACGGGTTGATCGCGCATCATCGCGTGTACTGGGGATGGGTCGGGTTCAATGCGTTGCGGGCCGCCGCCTCGCCGACGCCCGAACGCGCATGACGGCCGCCGCACCGGATCGGGCCGCCGCGCGCCGCGTGCTCGCCGCGACCTGCGTGAGCTATACGCTCGTGTTGCTCGATGCGTCGATCGTCAACGTCGCGCTCACCGACATCGCGCACACGTTCGGCAGCCGCGTGGCCGGCCTGCAGTGGATAGTGAACGCTTACACGCTCGCATTCGCGAGCCTGCTGCTGACGGGCGGCACGCTCGGCGACCGGCTCGGCGACCGCACCGTCTATGTGGCGGGGCTGGCCATCTTCGTCGTCGCGTCGGCCCTGTGCGGCGTCGCGCCAACGCTGCCGGCGCTCGCGGTCGCCCGCGCATTGCAGGGCGTCGGCAGCGCGATGCTGGTGCCCTGCTCGCTCGCGCTGATCAATCGCGCGTTCCCCGAGCCGGCCGCGCGCGCGTCGGCGATCAGCATATGGATGGGGTGCGGCGGCATCGCGATGGCGTCGGGTCCGCTGATCGGCGGCTTGCTGATCGATCTGTTCGGCTGGCGCAGCCTCTTCTTCGTGAACCTGCCGTTCGGGCTCGCCGGCATCTGGCTCGGCCGCACGGTCGCGCGCGCCGCCGTCAATAGGTCGCGGCAATTCGACTGGGGCGGCCAGGCGGCGGCCATCGTCGCGATCGCGGCGCTGATCGGCACGCTGATCGAAGGGCCGACGCTCGGCTGGCGCTCGGGACCGATCGTCGGCGGCGCAGTGGCGAGCGTCGTCGCGTGGATCGCGTTCATCGCGATCGAGGTGCGGCGCCGCGAACCGATGCTGCCGCTCGCGTTCTTCCGCAACCGGTTGTTCGCGGGTTCGACGTGCGTGTCGATGGCATCGGCGTTCGTGTTCTACGGCTTGCTGTTCGTGCTCAGCCTGTTCTATCGGCAGATTCGCGGCGCGGGCCCGCTCGATACGGGGCTCGCGTTCCTGCCGATGACCGCGATGGTCGCGCTCGGCGGCCTCGCGTCGGGACGGATCGTTGCACGCTTCGGCGCGCGCGGGCCGATGTGCATGGCGTTCGGGCTCTATGCGGCGGGCGCGCTCGGGATGACGACCATCGGCGCGACGACGCCCGCATGGCTCGCCGTCGCGCCGATGCTCGCGATCGGCTTCGCATCGGGCTTCATCTCGCCGGCCGCGACCTCGCCGGCGCTCGGGACGGTCGACCGGCACCGCGCCGGCGTGGCGGCAGCCGTGCTGAACGCGGCACGGCAAAGCGGATCGGCGCTCGGCGTGGCGATCTTCGGTGCGTGCATCGCGACGCTGCAGCCGTTTCCGGTGGCGATGCGCATAGTGCTGGCGTTGGCAGCCGGGTTGTCGGCGCTCGCGGCGGCGACGTGGTGGCTCACGGTGCAGGCGACGTCGACAGCCGCCGAAACGACCGCGCATCCGCACGCCGCCGCGCGCCGGTAGCGCCTCCCCGGCCGGCACGCCGCTCCCGTATGGTTACCGGCTCAACGCGCCATGCCGCTCACGCGACGTACATCGCGACACTGACGAACTGACACAGGCTGCCGGCCAGCACGAACAGGTGCCAGATACCGTGCCCGTGACGGATGCGTTCGTCGTTGATGAAGAAGTAGATCCCCGCGCTGTAGATCACGCCGCCGGCCACGAGCCACGCGGTGCCGACCGGCGGCAGCGCATGGATCAGCGGCCGCACGGCGACGAGCGCGAGCCAGCCCATCAGCACGTACAGGATCATCGACAACAGGCGCGTGCGGCGCCCGAGCGTCAGCTCCTGCACGATGCCGAACACGGCGAGCCCCCAGCTCACGCCGAACAGCGACCAGCCCCAGGGGCCGCGCAGCGTGACCAGCGTGAACGGCGTATAGCTGCCGGCGATCAGCAGGTAGATCGCCGCATGGTCGCATTTCTGCAGGATCGCCTTCAGGCGCGGGTCGCGCACGCTGTGATACGCCGTCGAGATCGCGTAGAGCAGGATCAGCATCGCACCGTACACGCTGAAGCTCACCACCTTGTACGGGTCGCCTTCGAGTGCGCCCATCGTCACGAGCGCGACGAGGCCGGCCACCGACAGCACCGCGCCGACGAGATGGGAAATGCTGTTGAAACGCTCACCGACATGCACGACGTGTTCTCCTGCGGTCCATCGGGAAAGAAACAGGGAAAGAAAGCCCTCATGATACCGGCGGCCGGATGCCGCCGTGCTGCGCGGGCAAACGGCTTGCAAGCGCCGTGCGATGCGCGCCGCGGCCCGCCCAAAGAAAAAAGCGCCGCGACAGCCATCGCGGCGCTTCCGTTTCGATACCGGGCCGACTCGTCAGGCCGTTGCAACCGTTGCAACGGCCCGGTTCAGCAACACTTCCCCGCTCCCGACCCATACCGCGCATTCTGACGCTCGCGGAAGAATTCCTCGTACGTCATCGGCTCGCGGTCCGGATGGGTTTCGCGTATGTGCGCAACGTAGGTATCGTAGTCGGGCAGGCCGACCATCAGCCGCAACGCCTGCCCAAGGTAACGTCCCGCGCTGCGCAGGTCGCTGCCGAGATCGCTGAACATCGCGGCCTCCCGTCAACGTCCGCTGCCGAGCGCCTGCGAAGCCGGCATCGCTTCGTACGGCGTCTCGCGCACGGTGGGCTTCGATTCGCGGCGCGCGCGCAGCACGGCGATCACGCCGTACACCGCGATCGCGACGACGACGAAGATGAACAACCCGGCCAGCGCCGCATCGATGTAGTCGTTGAAGATGATCCGTTTCATCTGCGCGATCGACTTCGCCGGCGCGAGCACCTTGCCTTCGTCCACCGCGGCCTGCAGCTTCGCGGCGTGCGCGAGGAAGCTGACCTTCGGGTTCGCGTCGAAAATCTTCTGCCAGCCGGCCGTCAGCGTGCAGATCAGCAGCCACGCGGTCGGCACGATCGTCACCCATGCGTAGCGCTCGCGCTTCATCTTGAACAGCACGACGGTGCCGAGCACCAGCGCGATCGCGGCGAGCATCTGGTTCGAGATGCCGAACAGCGGCCACAGCGTGTTGATGCCGCCGAGCGGATCGACCACACCCTGGTACAGGAAGTAGCCCCACGCGGCCACGCACAGCGCGGTGGCGACGAGGTTCGCGGGCAGCGACTCGGTGCGCTTGAGCGCCGGGTGGAACGTGCCGAGCAGATCCTGCAGCATGAAGCGGCCGGCACGCGTGCCCGCGTCGACGGCCGTCAGGATGAACAGCGCTTCGAACAGGATCGCGAAGTGATACCAGAACGCCATCATCGCTTCGCCGCCGATCACCTGGTGCAGGATGTGCGCCATGCCGACGGCCAGCGTCGGCGCGCCGCCCGCCCGCGCGATGATCGTCGTCTCGCCGACAGCCTTCGCGGTTTGCGTGAGCATGTCGGGCGTCAGCACGAAGCCCCATTGCGTGACGGTGTTCGCGACCGCTTCCGGCGTCGAGCCGAGCACCGCGGCCGGCGCGTTCATCGCGAAGTAGATGCCCGGTTCGATCACGCACGCGGCGACCAGCGCCATGATCGCGACGAACGATTCCATCAGCATCGCGCCGTAACCGATGAAGCGCGCGTTGGTTTCGTTGTCGATCAGCTTCGGCGTCGTGCCCGACGAGATCAGCGCGTGGAAGCCCGACACCGCGCCGCACGCGATCGTGATGAACAGGAACGGGAACAGGTTGCCCGCCCACACCGGGCCCGTGCCGTCGACGAACTTCGTCAGCGCGGGCATCTTCAGTTCCGGTGCGACGACCAGGATGCCGATCGCGAGGCCGAGGATCGTGCCGATCTTCAGGAACGTCGACAGGTAGTCGCGCGGCGCGAGCAGGAGCCACACCGGCAGCACCGATGCGACGAAGCCGTAGCCGATCAGGATCCACGTGAGCTGCGTGCCGCTGAAGGTGAACCACGCGGCGACGGCCGGCGAGGCAGCCACGTTCTGGCCGAACGCGATCGCCGCCATCAGCCCGAAGAAGCCGATGATCGACACTTCGCCGATGCGGCCCGGGCGGATGTAGCGCGTATAGACGCCCATGAACAGCGCGATCGGAATCGTCGCGGCGACGGTGAACGTGCCCCACGGCGAATTGGTCAGCGCCTTCACGACGATCAGCGCGAGCACCGCGAGGATGATCACCATGATCAGGAACGCGCCGAACAGCGCGATCACGCCGGGCACCGTGCCGAGCTCCATCTTGACGAGGTCGCCGAGCGAACGGCCGTCGCGACGCGTCGAGATGAACAGCACGATGAAATCCTGCACCGCGCCGGCGAACACGACGCCGGCCAGGATCCATAGCATGCCGGGCGTATAGCCCATCTGCGCGGCGAGCACGGGGCCGACGAGCGGCCCGGCGCCGGCGATCGCGGCGAAGTGATGGCCGAACAGCACGTACTTGTTGGTCGGCACGTAGTCGAGGCCGTCGTTGTACTTGACCGCCGGTGTCATCCGCAGCCCGTCGAGCTGCATGACCTTGCTGGCGATGAAACGGCTGTAGAAGCGATACGCGATCAGATACACGCAGACGGCGGCGATCACGATCCAGAGGGCACTGACGCGTTCGCCGTGCGCGAGTGCGATCGTGCCGAAGGCGAACGCGCCGAGCAGCGCGACCGCGATCCATAGCAGGGTACTGGAAGCCCGATTCATGGCGTCTCCTGGTCTCCAATGTGTTTTGAGTGGATGCGGCGAGGCGCCGAACCCGCGTGACGTCGATGCGTCGTGCCGCGGCCTCGCAGAGACCGCGGCGATGGGCCGTAGTATTCCGCGCGACGGGGGACGCTTACAAGCGGATAACTACGTATGACGGGCTACGTAGAATTACGTAGCCGCTGGCGCCTGCCCGCCGTCAGGCCGCGATTGCCCGCGATCGGCGGGCCACGTACAGTATTTGCCTGCCTCCATTCCGGAACCGCCATGCCGATCGCATTTCAGAAGATGCACGCGAATGGCGATGACTTCGTCATCGTCGATCTGCGCGGTCAGGGACACGATCCAGCGCAGCGCATCGATCGCGACCTCGTGCGGCGCATGGGCGACCGTCATCGCGGCATCGGCTTCAACCAGCTCGCGATCGTGTCGGACTGTGACGACGCAGCCGCGCGCGTCGCGTTCCGGAACCCCGACGGCTCGGCGCTCGATACCTGCGGCAGCGCGACGCGCGGCATCGCGTGGAAACTGATGCGGGAAACCGGCGCGGCGTCGGTCGTGCTGCGCACGAATCGCGGGCGCCTCCACTGTGCGCAGGATGCGGACGGGCTGATCCAGGTCGAAATGGGCGTGCCGCGGCTCGGCTGGCAGGACGTGCCGGTCTCGGAAGCCGTCGACACGCTCGCGCTGCCGCTGCCCGGCGCGCCGGCCGCATGCAGCATGGGCAATCCGCACTGCACGTTCTTCGTCGACGCTCTCCGCGCGATCGACGTGGCGGCGCTTGGCCCGGCCATCGAAACGCATCCGCTGTTTCCGCTGAAAACCAACGTGCATTTCGTTCAGGTCATCGATCGCACGCACATTCGGCTGCGCATCTGGGAACGCGGCGGCGGCGTGCCGCTCGGCTCCGGCTCGTGTTCGTGCGGCGCGGTGGTCAACGGCATCCGGCGCGGGCTGCTCGACGACACCGTGCGGGTGACATGCGATGGCGGCGACGTCACCGTTCGATGGGACGGTGCCGGCAGCGTGTTCCTGAGCGGGCCCGTGACGTTCGGGTTCAGCGGCGTGTGGCTGTGACGACCGACGACGCGGACGCGCTGATCGCAAACGAAAACGCAAACAAAAACGCGGCGCCCGCCGCATCGTGCAACGGGCGCCGCGCCGACACCGCGGATCAGTGCTTTTCGTCGACCTTCTTCGGCTTCGGCGGCGACGGCACCTTCGCGTACTGGAACGCCGGCGTGGCCTTCAGCGCTTCCTTGGTCGCGCCCGGCAGGTAGATGTTGCCGTTGCGCACGTCGAGCGACGCGATCGGCACCGCGACGTCATGCGCGGCCACGCCGAGGAAGCCGCCTGCCGACACGATCGCGGCCGACACCGAGCCGTCCGGTGCGACGATCAGGTCGCGCACCTTGCCGACTTTCTGGTTCTCGTCGTTGTACACGGTCTTGCCGAGCACGCTCTTCTTCACGCTCCAGCCTTCGAGCAGCGCCTGCGATTGCTCGACGGTCACGCTGATCGGCTGGGCGCCCGCGATCTGCGCGTGCGCGCTGACGCTCGAGGCGAGGACGGCTGCTGCGAGGAGGGTCTTGTAGAACTTCATGTGTCATGCACTCCGGTTCGGTTGTTGTGGATTCCGGGAGCGAAGCGGGCGCAACGGCTGATCGGTGGATGCCCCGCTTCGTCGGTCGCGTGATGGCCGGCCGCGCCGCCACGGCGTGTGTGCGTGGCCGGACTGCAGCGAGCAACACGTCCTTCATGGTAGCGGGATTCGCCGGGTCGTGCGTTCAGCGTGCAACGTGGCAGGCGGGGCGAGCCGGATCGGGATCAAGGATCGTGCAGACAGACGGGGGCGCACGGCGCGGAACAAGAGCGCCGCGGCCGGTCGATCAGGGCAATCTCGCGGGCGAGCGCCCGATCCTCGCGGCGCATCGAACACGTCGAACGACGCGCCGGGCGCCGCGCAGCCCCACGGCATCACGCATTCCGCGAATACACCCGACGATGCCGCACCGCTTCCGCCAGCACGTCGAGCACCGGCTCCGTCTGCGACCAGCTCAGGCACGCATCGGTAATCGACACGCCGTATTGCAGCGGCACGCCCGGTTTCAGGTCCTGCCTGCCTGCTTCGAGATGGCTCTCCACCATCACGCCGACGATCCGGTGCTCGCCCTGCCCCAACTGCCGCGCGAGATCCCGTGCGACCTCGATCTGCCGCTCGTGCGACTTGTTCGAGTTCGCATGCGAGCAGTCGACCATCACCTGCTCGCGCAAGCCAGCCTTGCGCAGCACCGCGCAGCTCGCTTCGACATGCTCGGCATCGTAGTTCGGCCCATTCTTGCCGCCGCGCAGGATCACGTGCGCGTCGTCGTTGCCGCGTGTCTCGAAGATCGCGGCCATCCCCATCTTCGTCATCCCCATGAACGCATGGCTCGCGGCCGCGGCGACGATCGCGTCCGACGCGACCTGCACGCCGCCGTCGGTGCCGTTCTTGAAGCCGATCGGGCAGCTCAGCCCCGACGCGAGCTGACGATGGCTCTGGCTCTCGGTCGTGCGCGCGCCGATCGCGCCCCACGCGATCAGGTCGGCGATGTACTGCGGGCTCAGCAGGTCGAGGAATTCGGTCGACGCCGGCAGGCCGAGCGCGTTGATGTCGAGCAGCAGTTGCCGCGCGGCACGCAGCCCTTCGTTGATGCGGAAGCTGCCGTCGAGACGCGGATCGTTGATGTACCCCTTCCAGCCGACCGTCGTGCGCGGCTTCTCGAAATACACGCGCATCGTGATCAGCAGGTCGTCCTTCAGCGCATCGGCGGCGGCCTTCAGGCGGCGTGCATAGTCGAGCGCCTGGTCGTGATCGTGGATCGAACACGGGCCGACGACGAGCAGCAGCCGGTCGTCGCGGCCGTGCAGGATGTCGCCGATCGCGCGGCGCGTATCCTCGACGAGCATCTGCGTCGCGGGCGGCACCGGCAGCTCGTCGAGCAGCAGCGCGGGCGAAATCAGCGGACGCACGGCGCCGATGCGGACGTCGTCGATGCGCGTGGTGTCCTGCGTCGCGTCGGCGCTGCCTACCTCGCGATCGTGGGACGGATTGTCGAGGTTCTGCATGGTGATTCTCCGGGGGACGTCTGTCTGGAATGATGGGCAGGCTCGATTATGGCACCCGCGCGGGACGATAGCGGGTGGCGGCGGGAGTCGATCGGCATCGACGCGACGCTCGCGAAGCGACGGCGATCGGGGGCCGCCGGCCATTCGGCCGAGTGGTCGCGTGTCGCCGCGGTGCCGTACGATCGTGGTTGTCCGCTGCCGACGCGGCCCCTCGCTCGATGCAGGCGACGGCATGCGCCGCTTGCCTGCGATCGATCGTTCACCCCTTGCCCGACACGCCACGATGACCGTATCCGACCTGCTCAGCGCCATCCGCCAACCCTACGTCGACCTGCTCGCGCAAGCGGCCGCGCAACCGGCGGCCGTCGTCGAACCGGCCTACCGGAAAGCCGACGGCACGCTCGCCACCGAAGGCCCGCTCGCGCTGCCGTGCCGTGCCGACACCGTGCACACCGAGGGCGAATCGGCCGGCCAGCCGGCGATGATCGATTCGACCACGCAACTGGATTTCGAGCCGTTCGAGTTCGAGCTCGAAACGGTAGCCGTATCGATCCATCCGTTCGTGTGGGACTGGGCGACGATCGAAGCCGGCGGGCTCGACGAAGCCGCGGCCACCGATGTGTTCAAGACCTGGTTCTTCGCGTGGTTCGACGCCGACGACGAAAGCATGCCGGCCGAAGATGGCCTGCACGGCATCGTTCACTATCTGTCGGAACCGGCGAACACGGAGCACGGATGGCGCGTCAACGCGGATCTCGGCTCGGCGCCGTGCGCGGCCGTCGAGGATCTGCTGTTCCGGCTCGTCGATGCGGGCGCCACGCGGATCAGTGTTGGTTGACAGGCATCTTCATCGTTCACGCACCGCCATGAAAACCATTCTGTTATCGCCCGTGATGCGCCCGTTGATCCGGAGCGCGTGCGTGCCGATCGCGCTGCATGCATCAAGAAGCGATCAGCCCGCGTCGCCCGGCGCGTCGACGTCGATGCCCAGTTCGCTCGCCATCCGCTGAACCAGCGCATTGAGTCGCGCCACTTCGTCCGCAAGACGCTTCTGCTCGGCCTTCAGCGCTTCGAATTCGGAAGGCGACACCGAATCCGCGCCACCGCCTGCCTCCGTGCTCGCGAAGTCGGCCATGTTCGCTTCGCCGCACATCAGGTGCATCCAGCGGTTCTCGCGCGCACCCGGTGCACGCGGCAGCCGGACGACGAGCGGCTGCGCACGCGCCGCGAGTTCGTCGAGGAACGCCTCGACCGACGAGATATCCGCGAAGCCGTGCAGGCGCGCGCTGTTCAGGCGCAGCTCGGCGGCCGTCTGCGGGCCGCGCAGCAACAGGATCGTCAGCAGCGCGATGGCCTGGCTCGGGATGCCGAGCACGCGATTCATGTTGTGCTCGAAACGCGGCACGCGGCTGCTGCTGCCCTCCATCACGAGGCTCAGGTGCTTCAGCCCGTCGAGCGCGGTCGTGACTTCGTCCTCGCTGACGTTCATCACCGGCGCGCGCGCGGTTTTCTGGTTGCAGCCGGCGGTCAGCGCATTCAGCGACAGCGGATAGGTGTCCGGCACCGTATGCTGCTTCTCGACGAGCACGCCGAGAATGCGGGCCTCGAGGGGCGTGAGTTCGCGAAGGGCGCGGGGCGTGTGCGTATCCGGCGTGGTGTTCATGAGTGGCGTCGAAACGTGCGGCAGGTGAAGGGAAACGATTGCGGCCCGCGCGGCTTCGCGCACGGGCGAGCCATATGATAGCTCGCGACGCGCGGCCCGGCGCCGCTCGCCGCGCCGGCGCGCACACTCGCCTGAGCAGGCTTTCGTCCGACGCAGCGGCGCGCCGAGCGCACGTGCTGCAACGCGACGATGCGCGAGCCGCAGCGCCGCAGATTCATCCGTCACGCACGTCCCGGCGTTTGCGCGATGCTCACGCGGGCGCTACGATAAGCGTTCATCCCGAAATCAACGGTGCCGCGCGCGATCGTCTTCGCAGGTCGATACCACGCATCGCACGCCCTGAACGCGCTGCCGCGTGCGTGCGCGCCGCTCGTCAAACCCGCTCATCCCCTCACCGGTTCACCACCATGACTGCATCTTCTCCCGCACACGTGCGCGCCATCGTCACCGGACACACCCGCGGCGTCGGCGCGGCGCTCGCCGAACAACTGCTGCAGGAAGGCATCGCCGTGCTCGGCGTGTCGCGCAGCCGTCATCCGTCGCTCGCGTCGCAGGCCGGCGAGCGCTTCGCCGAAATCGAACTCGACCTGTCGGACACCACGGCCGTCGCGGCCTGGCTGGCCGGCGACACACTGCGCCGCTTCGTCGACGGCGCGTCGCTCGTGCTGCTGTTCAACAATGCGGGCATCGTCGATCCGATCGGGCCGCTCGCCGTGCAGGATCCGGCGACCGTCGCCCGCGCGGTCGGCCTGAACGTCGCCGCGCCGCTGATGCTGTCGGCCGCGCTCGCGCAAGCCGCATCGGCCACGACCGAATGCCGGATCCTGCACGTGTCGAGCGGCGCGGCACGCAACGCGTATGCGGGCTGGAGCGTCTACTGCGCGACCAAGGCCGCGCTCGATCACCATGCGCGCGCAGTCGCGCTCGACGCGAACGGCGCGCTGCGGATCTGCAGCGTCGCGCCCGGCGTGGTCGACACCGGCATGCAGGCGACGATCCGCTCGACCAGCGAAGACAACTTCCCGATGCGCGAGAAGTTCGACGAGTTGAAGTCGAGCGGCGCGCTCGCGACGCCCGCGGCGGCGGCACGGCAACTGATCGGCCATGCGCTGAGCGACGCGTTCGGTAACGAGCCGACGGCCGACGTTCGCGAACTGCCCGCCGCCTGATCCGGGATAGAATTTCGCGGTTGCCCTTCCCGAAGGATCCCCCGATGGTCACGAAGACCACCGCACCGTTCCAGCAGATCAAGACGCTCGTTCGCCAGAATGTCGATGCGGGCGACTGGCGCCCGGGGGACCGCATTCCGTCCGAACTCGATCTCGCCGCGCAGTTCGGCGTCGCGCGCATGACGGTCAATCGCGCGCTGCGCGAGCTGACCGAGGAAGGCGTGCTCAAGCGCATCGCGGGCGTCGGCACCTTCGTCGCCGAGGTGAAGCCGCAGTCGAACCTGCTGATGATCGCGCACATCCGCGACGAGATCCGCGCGCGCGGTCACGAATACCGCTGCCGCGTGCTCAGCCAGTCGCGCGAGCCCGCGTCGTTCGACGTCGCGGCCGCGTTCGGCCTGCCGGTCAACACGCCGGTCTTTCACGTGGTGTGCGTGCACGAGGAAAACGGCCGCCCGATCCAGCTCGAGGATCGCTACGTGAACCCGGCCGCCGCGCCCGGCTTCATCGATCAGGATTTTCAGATCGAGCCGCCGTCCGAATACCTGTACAACAACGTGTCGCACTACGAACTGGAAATCGAGCACGTCGTCGACGCGTCGCTGCCGACCGGCGAACAGGCGCGGCTGCTCGACATGCGCGCCGACGAGCCGTGCCTCACGCTCACGCGCCGCACGTGGACGGACGGGCTGCCCGTCACGTTCGTGCACTTCCTGCATCCTGGCAATCGCTACCGGCTCGGCTCGCGTTTCAAGCCGGGCGCGGGGCGCCACCCGACCTGATCCTTCGTCGCACGCGCCAGGAACGCACGGCGGCCGTTTCGCCCCTGAAACTGCCGCCGGTTTCGTCACCTCGACGCACCGGAGTCAGATCCCATCGACCTGCCCCGCATCGCGCGACCACACGACCGGAAACAGCGGGTGATCGAGCGGTGCGCCGTCCGGCAGTTGATCCGCGAGCCCGGGGAAATCGGGTGACGTTTTCCAGCGGCGCGGCGCGTGACGGATGTCGTCGCCGACGAAGCGAATCGAAAACGCGCGCCGCCGGTTCTGCGTGCCGCCCGACGCATGCAGCGTGAGCATCCGGAAGCACACCATGTCGCCCGGTTCGAGCGCCCAGCGACGGATCGGGAAGGCCGCGCGGTCGGATTCGATGTCGGGCAGGTCGGCAAGGCTGCCTTCCGGAAACCACTTCGCCTCCTTGTCCATGAACGTGCGGGGCATCAGCCACGGCCCGCGATGCGAGCCCGCGACGAATTCCAGCGTCGATTCGAGCGGCACCGGATCGACCGGAATCCACATGCTCACGTTGTCGTCGCCTTCGATGTCGTAGTACGGCTGATCCTGATGCCACGGCGTGCGCTGCCGCGTGCCGGGCTCCTTCACGAGCAGGTGGTCGTGATGCAGCCGCACGTGGTCCGTGCCCATCAGCGCGGCGGCGACCGACGGCGCCGGCGAGCGCACGATGAAGTCGCGATACGCGTCGTTGTGCCGCCAGTTGCAGAAATCCTCGAAGAACCAGCCCGGATCGTCGGGCCGGCTCGCGACTTTCGCGCGTTCGCTCGGTTGCGCGAGGTTCGCGTCGATGCCGGCCCGCAGCGCGGCCACTTCGTCGGGCGAAAAGATGCCCTTGATGCAGACCGCGCCTTCCTCGCGGAACGCGGCGATCAGCTCGGGCGTCACGGCTTGCGCGACGCGATCCTGAATGCTCGTCATGGTGTGCCTGTCGATCGGATGAGTCACGGGGTCACGGCGCCGAAGTCAGTTGCTGCTTTGCGCCGTAGATGTCGAAGTCGAAGTATTTCGCGGCGATCTTCTGGTACGTGCCGTTCGCGCGGATCGCGACGATCGCGTCGTTCAGCCGCTTCTTCATGTCGGCGTCGCCCTTGCGTACGCCCATCGCGACGCCGTAGCCGGTGATCCGCGCGTCGGTCACGTCCGGCCCCGCGAACGCGTAACCCTTGCCGCGCGGCGTCTTCAGGAACGAGTAGCCAGCCTGCGTCTTGTCCTGGAACGTCGCATCGAGGCGGCCGTTGACGAGATCCTGGTACACCTGGTCCTGGTTCTGGTACGAGACGATCGTCACGCCCTTGGTCGCCCATTCGGCCTTCGCATACGCCTCCTGCGTCGTGCCCTGGTCGATCCCGACGCGCTTGCCGGCGAGCGATGCGGCGCTCGGCAGCAGCTTCGAGCCGACCGGCGCGACGAGTGCGCCCGGCGACGCGTACAGCTTGTTCGAGAAGTCGATCTGCTTGAGCCGTTCGTCGGTGGCGGTCATCGCGGACATGATCACGTCGAACTTGCGCGCGCGCAGCGCCGGGATCATGCCGTCGAAGCTTTGCTCGACCCACACGCACTTCGCATGCAGTTGCTCGCAGAGCGCATTGCGCAGGTCGATGTCGAACCCGGCGAGCGAGCCGTCGGGCTGCTTCGCCTCGAACGGCGGATACGTGGGGTCGATGCCCCAGCGGATCGTCGACGTGTCCTGTGCGAACGATACGAGCGGTGCGAACGCCAACGCGGTGACGAGGAGCTTTGCGATGCGGTTCATGGGGGGTCCTTGAAAATCTCGACGCGGCAGGCGATGCCGGCGTCCGGTGGAGGCGCCGCGACGAGAAGCCGGCACGGGGCGCGAAAGACGGACTTCGATGAAATTGCAACGCAGTCTAGACCGCATAATTTTTGAGTGCAAGCGGAGAAATGGGGAGCGCGGCGGATTGACGGAAGATCGAAACCAAGGAAGCGTAACGATGCTCGATTGACGGCTTTTTTACGGAATGCTCGAGTGTTTACCCTGCGCGATGCACGCGAGCGTCAGAACGTGTGCTCCGGATGTTAGCGAGAGGAAGTTGCCCACACCAGCAACCACGTCAATCTGTCGCCCGATATTCCATTGAACCCGTCAGTAACGCGCCCTATACCGCGATCGAATTTTTCAGCGCGATATCGCACCTCGCCTCCGTGATCGACGTTCACGTTCGCATCGATCGGCGTGCGTACCGTCTCGACATGATCGCGATCGGCCGCCGGAATCAACCCGGAGCCGCGACACCGGTTCGTGCCGTGCAGATCGGCGTCGTGCGCGAATGTCCTCCACGGGATGTTCGTCAAGCACCTCACAACCCCGCAAAACACCCGCCCAGCTCCGGCGAAACCGCGATTGCCCGCGATGCCCCACCATGTTAAAAGTCGTCGCACGCATTTGAAAATGAAATACCCGAATCCCTAGAAGTGCATAAATGAATAGACCCCTGTTCGACATCGACCTGCTGCGCGCGCGGGTGATGGTCGCCGACTGCGGCAGTTTCACGACGGCGTCCGCGCGCCTGCATTCGACGCAGTCGACGGTCAGCCAGAAGGTGCGTCGCCTCGAGGAAATCGCCGGCCACCGCCTGCTCGATCGCGGCACGCGCGACGTGCGGCCGACCGATGCGGGCGTGACGGTGCTCGGCTA
>NZ_JBYQCG010000170.1:8514-40618 GCF_057837105.1 Burkholderia sp. APQ4-4ca | reverse complement strand
CCCGCCCAGCTCCGGCGAAACCGCGATTGCCCGCGATGCCCCACCATGTTAAAAGTCGTCGCACGCATTTGAAAATGAAATACCCGAATCCCTAGAAGTGCATAAATGAATAGACCCCTGTTCGACATCGACCTGCTGCGCGCGCTGGTGATGGTCGCCGACTGCGGCAGTTTCACGACGGCGTCCGCGCGCCTGCATTCGACGCAGTCGACGGTCAGCCAGAAGGTGCGTCGCCTCGAGGAAATCGCCGGCCACCGCCTGCTCGATCGCGGCACGCGCGACGTGCGGCCGACCGATGCGGGCGTGACGGTGCTCGGCTATGCGCGGCGCATGCTCGCGCTGAACGACGAGATGCTGGAGGCGCTGTCGGGCGCGACGGTCGCGCTGACGATCCGGCTCGGCGTGCCCGACGATTTCGCGGCGGGCCGCACGACGCACGCGCTCGCGGCGTTCAAGCGCGAGCATCCGCAGGTGAAGCTCGAAGTGACGTGCGGGCTGAGCCGCGACGTCAGCGCCGCGTACGATCGCGGCGAACTCGATCTCGTGCTGATCAAGCAGCGGCGCGACAGCCGCGAGGCGGTCGTGCGCTGGCCGGAGAAGCTGCGCTGGATCGACAGCGCGAAGCATCCGTCGATCGATCTCGACCCGGTGCCGATCGTCGCGTTCCCGCCGCGCGGGCTCTACCGCGACGACATGATCAAGGCGATCGAGGAGCGCGGCCGCCGCTGGCGGATCAGCTTCACGACGTCGAGCCTGAGCGGCATCCAGGCGGCCGTCGCGGACGGGCTCGGCATCAGCGTGCTGCCCGCGCGTGCGGTGACGGACGAGCATGTGGTGCTGGCCGCGAAGCAGGGCTTCGCGCCGATCGAGCACATGGACATCGCGATCCTGCACCGGCCGACCGCCGACCCGATGGTCAGCGCGCTGACGAAGACGCTCGCGGCGATGCTGGAACTCGAAGGGCGGTAGGCGAAGCGGATTTCAAACGGGAGCGGCACACAGGCGCGCCGCGCGCCACACGCGTCAGAACATCGTGTTGCCGTTCGCCGCCTGCTCGGGCACAGGCTGGTTGACGTCCCAGTGTTCGACGATCTTGCCGTGCTCGAGCCGGAAGATGTCCATGATCGCGCTGCCGCGCGTGCCCGGTTCGCGCACCGCGTGCACGTGCAGGATCACGTAGTCGCCGTCGACGAACGAGCGCTTGATCTCGCTGTGCGACTGCGGATATTTATCGCGCAGAAACGCGACGAACTTGCGGAAGCCGTCGCGTCCGTCGGCCGCGTTCGGGTTGTGCTGCACGTAGCGATCGCCGACATACGCGAGCGCGGCGTCCGCATCCTTCTCGTTCAAACCTTTCTCGTAGAACGCGAGCACCGTGCGCCGGTTGGCTTCCTGCCGCGCGTCGGCCGGCCCGGCCGCCACCGCATGCGCGGCGCTCACGGCGAACAGGGCCGCCGCCATCCATCGTGCGGCCCGTGCCGCGGTCGTGCGTCGCATCGTCGTCTCCCGACATCCGGCTGAAAACCGGATCATACCGGGGCGACGCGACGCTCAGACCAGCGCGCCGTCGCGCGCGACGATCTTCCCGGACGAGACGACGACGCGCCGCACCGGTCGCGCGACGACGGCCTCGGCGAACGTCAGCGCATCGACCAGGACGACGTCCGCGCGGCTACCCGGCCGCAGCCCGTAATCCGCGAAACCGCAGCCGCGCGCCGCGCCGTGCGTCACGCAGTCGAGCGCGACTTCGAGCGCATCGTCGCGGCGGAAATCGTTGCGCATGCCGATCAACATCGCGCGTTCGAGCATGTCGGGCGAACCGTACGGCGTCCAGGTGTCGCGCACGCCGTCGTTGCCGCCGATCACGGTCACGCCCGCCGCGCGGCACGCGGCCACCGGCGGCACCGGCACCGCGGCCGGCGCGGTCGTGACGATCGCGACGCCGAGCTCGGCCATCCGCGCGAGCCGCGCATCGCGCTCGCGTTCGGCGAGATCGCCGAGACAAAAACCATGGCTGATCGTGACCTTCCCGTGCATGCCGTGCGCCGCGGTGCGCTGCAGGATCAGGTCGAGCGAATACGCGCCCATCGACCCGCGCTCGTGCAGATGGACGTCGAGCCCGCGGCCGTGGCGTTCGGCGATCGCGAACAGCACGTCCACCGCCTCGACCGGATCGCCTTCGATCGCGCATGGGTCGAGCCCGCCGAGCAGGTCGGCGCCGGCGTCGAGCGCGTCGGACAACAGCGCATCGGTGCCCGGTCGCTTGAGCACGCCCGATTGCGGAAACGCGACGATCTGGATCTCGACCTGTCCGCGCAGCGTTTCTCGCGTCGCGAGCACGCCGTGCAGATGACGCAGCCCGGCGTCGGTATCGACGTCGACGTGCGTGCGGATGCGCGTCGTGCCGGCCGCGAGAAACGCGCGCGCCAGCGCGAGCGACGCGGCGCCCGCGTCATGGCCGCTCGTCGCGCGATAGTGGCGTTCGTTCTCGATACGGTCGACGAGACGCGGCCCGACCGCGTTGCGATACCACGGCATCCCCCAGTGAGTCTTGTCGAGGTGCGTATGGCCTTCGACGAGGCCGGGCAGCGCCAACGCGCCCGCGCCGTCCTCGATCGCGCAGCCGGCCGGGGCCTCGAGCGACGGGCCGACGCGTGCGATGCGATCGCCTTCGATCAGGATATCGAGCGCGGCGTCGGCGTTCGTGCGGACATTGCGGATCAGCAGGTTCGTCATGTCGGTTCCGGTCGGGTCGATCGATGCAAGGCGGCCACGGCACATGCCGTGCCGCCGGTCGGGCGAATCAGCACGTGAAGCGCAGCGACGGCGCGAACGGTGCGCCCGTATCGCTTTCGCCGCGGCGGAATACCCAGCGTTCGGCCGGCACGCCCGCGACGGCCGCCGCCGCATTCGGCGCACGCACCGCGACGAAGCTCGCGTCGCAGCCCACCGCGATTCCGTAGTTCTCCTTGCCGATCGCGCGCGCACCGGCGTGCGTCGCCATGTCGAGTGCGACGCCGAGCGCTTCGTCGGTATAGAAGCCCGATCGGTAGCCGACCATCATCGCGCGCTGCAACATGTCGCCGTTGCCGTACGGCCACCACGCGTCGCGGATGTTGTCGTTGCCCGCGAACACGTGCACGCCCGCGTCGCGCAGCCGTTGCACCGGCGGGAACGCGCAATCGCCCGGCGCATTCGTCAGGATCGATACGCCGGCGTCGGCCAGCGCCGCGGCGGTGCGCTGCACGTCGTCGTCGCTCACCTGGCCGAGCGCGTACGCATGACTCACGTTCACGCGCCCGCCGAGCCCGGCCGCGCGCGTGCGCGCCGCGATCCGCAGCAATTGCGCGATGCCCGTTTCGCCCGGCTCGTGCAGGTGGATGTCGATTTTCGCGCCGCGCTTCTCGGCGATGCCGAACACGATGTCGAGCTGGCCGTCGGCGTCGCCGTCGAGCGTCGTCGGATCGATTCCGCCGACCACGTCCGCGCCTTCGCGCACCGCGGCGTCGAGGATCTCGGCGGTGCCCGGGCACGTGATCACGCCGGCCTGCGGAAACGCGACCAGTTCGATGTCGACGATCCCGCGCCATTGCTCGCGCGCGGCCATCACGGCGTGCAGGTTCGACAGGCCCGTCGTCGCATCGACGTCGACGTGGCTGCGCATCGCGATCGTGCCGAACGCGGCGGCCTGCGCGATCAGCGCGTTCGCGCGCTCGACGGCCGGCGGCGCGTCCGCGAGCTGGCGCTTCTCGACCGCGAGCCGCTCGCGCAGCGAGCCGACCGGTTCGTGCGGCACCCAGCGATCGCCGACGAAGCTCTTGTCGAGATGGATGTGTCCGTCGACGAAACCGGGCAGCACGACGCGGCCGTCGAGGTCGATCATCTGCGCGCCGGACGCGGCGGTGCACGCGGCGCCGATCGCGGCGAAGCGGCCGTCGCGGACGACGAGATTGACGGGCTGGCCGCCGGCATCGCGGGCGTTGATGAAGAGTCGTTCGGTCATGGCTTCGAATGTGGGGCGGTCGCGGCGCGACACCGGTGCGGACAGGGGAGGGAACCGCGGCCGGCGCGGCGCGACCGTTGGCAGGGAATCCGGCCACGATATCGGACGCCGCTGCGCGAGGCCAATTAAATGTCGCGATGCCGCGCATTCGATTTCGCGATGTGCGGCGCGCAGACGGGTTGCGCCGGCCGTGGAAACGGCTGGAATGTCGGCGGCCGCGCGCGGGCCGCAGCGCGGGCACGCGTGCGCCGGGAAACCGCGTCGCGCCGTTGCCGGTCGCGGCTTCGGCGCCCCGCCCCACCGGCGATTTACGCGGCAACAGACTTTACACGTTGTTACCCGGCCACACCGGACGCACATCCGGCCATTCCTTATACTCACGCCGAGTTCGCCACCCTGACGGGAATCCAGCGGCGGACACATTGCCGATGCAGGAATCATCATGATGCGCATGCCTTCCACGAAGACCGTTCTGTTCGCCTCGCTCGTCGCCGTGGCGGCGCTTCCGCTCACCGCGTGCGTCGCGCCGGGCTACTACGGCGCGCAGCCGAGCTATCCGCAGCAGCAGCAATACGCGACGCCCGCTTATCCGCAGCCCGCGTATTCGCAGCCGGGCTACGTGCAGCAGCAACCGGCTTATCCGAACCAGGCGCCGCAACCGTACGATCAATACGGCAATCCGTCGCAATACGGCTCGCAGCCGTATGACCAGTACGGCAACCCGCAACAGCAATACGCGACCCCGTACGGCACGCAGTACGGCACCGTGTCGAACATCCAGCCGGTCAACGGCTCGGTCGCCCCGTCGGGCATCGCCGGCACCGTCGTCGGTGCGCTGGTCGGCGGCCTGGTGGGCAACCAGTTCGGCCGCGGTCACGGCCGCGATGCGGCGACCGTGATCGGCGCGCTCGGCGGTGCGGTGGCCGGCAACCAGATCGGCCAGCAGATGGGCGCCGCGCAAGGCCCGAGCAGCTATCGGATCGACGTGCAGGTCAGCGACGGCTCGATGCGCTCGTTCGACGTGCAGTCGCCGGGCAACCTGCGCCCGGGCGACCGCGTTCAGATCAACGGCAATCAGTTGTCGCGCTATTGATTCCCGTTGCGTGCGCGTGAGTTGGTCGCGCGCACGTCGCCGGTTCGACGTCGCGCGTCAGCCCGGCGCAACCGCGCATGCGCTTGACGCGCTCCCGCCTTGATGGCGGTACGACGCACCGCCATCACCGCGTTCCCCGTTCACGATCGTGCGCGCAGCCCGTACGGCGCACCGCACGTCGCCACCCGGCAACCGGATTCCTATTAGGATAAGGACGATGCATCCCGCGACCGCGGCAGCGGCGCGCCGGCATGCACGCGCCCCTCAACCGGAATGCCCCCGATGACGATCACGATCCGCCAGCTTGACGCCGCCGACGCGGCGCAGTTCCAGACCGTCCGCCTGCGTGCGGTCGACACCGCACCCACGTCCTTCCTGCCGACGCTCGACGAAGAGTCGCAGGTGCCGGTCGACGAATTCGCGAAGCGCCTCACGCCGACGCAGGCACAAGCCGTGTTCGGCGCGTTCGACGGCGACACGCTCGTCGGCATCACCGGCGTACGCCGCGATGCGCGCATGAAGATCGCGCACAAGGCGACGATCTGGGGCGTGTACGTCGACGCCGCGTATCGCGGGCAACGCATCGCGCAGGCGCTCCTCGACAGCGCGACCGCGCATGCGGCCAACGCGTGGGGATGCAGCCAGCTGATGCTGTGCGTGAACGAGGTCAACAGCACCGCGGAGCAGCTTTACGCCTCCCAAGGGTTCGTGCGGTTCGGCACGGAGCCGCGTTCCCTGTTCGTCGATGGCCGCTTCTACGACGAGCACTACATGATCAAGACGCTGGCTTGACGCATTCGCGTTCGCGTCCGGGCACCAACCGGGTCGCACGCGAACCTCGTGGCGTGTTGCTTCATCTCATCGCTTGTCGGTGATCGTCGTGTTGACAACCCTGCAGGGTGAGAGGGTATCGATGCGCTGATCGGCGGATCACGATTTATACGTCGTCGTACTACATTGCGGAGTCGGGACGCGACAGGCGCGAGATACGCATTTGTCGTTTAGGTCGTTTTCACCGAACATCGTGCTGGATGTGTGCGCACACTCACATTGAAGAATGGACGGGCCAGAAGTAAGTTGTCGTATGTTTATGCGCAAAAACTTTTGCTGAATCGCGGCGTGCTGATCGCGCCGTTCCACAACATGATCCTCGTGCGCCCGCAAACGACGGCCGACGACGAATGATCTCGACGCGCCGGCACCCGGTGCGCTCGAGCATCGATGCGTCGTCGATGACGCAGGTGCACCGCCCCGCGCCCATCCCGCTATACCGCCTTCAACGCGCGCCGCGCCACTTCCGCGAAATATCGCGCGCCGATCGGCAAAATCTCGTCGTTGAAATCGTACGTCGCGTTGTGCAGCGGCACGCCGCCCTGCCCGGCCGCTTCACCGTTGCCGATGAACACGAAATTACCCGGCACCGCCTGCAGGAACGCGCCGAAATCCTCCGAGATCATCATCGGCTGCACGTCGGCGTTCACCGCGTCGGCGCCCGCGACGTCCGCGGCGGCCTGCACGGCCGCGTCGACCCATTCCGGCGAATTCACCGTCGGCGCGAACTCGTGCGTGTACTCGAACGTGCAGGTCGCGCCGTGCGTGCGGCAGATCCCTTCGCCGATCTCGCGCATCCGCGCCTCCAGCAGCGCCTGCACGTCGCGCGAATAGCTGCGCGTGTCGCCCTTGATCGTCACGGTCGACGGCAGCACGTTGCGCAGCCCGTCGGTGATGAATTCCGTGCACGAGATCACCGCCTGCTGGCCGGGGTCGAGATTGCGCGACACGATCGTCTGCAGCGCAAGCACGATCTGCGAACCGATCACGATCGGATCGATGCCCATGTGCGGCCGCGCCGCATGCGTGCCGCGCCCGTCGATCCGGATCACGAAATTGTCTTCGCTCGCCATGATGCCGCCCGCACGCGTCGCGAACGTGCCCGCGCGCATGCCCGGCATGTTGTGCGCGCCGAAGATCGCGTCGACCGGGAAGCGCTCGAACAGCCCGTCGGCCATCATCGCCTTCGCGCCGCGGCCGTGCTCTTCCGCCGGCTGGAAAATGAAACGCACGGTGCCGTCGAAATCCTTGCGCTCGGCCAGCAGTTGCGCGGCGCCGAGCACCATCGACATGTGGCCGTCGTGCCCGCACGCGTGCATCTTGCCGGGCGTGCGTGACACGTGCGCGCGGTCGGGCGCATGCTCGACGATGTTCAGCGCGTCCATATCCGCGCGAATGCCGATCGCGCGCTGGCCGGTGCCGGCCGTCAGGTTCGCGACGAGCCCGGTGCCGCCGATGCCGCGATGCACGTCGAGCCCGAGCGTCGTCAGGATCCGCGCGACGTAATCCGACGTGCTCACTTCTTCGAAACCCGTTTCCGGGTGCTGGTGCAGATACCGGCGCCAGGTCTTCAGTCGGCCCTGCAGCGTGCTTTCTGCCATTGCGTCGATTGTGTCCATTGCGTTCGCCTCGTCGGTGGTCATGTCGGTCGTCATGTCGTTCAGGCCGCCACCGCCGCGCGGCTCAGCCAGTCGCGCTGGCGCGCGAGCACCGCGTCGGCCGTCTCGCCGACGCAGTTCCGGTACACCGACGGCGCGGTCGCCCCTTCGGTGTTGATCGCCAGCACGCGCGCGTTGGCGTCGAGCCCGACCTGCCGCGCGCGCGCCGGGTCGCGCATCAGCACGGCCAGCCCCGCCACGGCGGCCGCGCCCGATTCGCCGGCGACGAGCGGCACGTCGCGTTCGCTGCCGGCCGCGAGGCCGCGCATCGCCTGCACCGCGTCGTCGTCGTCGATCAGCATGAAGTGGTCGATGCACATCTCGAGGAAATCCCACGCGAGCGGCGACGCCTCACCGCACGCGAGCCCGGCCATCACCGAATCGACGCTGCCGCTCGCCTTCGTCGCGCGCCCGGCCAGCGCGCTCTGGTACAGGCAATCGGCCTGGCGCGGCTCGACGACGACGAAGCGCGGCCGCTGCACGCCGTCGCGCTCCCACAGGTAACTCGCGACGCCCGCGGCGAGGCCGCCCACGCCGCCCTGCAGGAATACGTGCGTGAACGGCCGCCCGTCGCCCTCTTTCGCCTGCGCGGCCGCTTCGGCGGCGATCACGCCGTAGCCCTGCATCACGTCGCGCGGACTCGCTTCGTAGCCGTCGTACGACGTATCCGACACGACGTACCAGCCGTTCGCCTGCGCGAGCTGCGCCGCGCAGACCACCGATTCGTCGTAGTTCCCCGCGATGCGCACGATCCGCGCGCCATACGCGGAGATCGCGCATTCGCGCTCGGCGTCGACGTTCGCGTGCAGCACGATCACGCACCCGCAGCCGATCGCGCGCGCGGCGGCGGCCAGCGCGCGGCCGTGATTGCCGTCGGTCGCGCTGATCACCGTCAGGTCGGCCAGCGCCGACGCGTAGCGGCCGGTGAGAAGCCCTTGCGGATCGAGTGCCTGCGCGCGGCGCAGCCGCTTCACGAGCCGCACCAGCGCGATCGGCGCGCCGAGCGCCTTGAAGCTGCCGAGCGGCGAGCGGCACGACTCGTCCTTCACGCTGACGCTCGCGACGCCGAGCCGCGCGGCGAGATCGGGCAGCGCGCGCAGCGGCGTGCGCGCGTGGCCGACGAGCGGCCAGTGCGCGAGCCACGCGCCGCTTTCGTCGGCCGACGCGATGTTCATCACGCGGCGCAGCGCGTCCGGATAGGCAGTGCGCGACGCGCGCGGGTTGTCGATCAGCATGACGTAAGGCTCCGGAGCGGGACCGCCGGGGGGTCCGTCGGGTGAGTCGGGTCGGGCAGGCGCGGGTTGCGCGCGCCGTCGGTTGGAAAAATAATATTGCGCAGGCGGGCGAACGAAATCGCCAAATCGACCGCTCCGACGCAAAAATTTCTCATTCTTTCGAGGTTGCACGCGCCATCATGACGACTCCTCTCGATGCGTTCGATCGCAAGCTGTTGATGGAAGTCCAGCGCGACGCGCAGACGCCGCAGGCCGAGCTCGGCGCGCGCGTCAACCTGTCGACCGCCGCCGTGAACCGGCGGCTGCGGCGTCTCGCGGAAGCGGGCGTGATCGAGCGCTATACGGCCGTCGTCGCGCCGGACAAGGTCGATCATCCGCTGACGATCGTCGTGAACGTCGAGGTCGAGAGCGAGCAGATCGACCAGCTCGATGCGATGAAACGCGCGTTCGAGCGCTGCCCGCAGATCCAGCAGTGCTACTACGTGACGGGGGAATGGGATTTCGTGCTGATCCTCGCGGTGCGCAACATGGATCAGTACAACGCGCTCACGCGCGAGTTGTTCTTCGCGAACAACAACGTGAAGCGGTTCAAGACGCTGGTGAGCATGAGCCGCGTGAAGGTCGGGCTCGACGTGCCGGTCGATGCCGGCGAGTGAATGCAACGATGAAACGGCCGGCGCGCGGCAGCGTGCGCCGGCCGTCTCCCGTCGACGGCTACGTCAACGACAACTGAAGCTCGCCGCCGAGTTCAAATCGCCCGAACCGTTGTAGCGCGCGACTTGCGGATACGGGCACAGCGGCCGCGTGCGTCCCGCGCCCCACGACGCGGGCACGTCCGCGTTCGGCACCGCGTTCGTCGCGTCGCGCGCGGTCGCCACGACCGCCGCGGGCGCCTGCCCCTGTTCGACCCACGCTACGAGCGGCGTCAGCATGTCGAACTGATCGGCGGCCGGCCCGCCCGAGCAGTGGTTCATCCCCGGCACCGGATAGAAGCGTGCGAAGCTCGACGCATCGCCACCGTTCGCCTGCGCGACCTGCGCATACCAGTCGCGCGTGTCGTTGAACGAGAACACCGGGTCGCCCGTGCCGTGATAGACGAGCAGCTTCGCGCCGCGCGACTTCAGCGCGGCGAGGTTCGTCTCGTCGGGCGGCGTCATGAACGACCATGACGATTGCGTGTAAGTGCCGTTCGTCGCGAAGATCGCCGGCGCGTCGTTGTCCATGTCGAAACCGAGCGCGAAGCCGGCGAGGTTCGCGAGCGTCGCGGCGGTTTTCGGCGGCGTCATGAACGTGAACGCCATCGCGGCCGGGTCGAGCATGATCGAGTTCGACTGCTTCCACGCGGCCCAGCCCGGGCCCGACATGCCCGGATCGTACGGAAAGCTCGCGTACAACGCCGTGCCCGCGCTGTTGCGCGCACCGGTGAACACGTTCTCCAGCGCGGTTTTCTGCGCGGGCGTCAGGCAGGCGCCCGTGCGCGTGCCGTTCGCGCAGGTCGGGATATCCGCATCGACGCTGAAGTGCGCCTGGCACGCGGCGACGTCCTGCACCATCCCGTCGGCCGCGCCGTCGAGCGCATCGCATTTTTCGACGATCTTCGCGCCGACGAACTGGCGTTCCGCATCGTTGAAACCGCTACGGATGTCCGGCAGCCCGTTCGTTCCCGTGGCCGACGCGATCTTCGCGAACTGCTGCGCGCCGTACATCTCGCCGATCGCCGCCTTCGGCAGATGGAAGCCCGGATCGCCCGCGATGATGCCGTCGTAGTCGGCCGGGTTGCGCACCGCCGTCACCATCGCGTGACGGCCGCCGTTCGAGCAGCCGCCGAAATAGCTGCGATCGGGCGCCTTGCCGTACGCGAGCCGGATCACCTGCTTCGCCATCGGCGTCAGCGCGTCGACGGCGCCGTAGCCGTAGTCGATCCGCGCCTGAGGATCGAGGCCGAACAACGGATTCTGCGCGGCGCTGTGCCCGGAATCCGAGCTGATCACCGCGAAACCCTGGTTCAGCGCGTTGGTCAACGGCCCGCCGCCGCCGATCTCGCCGGTCGCGGTCACGACGTTGCCGTCGAGCCCGCCGTTCGCCTGGTAGAAGAAGCGGCCGTTCCACGCTTTCGGCAATCGCATCTCGAAGCCGATCGCATAGGTCTTGCCGTCCACCGCGCTCACGCGCTCGTTCATCTTCCCTTCGATCACGCAGTGCTCGGCGACCGGCTTGCCGGCCACCGTCAGCGCGCCGGCCGCCGCGGTCGTCACCGACGTGAACGACGTGTTCGCATACGCGAGCTTCGCGGCGAGCGCGTCGCAGGTCTGCGCCATCGCGGCAGGCGTCGCGGCGCTCATGTGCGTGGGCGGGGCGCTGATCGAATCGTCGCCGCCGCAACCGGCGAGCAGGGCGGCGGCGGACAGCGGCGCGATACAGAGGAACGCAGATTTCCTGTTCAAGATAACTCCCGTTCGGTTCGTCACGCCGGTCAATCAGAACATGTGCCGCACGCCGACCATCGCGCCGAGCTGCCCCATCCCTGCGCCCGGCGTCGTGCCCGGCCCGCCGCCGCTGACCGCGTAGCGTGCATGCGCGCTGTTCCACAGATACGACGATTGCGCATAGACGGCCGTGCGCTTGGTCAGCAGATAGGTCGCGCGCAGCGTGGCCATCGTCGCGCGCGTGTCGTGCGCGCTGTTGACGATCCGGTAGCCTTCGCCGTCGACGATGAAATCGGGCTTCACCGCATACGACGCGCCGAGGAAGAACAGGTCCGAATGCGCGCCGGGCGCGGCCGGCGAACCGGTCGACACGCGCCGCCCGATCCAGCCCGCGCCGATCTTCGCGCCGGCCGCCTGCGCATACGCGCTCACGTGCGCGCGCGCGTCCTTGCCGCCGCTGCTCGTGAACGGGACGGGCGCCACGCCATCGAAGAAGTTCGCGGCCGCGCCGGTGCCGCCGCGCTGTTCCTCGTACGACGCCGCCGCACCGAAATACGCGCTGTCGTACTTGAGCATCAGCGACCAGTTGCGGCACTGCACCGCGTCGCCCGGCACCTGCCCCGCGCACGTGCCCTGCCCCGGCGAGTTGCCGGTGCCCGCGCCGTCGCGGCCGAACGAATAGGCGGCGCCGAACGTCACGCCGCGATACGTGCCGACGTAGGTCACCGCGTTGTCGGCGCGGCCGTTCGGCACGTATGCGTCGAACGAGCCGAGCCCGTAGATGTCGGGGCCGATGATGTCCGCGCCCTGCAGCGCGAGGTAGGTCATCGTGTACTGACGGCCGAACGCGAGCGTGCCGAAGCCGCTCTTCAGCCCGACGAACGCCTGGCGCCCGAACAGCCGGCCGCCCTGCCCGAGATCGCCGCCGCGCACGTTGAAGCCGCTTTCGAGCGTGAACACCGCCTGGTAGCCGCCGCCGAGATCCTCGGCGCCGCGCAGGCCCCAGCGCGACGGCAGCTCGCCCGTCACGCCCGGCATCCGCACGACGTGGTCGCCTGCCGCGTTCGCGTGAGACACGAACTCGACGCCCGTATCGATGATCCCGTAAAGCGTCACGCTCGACTGCGCGTGCGCGCCCGGCGCGGCGAGCGCGCAGCACGCGCCGGCGGCCAGCAGGCCGTTCCTTGTCTTCTTCATCGTTGCGTCTCCAGACCTTGAGTAAGCGCGCTCTGACGGCGCGCATTGAAAAAATCGAACCGTCAGCCGCCAGTCAGTCGCCGGCTTGCGGGCGGCGAATCAGCACGAATGCGGCGAAGGCCGCGACGAGCGTGACGGGGATGCTCGCGCCGATCACGACCGGCGCGCTGCGGCCCGCGGCCAGCAGCGTCGCCGCCGCGAGCGGCCCGACGACGGAACCGAGCCGGCCGACCGCCACCGCCGCGCCGACGCCGGTGCCGCGCATCGCCGTCGGGTAGTAGATCGCCGCGAGCGCATACAGCACCGACTGCCCGCCGACGACGAACATCCCCGCCGCGAACGCGGCCGCCGCGAGCGACGCGAAACCGGGCGCGGCCGCGAGCGCGGCGAGCGACAGCACGATCCCGACATACATGCCGCCGACCACGCGCGACGCGCGCATCCGGTCGAGCGCCGCGCCGATGCCGAGCGCGCCGAGCCCCGCGCCGACGTTGAACGCGATCTGCACGAGGCCGACGTGTGCGCGATCGAGCCCGCGCGAGGCCATCAGCGACGGCAGCCAGTTCAGCAGGAAGTAGAGGACGATCAGCGTGCAGAAGTAGCTGACCCACAGCGCGACCGTCGACGTCGTGCGGCCGTCGCCGAACAGCGTCTTCCCGACGCTTGTGCGCGCGGCCTGCGTGCCTGCGACGTCGAGATACGCGCGCGATTCCGGCAGGAACCACACGAGCAACGGCACGAGCAGCAGCGGGCCCACGCCGCCGACGTAGAAGATGTGCCGCCATTCGGTGTCGCCCGCGAGCAGCACGCCGATCACCGACGCGATCACGCCGCCGAACGGGATCCCGCAGTACATCGTCGCGACCGCGCTGCTGCGCGAGCGCGGCTCGACCGCTTCGGACGACAGCGCGATCAGGTTCGGCATCGCGCCGCCGAGGCCGATGCCGGTCAGCACGCGCACGACGACGAGCATCGCGAACGTCGATACCTGCGCGGTCGCGATCGACAGCAGCCCGAACAGCACGACCGATGCGATCAGCACGCGCTTGCGGCCGATTCGGTCGGCGAGCCGCCCGCCGAGCATCGCGCCCGGCAGCAGCCCGAAGGTGCCCGCGCTGAACGCGATGCCCATCTGCGAGACGGACAGCCCGAATTCGCGCGCCATGCGCGGCGCGGCGACACCGACCGACTGCAAGTCGAGCCCTTCGAGGAGTGCGATCGCGAAACACAGCGCAAGCGTGGTCGCGACCGTGGATTTTTCGGCAACGTAAGTGTTCATGTCTCCATTCCCATGTCTTTGTAGTCGGTCGGCCCTGCAACGGCCGCCGCGCGCCGCCGCCGGCCACTGGCGGTTCGGCGCGCGAGGTGTCGTATGAATGGCCGCCATTATCAGGCAACCTGATTCATTGGCCGCGAAAGTGCCTGCCGGTGTCGTGGCCGGCCGGTCGTCGTGCCTGCGTGTTGCTTACCGCTGCAACTGCTCGCGCGTGCTGCTTACGCGTAAATCACGTCGGGATCGCGCCGCGCCGGGTCGTACAGCGCGTCGATCGTCGCCGCGCGATGCTTCTGCACGGCCGCCTGGTTCAGCGAACCCTTGTCGGTCACTTCGCCGAGATCGAGCGACGGCGGCGTGTCGATCAGCCGGATCCGCGCGACGAACGTCGAACCGCCGCTCGCGTTGCGGTTCAGCGCGGCGAGCCACGTCGCGAACGCCGCGCGCACGGCCGGCGCGCGCAGCACGTCGGTCACGGACGCATCGGCCGGGAGCCCCGCCAGCGCCCGGCATGCGTCGACGCGCGGAAACACCAGCAAGCCGATGTCGTCGCGATTGATGCCGGTCACGACCACGTCCTGCACGTACGGCGCGCCGGTCGACACCGCGTTCGCGCGCAACGGCCCGACGCTGACGAACGTGCCGCTGCTCAGCTTGAAGTCCTCGGTCAGCCGCCCGTCGAACAGCAGCCCGAGTTCCGGACGCTCCGGATCGGCGAAGACGCCCGCGTCGCCGCTGCGGTAATAGCCTTCTTCGTCGAACACGTCGCGCGGATCGACGTCCGCATGCCAGTAGCCGCGCATCACGTTCGGCCCCTTGAAGCGCAGTTCGTGCTTGCCGCCGCACGGCACGAGCTTCGCGTCGCAGCCCGGCGCGGGCAGCCCGATATAGCCGGCGCGCATCAGCGGCCCGGTCGTGAACAGGCACGACGGCGACGCCTCCGTCATCCCGAGGCCGGCCATGATCCGGATGCGCTCGCCGCAATGCGCTTCGGTCACGCGGTCGAGCCGGTCCCACGCGGCCTGCGACAGCCCCGCGCCGCCGAAGAAATACAGCTTCACGCGCGAGAAGAACGTGTCGCGCAGTTCAGCATCGCGCTCCAGCGCGGCAGTCAGCTCTTCCCAGCCCTTCGGGACGTTGAAGTAGATCGTCGGCGCGATCTCGCGCAGGTTGCGCACGGTTTCGTCGAAGCGGCCGGGCATCGGGCGGCCGTCGTCGATATACAGCGTGCCGCCGTTGTACAGCGCGATGCCGAGATTGTGACTGCCGCCGAACGTGTGATTCCACGGCAGCCAGTCGACCAATACCGGCGGCTCGCGCGTGAGCTCCGGCATCGTCTGGCGCAGCATCTGCTGGTTGCTGCACAGCATCCGGTGCGTGGTCGGCACGGCCTTCGGCTGCTTCGTCGAACCGGACGTGAACAGGATCTTCGCGAGATGGTCGGGACCGACCGCCGCGTGGACCGCGTCGATCGTGCGCGGGACGGTGGCGAGCAGGCGCGACAGCGGCACCGCGCGACCCTCCGCATCGACATCGGCATCGCGCGCGACGATCAACGTCGCATCGGCCGGCAACGTCGCGTCGAGCGCACGCGCGAACGGCGCGCGCTCCGCGACGAACACCGCGCCCGGCCGCAGCACGCCGAGCGTGTGACGCAGCTTGCCGTAGTCGGTCGACACCAGCGAATACGCGGGCGAGATCGGCGAATACGGCACGCCGGCCAGCATCGCGGCGAACATCATCTGCAGATGCTCGAGATCGTTGCCGGACAGCACCGCGAGCGGACGCTCGGCCGACAGCCCGAGATCGGCGAGGCCCTGGCCGAGCGCGCGGGCGCGTTCGAGCATCTGCGCGTAGGTGATCTCGATCCAGCGGCCGTCGGCGCCGCGCCGTGCGGCCAGCACGCGGTCGGGGTGCGCCTGCGCGCCGCGCACGAGGCAGTCGGTCACGCGCGTCGGGTAGTCGCCAAGCGGTTCGCGCGAGCGCAGATACCACGTGCCGTCGGCCGCGCGGCGAATCTCGGCCGCGCCGACCGCGACGTCGGCCGCGCGATAGCGCACGGCGTCGGCGTGTTGCGCGACCTGAAGCGGCGCCTTCTCTGCATTCATCGTCGGCTCGCTCATATGGGATAGTGCCGCGGCGCGGTCTGCACGGTGATCCAGCGCAGCTCCGTGAATTCGGCGATCGACGCACGGCTGCCGAAGCGGCCGTAGCCGCTCGCCTTCGTGCCGCCGAACGGCATCTGCGCTTCGTCGTGCACGGTCGGCCCGTTGACGTGGCAGATCCCCGATTCGATCCGGCGCGCGACGGCCATCGCACGTGCGATATCGCGGCTGAACACGCTCGCCGACAGCCCGAACTCGCTGTCGTTCGCGAGCGCGACTGCTTCGTCGTCGCTGTCCGCGCGCAGGATCGCGACGACCGGCGCGAACGATTCCTCGCGGTACAGCCGCATGTCGCGCGTGACGCCGTCGACGATCGCCGGCTGCATCGTCGCGCCTTCCACGCGGCAGCCGAGCGGCAGTTGCGCGCCGAGCGCACGCGCATCCTCGACCAGCGACGCCGCGCGCGCGGCGGCCGACGCATCGACCATCGTGCCGAGCGGATGGCCGGCCAGCGGATCGCCGGCGACCAGCGTGCGCGCCTTCGCCGTCAGCCGCTCGACGAGCGCATCGGCGATCGGCCGCGCGGCGATCACGCGCTCGGTCGACATGCAGATCTGCCCCTGGTTGAAGAATGCGCCGAACGCGATCGCGTCGACGGCCGCATCGAGATCGGCATCGTCGAGCACGAGCACCGGCGCCTTGCCGCCGAGTTCGAGCAGTACGGGTTTCAGGTGCGCGGCCGCGTGGCGCGCGATGATCCGGCCGACGTGCGTCGAGCCGGTGAAGTTGATCCGCTTCACATGCGGATGCGCGATCATCCGCTCGACGAGTTCGGGCGCATCGGCCGCCGCGTGCGTGATCACGTTCACCACGCCCGCGCCGAGCCCCGCTTCGTCCAGCACCGCGCCGATCAGCGCATGCACGCCCGGGCACGCCTCGGACGCCTTCAGCACGACCGTGTTGCCGCACGCGAGCGGCATCGCCAGCGCACGCGTGCCGAGGATCACCGGCGCGTTCCACGGCGCGATGCCGAGCACCACGCCGCACGGCACGCGCATCGCGAGCGCGAGATTGCCCGGTACGTCGGACGGGATCACGTCGCCGGCGATCTGCGTCGTCATCGACGCGGCCTCGCGCAGCATGTTCGCCGCGAGCGTCGCGTTGAAGCCGAGCCAGCCGGGCGTCGCGCCCGTTTCGGCCACGCCCGTCGCGACGATCTCGTCGATGCGCGCGTCCATCAGGTCGGCCGCCTTCAGCAGCCGGCGGCGCCGCTCCGTCGGCGCAAGCGCCGCCCATGCGGGGAATGCGCGGTGCGCGGCGTCGATCGCCGCGTCGGCGTCGGCCACGCCGGCGGCCGGCGCGCGCGACGCAAGCGCGCCCGTCGCGGGGTTGAAGCGGTCGAAGGTGCGGCCGTCGCGGGCGTTGCACCGCTCGCCGCCGATCAGCATCCGTCTGTCGGTCATGTCGTCTCCTGCCTTGCCTGTCTCTTGCGATTACGCCGGCGGTGAAGCCGGCGGCTGCGTCCGCGCTTGTATCAGCGCTTGTATGCCTGCAGGCCCGGCTTGATCGTCTTGTCGTCGAGGAACTGCTTCAGACCCTGCTCGCGGCCGCGCTCCGGATCGCGCAGCTGCGCCTGGTCGAGCTTCGCATACAGGTAATCCTCGCACTGCTCCCACGTGAGTTCGCGCGAACGCTTGAAGCCGTGCTTCGCCGCGCGCAGCACGACCGGGTTCTTGTCCATCAGCCGCGCGGCGAGCGCGATCGTCGCGTCGCGCAGTTCGGCGAGCGGCACGCTGCTGTTCACGAGGCCCATCTCGGCCGCTTGCGCGCCGGTGAACGTATCGCCCGTCATGATGTAGTGCAGCGCGCGGCGGTGGCCGACCGTATCGGCCATCGCCTTGCTGACGAGGTTGCCCGGCGGGATGCCCCAGTTGATCTCCGACAGCCCGAACACCGCGTCGTCCGCCGCGATCGCGAGGTCGCACGCGACGAGCGGCGAGAACCCGCCGCCGAAACACCAGCCGTTCACCATCGCGATCGTCGGCTTGTTGTACATCCGCAGACGGCGCCACTGCCATTCCGACGCGTCGCGGCGCACCTTTTCCTGCAGCGCGTCGGAGCCGCCGTCGATCTCGCGGAAATATTCCTTCAGATCCATGCCGGCCGTCCACGCGGCGCCCGCGCCGGTCAGCACCAGCACCTTCGCCTCGTCGTCGAACTCGACCGCGTCGAGGACGTCCAGCATCTCCCGGTTCAGCGTCGGGCTCATTGCGTTGCGCTTCTCGGGGCGGTTCAGCGTGACCCACGCGATGCCGGCCTCCACTTTCACTTCAACGGTCTGCCAGCGATTGTCGTACTTGCTCATGTCTGTTCCTGTCGTTCGTTTCCAGTGCGATTCGGTGCGCAGCGTTCCTGCTGCGGACGGCTTCATTTAATATCAGGCTACCTGATATTGCAAGCGGCACGAGCGCCGGTGTAAACCCGGAGCGGAACGCGGAGAAAGCGGGGGGAAATCAGGGAGCGGTGGGGCGGCCGTCGATGGCGCGTACGAAGCGCGCGCGGGCCTGGCGGGCCCGCGTCGTGAACATGCGGGAAGCGGTCAGCCGCGCAGGTTGCGGGAGAACAGTTCGAGCGCGCGCTGCACGTGCGCGGCGTCGTCGGCCGGGATGTCGCCGAGCATGCGCGCCTCCAGCGGGCGCAGCACGGCTTCGCATTCGCGCAGCATCGCCGCGCCCGCGTCGGTCAGCGTCAGCAGGATGATGCGGCCGTGCGACGGGTCGGCTTCGCGCGTGACGAAACCGCGGGCGGCCATCACGCTCATCACTTCGTTCGCCGATTGCGGCGTGATCAACGAGCGCTCGGCCAACTGCGCGTTCGACGATGCGCCGCGCGCTTCGAGCACCGACAGCGCCGTGTATTGCGCGAGCGTGATGCCGAGCGGCGCGAGCGCGTCGGTCATGTGGCGGCGCAGCAGCCGGTCGAGGCCGCCGATCACGTAGGTCAGGCGCTGTTGCACGCGCGGCTTCGGTTTGTCGCCCGGGGTGCGGGCGTTCTTCGCGGGGTTCTTCACGGCGCCTGCCGTGGCGCTCGTCGCGGCGTTTTTCGGTTTCGCGGGCTTGGTCGGAGTGGAACTCATGGCGCGGACTGGGAGGAATTGCGGGCCATCTTACCAGCAGGTCGGGGGGCGAACGCATAGTCGCGCCATCACGCTCTGTGTCCCTCCATGTTCTCAGTTGCCTCGTATAAGTACGAAATTATCGGTCGGCACACTAATTAAATTACCAAAAACAATCGATTCTCATCTTGAAAACGATTCATCATTTCACGATGGGGTAAAAGAACAGCTTCAACCAAATCTTCACCGGGTGGAGTGATTGCGATGCTAGAACCAACAATGGCTAACATAGGACGAAATACGCAGACCGGCCTCCGCCGAATCGCTGGGTTAGCTATTCTCGTATTTTTTCTGATTGGCTTTTCCATTCATATGACCAGGCCAAATTATCGTCGGTGTGATTTTTTTGAAAAAGAACTGAATGGAGGGAAGAAAGAATTTGGAGGCGCCGAATATTACGCAAAATTGTGTGGGGTGAATATTCGGAATGGGCATGAAGTGAGACTTCAGCTTTTTGATGGAACTGGGGAATTGCGCGCTCAACGCTATTTTTCATACTACGTAAATTCGGCAACTGAACGAGAACTGGCAGATGGTGTCGGCGGAATCGTATATTACGATAGCTCGAGCAGTGATGTGATGCAGTTGCTCGCGATTCCGCCTACCAAATGGGATTGGATTCGCGCCCGACTACCTTTATTTTAATTGTAGTGATCGTGTGCAAAAGAAAAGCCCCCGAACCTTCACAAGCCGGGGGCTTTCGTCATTCTGCGCCACTTCGGGTTGCCAGCCGATAGAACCTGTCGTCCATACCCACCATTCATCCAGTACGTGCCCCCGCAAACCGCGCCGTCGGCAGCCCCGCGTAGCGCGTTTGCGCGACGAACACACCACCCGCGTGCGCGTCGCTCGCCAGCGCGTCATCGCTCAGGTCAACACGTGCACTCGTCACATACAACCTGCCTTCACCGTCGATCGCAACGCAGCTCGGCTGCGCAGTCGGCACTTCGACGCGATCCGTCTCGACCCCGTCCGGCCCATAACGCACCACCCTTCGCCCGCCCCACTGCGCATTCCACAGCCCGCCGTCACGATCGACGATCGAGCCGTCCGGATCGCCGTCCGCATCGGTCAGCCGCGCGAACGGCCGCACGTTGGCCACATCGCCGCCCGCACGGTAATCGCACACGAAAATCTCGCGCACCAGCGAATCGCAGAAATACATCTTCGACCCATCCGGCGAGAACCCGATGCTGTTCGCGATCGCGGCCGGCGGCAACGCAAGCCGTTCGAGCGTGAGATCCGGATTGAGCCGATAGAACCCGCCGACCGCGCGCGGCGGCTCGGCGCCTTCGTCCTTCATCCCGAACACGAATGCGCCGGCCCCGTCGCAGCGCCCGTCGTTCAGCCGCGTCGGCAGATCGGGCTCGACGTCGACGATCCTTCTGAACGCGCCGGTGCGCAGGTCAAAGAACGCGAGATGCGTCGCGAGCCCGACGAGCAGCACGTCCGGATCGTCGGTCAGCGCGAAGCACGCGAGCCGCTCGGGCATCGCCCACTGCGCGAGGTCCGAACCGTCCGCGCGGCAGCGCCACAGCCGCGCGCCTTCGATGTCGACCCAGTACAGCGCGTGCGTCCTGTCGCACCACGTCGCGCCTTCGCCGAGCGTGTTGCGGCTGTCGGCCAGCAGCGTCGCCGACGCGGCCGGATGAGTCTGTTGCATGCCGTCTCCCGATATTCGTCGTCTATACAGGCTGCCGCGCGGGATCGAAGTCAGATCTTCATCGCGCGCCGCTGGTTGCGACGATACTGGTCGAACAGCACCGCGAGCAACAGAATTCCGCCGCGTATCAGATATTGGTAAAAGGTCGGCACGTTCAGCAGGCTCATCGCGTCCTGCACGGAGCCCATGATCAGCACACCGACCAGCACGCCGGAAATCGTCGCGACGCCGCCGGTCAGCGACACGCCGCCGAGCACGCACGCGGAAATCACGCCAAGCTCGAGGCCGACCGACGTCTTCGGGTCGCCGAGGCTCATCCGCGACGCGAGCATCACGCCGGCGAAGCCGGTCACGAGCCCCTGCAGCACGAACACCGTGATCTTGATGCGCATCACCGGCAGCCCCGCGAGCAGCGCGGCTTCGCCGTTGCCGCCGACGGCCAGCACGTTCTTGCCGAACACCGTCTTGCGCAGCAGGAAACCGAACACGACGAAGCCGACGATGTTGCTCCAGATCGGATACGAGATACCGAGGAACGACCCGCCGCCGAGATCGAAGAAGCGCTCTTCCGAGATCATCACCGCGTCGCCGTTCGACGTGATGAACGCGAGCCCGCGCACGACTTCCATCATCGCGAGCGTGACGATCAGCGAGTTGATCCGCCAGCGCGCGATCAGCACGCCGTTCACGAGCCCGACCGCGCCGCCCGCCAGCACGCCGCCCGCGATACCGAGCACGACGCTGTGCGTCGCGGTGATCAGCGTCGAGGCGACCACGCCCGAAAAAGCGACGATCGATGCAACCGACAGATCGACCTCGCCGAGCGCGAGCACGAACATCATCGTCACCGCGATCGAGCCGATCAGCGTGACCGACAGCAGCAGGCCCTGGATGTTGCGGGAAGTGAGGAAGTCCGGCACGGTCAGCGACAGCGCCGCGAACAGCACCACAAACACCATCACGATGCCGGAGCGGTTGATCACCTGCCATAGGCCGCCACGCGGGCGCGCGGGCACGGCGGGCGTATCCGGGGAGGGGGAAGTACGTTGGGGTTGCATTGCCTGGCTCATAACGTTTGCTTTCCGGTTGACTGCGGGCCGCTAGCGCGGCAGCGCGAGCTTGATCAGCGCGTCGGGCGTCGCGTGCGCCTTCTCGACTTCGCCCGCGATCCGTCCTTCCTTCATCACGATGACCCGGTCCGACACGCCGATCACCTCGGCCAGATCGCTCGACACGAGGATCACCGTGCGGCCCGCTTCCGCGAGTTCGTAGAACAGGTTGTAGATTTCCGCGCGCGCGCCGACGTCGATGCCGCGCGTCGGCTCGTCCATCAGGAACACGTCGATGCGCTCGGCCAGCCAGCGCGCGAGCACGACCTTCTGCTGGTTGCCGCCCGACAGCGCGCCGATCGGCGTTTCGCCGTCGCGGGTCTTGATCGCGAGGCGCTCGATGTATTTCTGCGCGAGCTCGCGTTCGCGTCGCCCGTCGAGCAGCATGCGCGCCGGGCTGAAATGACGGCGCGCGCTGATGTTCAGGTTGTCGGCCACCGACGCGATCGCGACGATGCCTTCGTGCTTGCGGTCTTCCGGGCACAGCGCGATGCCGGCGCGCACCGCGTCGCGCGGGCTGCCGAACGCCACGCGCTTGCCGTTCAGCTCGACATGCCCGGCGCTCGGCCGCACCGCGCCGTACAGCAGCTTCATCAGCTCCGAGCGGCCCGCGCCGACGAGCCCGAAGAAGCCGACGATCTCGCCGCGCCGCGCGGTGAACGACACGGGCTCGGCCAGCCCCGGCCCCGTCAGCCCCTTCGCTTCGATCAGCACGTCGCCGGCCGGGCGCGGCCGATAGCCGTACACGTCCTCGATCGAACGGCCGACCATGCAGCCGATCAGCCGGTCGCGGTCGAGATCGGCGACGGAATCGAACGTGTCGATGCGGCGGCCGTCGCGAAACACCGTCACGCGGTCGCACAGTTCGTACACTTCCTCCATCCGGTGCGTGACGTAGATGATCGCGCGGCCTTCCGCGCGCAGCGCGCGGATGATCCGGAACAGTTGCGTGGTTTCGCGCGCGGACAGCGAGCTCGTCGGCTCGTCGAACGCGATCACGCGCGCGTCGCGCATCAGCGCCTTGCCGATCTCGATCATCTGGCGCTGGCCGATCGACAGATATTTCACCGGGATGCCCGGATCGATGTGCTCGCCGAGCCGCTCCAGCGCATCGAGCGCGCGCGCGGCGAGCGTACGCTCGTCGACCACGCCGAGCCGGCTCGGCAACTGCCCGAGCATCAGGTTTTCCGCGACCGTCAGCTCGGGCACCAGATGCAGCTCCTGGTAGATGATCGCGATGCCGGCCTCGAGCGCCGCGCGCGTCGACGCGAAGCGCTGCTCGGCTCCGTTCAGCGTCAGCGTGCCGGCCTGCGGCTGGTTCACGCCGGACAGCACCTTCAGCAGCGTCGATTTCCCCGCGCCGTTCTCGCCCATCAGCCCGTGCACTTCGCCTGCGCGCACCGACAGCGACACCGCGTCGAGCGCACGCACGCCCGGAAACGTCACGGTGATGCCGTCGAGCGCAAGCAGCGGGCCGTCCGGCGGCGACATGCCCGCTTCGGCGTCGTGGCCGGGCACGGCCGTCATCGTCTGCATCGTCATCGCGTTCTCGCCTCGCCCGCTCAGATACCGAGTTCGGCGCGCACGGCCTGCCAGTTCGCGCGCGTCATCAGCTTGCCGCTCGTCTGCGTGTCGGCCGGCGGCATCTTGCCGTTACGGATCCAGTCGACGAGGTTCTGCGTGCTTTCCTTGCCGTGGTTCGTCGAGCTGACCGCGATCGTCCCGTAGAAGCCGGTCGGCTCCTTCTTCTGGAATTCGGCGAACGCCTCGCCCGCGCCGTTGATGCCGACGCCGATCACGTCGGCCGCCGGGATGTGCAGCTGTTCCGTCGCGCGCACCGCGCCGAGCACGGTTTCCTCGTTCAGCGCGTAGATCACCCATTTCTTCACGTTCGGATGGCGAGCGAGCACCGGTGCGGCCGCGCTGAAGCCGCCTTCGTCGTCGGTCGTCTTCTGCGGCGCGTCGAAGATGTTCTCCTTGCGGAAGCCGTTCGCGAGCAGCGCCTGCGTCGCGCCGTCGGTGCGCAGCTTCGCGGTCGGCAGCTCGTAGTTCGTGATGCGCAGCGCGCCGACTTCCTCCGGCTTCCAGCCGCGCCGCTTCATCTCGTCGGAGATCGCCTGGCCGACCTGGTTGCCGATCTTGGTCGCCGACATCCCGAGGTGCGGCACGTTCGGCAGCGGCTTGCCGCTCGAATCGACGAGCTGGTCGTCGACGGTCACGAACTTCATGTTGTAGCGCTTCGCACGCGACGCGATCGCCGGCCCCAGGCGCACGTCCGGCGCGCAGATCACGAAGCCCTGCGCGCCTTGCGAGCCGAGATTGTCGATCGCGGCCAGCACCTTCTCGCCGTCCGGCGTGCCGATCTTCACGACCGAGAAGTTCTCCTTCTGGCCGAGCGCGGACGCCGCGTTCTGCTCGTTGATGAACCACGCCTGCTCGGGCATCTTGACGAGGAAGCCGATCTTCAGCGGCGCGTCGGCATGCGCGGCGCCCGTCATCCCGAGCGGCGCGATGCAAAGCGCGGCCAGCAGCGCGCGCAGGGTGTGTCGACGGATCGTGTGAGTCGTGCGGTTCATGGGTGTCTCCTTGGTATCGGCTGATGCCGTGATGCGTGTCGAAATATCAATCACTCGTCGCGTGCGCTTCATGCCGAAGCGCACGCAGGTTCAGCGGCCGAACGCGTCGGTCTGCACGCGCCGGCCGAACAGGAAGGCGTCGGCGACGAGCCGCAGCGGCCTCACGTCGACGTCGCTTTCGCCACGCGCGATCAACGCATGGAAATGCGCATACAGCGCCGGGTACTCGCGCTCCGGCCCGATCTCGACCGGCTCGCCCGCGATCGACAATTGCGCGCCGCCGCGGCTGATCGCGAGCACGCCGTCGGCCGTGTCGACCGCGATCTCCCATTGTTCGACCGGGCCGTGCCGCCAGTCGAATTCCGCGCGCACCGGCACGCCGTCGGTATCCGCGCAATCGAGTTCGGCCGCGATCGGCATCTGCGCGTCGCTCGGTACGATCAGCGTCGCCTCGCGCAGCACGAGCTCGCGCGGCAGGATGCGCGTGACGATCGACAGCGCGTTGATGCCCGGATCGAACACGCCGAGACCGCCCGGCTCCCAGATCCACTGCTGCCCCGGATGCCAGCGCCGCACGTCTTCCTTCCAGCGCACCTGCACCGCTCGGATCGTGCGCGTGGCGAGCCATGCACGCGCCGGCTCGACCGCGCTCGCGCAGCGCGAATGCCAGGTCGCGAACAGCGTGAGGCCGCGCTCGCGCGCGAGCGCGTCCAGCGCGGCCACTTCGCCGAGCGTGGCGCCCGGCGGCTTCTCGAGCATCACGTGCTTGCCGGCTTCGAGCGCCGCGCGCGCCTGCGCGTAGCGCACCTGCGGCGGCGCGCACAGCGATACCGCGTCGAGCTCGGGCTCGGCCGCCAGCAGCGCATTCAGATCCGGATAATTGCGCACGCCGTTGACTTCCGCGTGACGGCTCGCGCAGGCAGTCAGCGCGAAGCCCGGTTCGGCGGCGATCGCCGGCAAATGCTGGTCGCGCGCGATCTTGCCGATCCCGATCACGCCCAGCGAAATCACCTTGCTCATTTGCGTTTCTCCTTCGCCATTCGCTCAGCGCGCCCAGCGCAGCACGAGCGGATCGAGCCGGCGCGCGATCGCGAGCAATTCCGCGCGCGTGTCCGGGTGCAGTTCCGGCATCGGATGCCGCGGCCGCTCGCACGCAATCACGCCACCTTCGCGCATCAGCGCCTTCGCGGTGAGGATCCCGGACTGGCGGTTCTCGTGATTGATCAGCGGCAGCCACGCCTGGTAATGCGCGAACGCATCGTCGTGGCGGCCGTCGCGCCATGCTTCGAGGATCGGCCGGATGCCGTCGGGGAAGCCGCCGCCCGTCATCGCGCCGGTCGCACCCGCATGGAGATCGGCGAGCAGCGTGATCGCCTCCTCGCCGTCCCACGGCCCCTCGATCGCGTCGCCGCCGAGCCGGATCAGCTCGCGCAGCTTGGTCGCGGCGCCCGGCGTCTCGATCTTGAAGTACGCGACCTGCTCGATCTCGCGGGCCATTCGCGCGAGGAACGGCGCGGACAGCGGCGTGCCGCTCGCCGGCGCGTCCTGGATCATGATCGGGATGTCGATCGCATCGGACACGCGCGCGAAGAAATCGAAGATCTGCGCTTCGGGCACGCGGAACGTCGCGCCGTGATACGGCGGCATCGCCATCACCATCGCCGCGCCGAGCTGCTGCGCGCGCAGGCTGCGCGCCGCGCAGATCCGCGTGCTGTAGTGCGAGGTCGTGACGATCACCGGCACGCGGCCGGCGACGTGTTCGAGGATCGTGCGGGTGAGCACGTCGCGTTCGTCGTCGGTGATCGCGAACTGCTCGGAGAAGTTCGCGAGGATGCACAGCCCGTCCGAGCCGGCGTCGATCATGAAATCGACCGCGCGCTTCTGGCTCGCGAGGTCGAGCTCGCCGGTGTCGGAAAACGTCGTCGGAACGACGGGGAAGATGCCGCGATAGCGCGGTGTGCTGCTCGATGTCATGGTGGGTCCTGCGTCAGTCGAATCGGCGTTCAGCCGGAAAACAAGGCGTTCAGGATTCGCGGGCGAACGCGCCCGCGGCCGGCTCGGGCGCGCGCAGCGCGGCCCGGACCACGAACGTCATCAGCACCGCGAACAGCAGCGTCGCCGCGAGAAAGTACAGGCCGGCCGCGAGGCTGCCGGTCGATGCCTTGATCAGCCCGATCCCGTACGGCCCGACGTAGCCGCCGAGATTCGCGAGCGAGTTGATCGCGGCGATGCCGACCGCGGCGCTCGTGCCGGCCAGGAATTCGCCGGGCAGCGCCCACACGACGGCCTGGATCGAATAGAGCGAGAACGCGGTCAGGCAGATGAACAGGAATTGCAGCGCCGGCTGCCGCACCCACGCGCTCGCGGCCATCGTCGCGGCGGCGGCCGCCGACACGACGACGATGTGCCAGTAGCGCTCGCGCTTGCGGTCCGAATGGCGCGGCACGACGAGCAGGCCGACCACCGCGAACAGGTAGGGCACGGCGGACAGCAGGCCGGTCGTCGCATCGCCGGCGCCGAACGCGTGGATGATCGTCGGCAGCCACAGCGACAGCCCGTAGATGCACAGCGGAAACGGCAGGAACAGCGCGGCGAGCAGCAGCACGCGGCGGTCGCGCAACGCGGCGAGCGGATGGCGGTGCGAATCGGGGCGATAGGCGTCGCGGTCGGCGGCGAGCTGCCGCGCGATCCAGCGGCGTTCGTCGTCGTTCAGCCAGCGCGCATGCGCGGGCGATTCGGGCAACAGCCGCAGCGTCGGCCACGCGAGCAGCACGGCCGGCAAGCCGCTGACGACGAACAGCGTCTGCCAGTCCGACAGGCCGAACCACCCGTGCGTCGACAGCAGCCATCCGGCGAGCGGGCCGGTCACGATACCGGCGAGCGGTTGCGCGAGCACGAGCAGGCCGATCACGCGGGCGCGATCGCGCATCGGGAACCATTGCGTGAGGAAGTAGAGGATGCCGGGATAGAGGCCGGCTTCGGCCGCGCCGAGCAGGAAGCGCAGCACGTAGAAGCTGGTCGGCCCATGCACGAGCGCCATCGCCATCGTGATCGCACCCCACGTCGCGAGGATGCGCGCGAACCACACGCGTGCGCCGAAGCGGCCGAGCGCGAGGTTGCTCGGCACTTCGCACAGGAAGTAGCCGATGAAGAACAGTCCGGCGCCGAGCCCGTACGCGGCGTCGCCAAGGCCGATCGCGGCGTTCATGTGAAGCTTCGCGAAGCCGACGACGGTACGGTCGACGTACGCGACCACGTAGATCAGCGCGAGGAACGGCACCAGCTTGCGCGTGAGCAGGCGGGTCAGTTGCCGTTCGTCGACGGCTGCCGGCGAATCGGACTGTTCCGCCGCGGCCTGCGCGGGCGTGTACTGCGTCGTCATCTTGTCTCCTGTCGGTGTGCGTCAGCGCTTTGGCGTTACGCACACCCCATCCTTCGCGGTCGGCCCACGTCAGCGCTTCAACGCCGACGCGGGCCGTATCTCTGCACAACCGGCGATGACCGCCTGCCTATCAATGCGAATGGCTCGGCACGTCCGCGCCGCGCATGCCGACCAGGAAGTCGAGGTCGCACCCCTCGTCGGCCTGCAGCACGTGATCGATATACAGCCGCGCATAGCCGCCCTTGCCGAGCTGCCCCGCCACGCCGGGCGCGGCGGTCGGATCGACGTCGGACAGCCGGCGCTGCAGTTCTTCCTCCGTAATGTCGAGATGCAGCGTGCCGGCCTCGCAGTCGAGCTCGATCCAGTCGCCGTTGCGCACGGCCGCGAGCGGGCCGCCGGCCGCGGCTTCCGGCGCGACGTGCAGCACGACCGTGCCGTACGCGGTGCCGCTCATCCGCGCATCGGAAATCCGCACCATGTCCTTCACGCCCTGGCGCAGCAGCTTCGGCGGCAGCCCCATGTTGCCGACCTCGGCCATGCCCGGATAACCGCGCGGCCCGCAATTCTTCAGCACCATCACCGAGCTCGCGTCGATGTCGAGCGCTTCGTCGTTGATCGTCGCCTTGTAGTGGTCGAGGTTCTCGAACACCACCGCGCGGCCGCGATGCTTGAGCAGCTCGGGGCTCGCCGCCGACGGTTTCAGCACCGCGCCGCGCGGCGCGAGATTGCCGCGCAGGATGCAGATGCCGCCGTCCGCGATCAGCGGCCGGTCGAGCGGGCGGATCACTTCGTCGTCGTAGTTCGGCGCTTCGCGCACGTTGTCCCACAGCGACTTGCCGTTCACCGTCAGCGCGTCCGGGTGCGGCAGCAGCCCGCCTTCGCCGAGCCGGCGCAGCACGGCCGGCAGCCCGCCCGCGTAATAGAACTCCTCCATCAGGAAGCGCCCCGACGGCATCAGGTCGACGATCGTCGGCGTGTCGCGGCCGATGCGCATCCAGTCTTCCAGTTCGAGCGGCACGCCGATGCGGCCGGCGATCGCCTTCAGGTGAATCACCGCATTGGTCGAGCCACCGATCGCCGCGTTCGTGCGGATCGCGTTCTCGAACGCCGCGCGCGTCAGGATCTTCGACAGCACGAGCCCTTCGAGCGCCATCTCGACGATGCGGATGCCCGACATGTGCGCGAGCACGTAGCGGCGCGAATCGACGGCCGGAATCGCCGCGTTGTGCGGCAGCGCGACGCCGAGCGCCTCGGCCATGCACGCCATCGTCGACGCGGTGCCCATCGTGTTGCAGGTGCCGGCCGAGCGCGACATGCCGGCTTCGGCCGACAGAAAGTGATGCACGTCGATCTCGCCGGCCTTCAGCGCTTCGTGCAACTGCCACACGGCCGTGCCCGAACCGATGTTCTTGCCCTCGAGCTTGCCGTTCAGCATCGGGCCGCCCGACACGACGATCGCCGGCACGTCGCAGCTCGCCGCGCCCATCAGCAGCGCGGGCGTCGTCTTGTCGCAGCCGGCGAGCAGCACGACCGCGTCGATCGGGTTGCCGCGGATCGCTTCCTCGACGTCCATCGACGCAAGATTGCGCGTGAGCATCGCGGACGGCCGCAGGTTCGATTCGCCGTTCGAGAACACCGGGAACTCGACCGGGAAGCCGCCCGCTTCCGAGATCCCGCGCTTCACGTGCTCGGCGAGCTTGCGGAAGTGCGCGTTGCACGGCGTCAGTTCGGACCACGTGTTGCAGATGCCGATGATCGGCCGGCCGTCGAATTCGTGATCGGGAATGCCCTGGTTCTTCATCCAGCTCCGGTACATGAAGCCGTTCTTGTCGTTCGTGCCGAACCATTGAGCGGAACGCAGCCTGGGTTTTGTTGCCGACATCGTCAGTCCTGTGGTGACGGGATACCGGCGCAGTCTAGGCAGAATTTTGATAACTGGCTAATGACGATTTAGGCGATTACGATATCGATTCAGATATCGATATAAACCCGTACGATGACCGAAGCCAGCCCGTGGGGAAACCGCGCCCGCCTGAAGACGCGCCAGTTGCTGCTGCTCGTCGCGCTCGCCGACGAAGGCAGCATTCACCGCGCGGCGGCCGCGCTGAACATGACGCAGCCGGCCGCGTCGAAACTGCTGCGCGAGCTTGAGGAATCGATCGGCGCGGTGCTGTTCGAGCGGCTGCCGCGCGGGATGCGGCCGACGCTGTACGGCGACGCGCTGATCCGCCACGCGCGCGCGGCGCTCGGCAGCCTCGACCAGGCGCGCGAGGAGCTGGCCGCGCTGAAGGCCGGCCATCTCGGCCACGTGGCCGTGGGGGCGATCACGTCGCCGGGCTTGCGGCTCGTGCCGCCGGCCGTCGCCGCGGTGAAGGGCACGCACGCGGGCCTGCACGTGTCGGTCGAGATCGACACCAGCAACGTGCTGCTCGAACATCTCGCGCAGGAAAAGATCGACATCGTGCTTGGCCGGCTGTCCGCCGAACACGACAAGCTGCGCCTGCGCTACGAGCCGCTGACCGGCGAATCGGTGGCTACGGTCGTGCGGCCCGGCCACCCGCTGCTCGCGCAGGCACCGCTGTCGCTCGCGGACGTGCAGCGCGCCGCGTGGGTCGTCCCGCCGGCCGGCAGCGTGCTGCGCCACCGCTTCGAGCTCGTGTTCCAGCGCGCGAGCCTCGCGCCCCCGGCGAACGTCGTCGAGACGGCCGCGCTGCTGTTCATCACGCAACTGATCGAGCAGAGCGACATGATCGCGGTGCTCGCCGAGGACGTCGCGCACTACTACGCGCGGCACGGCATCGTCACCGTGCTGCCGCTGGAGATGGATTGCCGGATGGACGATTTCGGGCTCATCACGCGCACCGACCGGCTGCATTCGCCGGCCGTCGCGGTGATGGTCGATGCGATTCGGGCTGCGGCGCGGGAGGTGTACGGCGTCGCGCCGTGACGACACGGCGGCAATCGGGTTGCCGGATTGCCCTATCACCCGAAATGCATGCGCGCCGCCGCGGCGCGCATGCTGCCGCACTCGCGGTTACACCCACGGCGCCGCGAGCCCTTCCGTCTTCAACGCCCGCTGGATCGCCGGGCGCGCGAGCACCTGCTGCAGATAACCGCCGAGTACCGGCCGCTGGCGGGCCGGCGCCGCAAAACCGCGCGTCCAGCGGCACAGCATCAGCGCGCAAGGATCGAGCACCGTGTAGTGCGCACCGAGCAGCCACGGGCCGCCGCTCGTTTGCAGTTGCTTGTCGAGCTGATCCAGCAGCGTCGCGACCTTCGTCTCCGCATGCGCCTTGACCTGCGCGGCACCCGACGCATTGCCCGCATCGACCCAGCGCTCCGGATAGAAATACACGATCAGCGTCGCCTGCAGCGTGTTGGTGAGCCACATGAGCCACTTGTAGAACTGCGCACGTTCCGGTGTGCCGAGTTCAGGCGCAAGCCGCTGCTCGGGATGCGTATCGGCAAGATGCAGGCAGATCGCGGCGGTTTCGTACAGCACGAGATCGCCGTCGACCAGTACCGGGATGAGCCCGTTCGGATTCAGCGCGAGATAGTCGGGCGACTTGTGCTGGTCGTGCGTGCGGTCGACGTACGCGAGCTCGAACGGCTGGCCGATTTCTTCAAGCACGAAGTGCGGCGCCATGCTGGCATTGCCGGGGTAGTAGAACAGTTTCATCGTCGATTTCGTTTGGCGGGCGTCGGCGTCAGGCGGCGGCCCACTCGATCACCGGTTCGCAGCGAATCGGGAAGTTGACCGAATTCGCGATGTAGCACTGCGCATGCGCATCATGATGGAGATGCGCCGCCCGTTCGCGATCGTCGCCGGCCCGGATCGTCACCCGCGGCCGCAGCACGATTTCGGTGAAGCGCCCCGCTCCCGCGCCGTCGAGCATCGTGCCTTGCGCGTGGTCGACGTAGGCCAGCACGCGGATGCCGGCCTCGGAACACAGGTGCAGATACCAGAGCTTGTGACATGCCGACGCCGACGCGAGCAGCAAATCTTCGGGGTTCCAGCGCGCCGCGTCGCCGCGGAACGCCGGGTCCGACGAACCGGGGATATCCGGCTTGGAACCGGCTCGGATCACGTGATCGCGGCCGTACTCGCGATACCCCGACGTGCCGGTGCCGCGATTGCCCGTCCACTCCACTGCGACGCGATAGTGATGTTCGCTCGATGCCATCTCGCTCTCCATTGATGTCGGTTGCCTTGACCGGGCCGAGCGGGCCGGACGCCATTGCGTGAGACCCGCCGGTGGTCGCTATTCTGGCACCGGATCGTCGTTTGGTATACCATTATTCCAAATTGACGGAATACGCAAGCATGGAAGCCAAACTCGACTCCACCGCGGACGCGGTCGCCGCGTCGCTGCGCGAC
>NZ_JBYQCG010000170.1:0-8494 GCF_057837105.1 Burkholderia sp. APQ4-4ca | reverse complement strand
ACGTGATCGCGGCCGTACTCGCGATACCCCGACGTGCCGGTGCCGCGATTGCCCGTCCACTCCACTGCGACGCGATAGTGATGTTCGCTCGATGCCATCTCGCTCTCCATTGATGTCGGTTGCCTTGACCGGGCCGAGCGGGCCGGACGCCCTTGCGTGAGACCCGCCGGTGGTCGCTATTCTGGCACCGGATCGTCGTTTGGTATACCATTATTCCAAATTGACGGAATACGCAAGCATGGAAGCCAAACTCGACTCCACCGCGGACGCGGTCGCCGCGTCGCTGCGCGACATGATCATCAACGGCGAGCTGGCGGCCGGCGAGCGCCTCGTCGAGCGCGATCTGGCCGAGCGGTTCGGCATCAGCCGGATTCCGATGCGCGAGGCGATCCAGCGGCTCGAACGCGAAGGCTTGCTCGATATCTTCAGGAATCGCGGCGCGGTCGTGCGGATGCTGAGCGCGTCCGACGTGCAGGAAATCTACGATCTGCGCGTACTGCTCGAAGGCGATGCGATCTACCGCGGCGTGAAGCGGCTCGACGACGAAACGCTCGCGCGCGCCGAACTCGTGCATCGGCTGCTCGGCGATGCAACCGTGCCGCGCCGGCAAGGCGAGTTGAACCGCGAATTCCACGCGTTGCTGTATGCGTGCTGCGGCAACGCGCGGCAGTTGAAGTCGATCGCCGAACTGCGCAGCCAGGTCGAACGTTACGAACGCCTGCAGGCCACGCTGCTCGCCGATACGCCGTCGTTCCAGGTCGAGCACGAAGAAATTCTGCAGGCCTGCCGCGAACGCAATGCGCGGGCGGCACGCGCGATGACCGTCGCGCATCTCGATTCGGCGCGACGCATCGTGCTGCGGCGCGTCGAAGGCGGTTGAGGCCGGCGCGCGACCGCTCGCGCTTCGCTACACCGCGCGCGGCACCGGCCCGGTCGTGCCGCGCACCACGAGCTTCGGCAGCGACGCGACCCGTACGCGCGACGCGTCGTCGCCCTGCCCGCCCGCTTCGCGCAACGTATTGAGCAATTCGACCGCGATGCCAGCCGCCTCGGCGGTCGGGATCGCGACGGTCGTCAGCGTGGGTCGCGTGTCGCGGGCGAGATGGATGTCGGTGATGCCGACGATCGACAGATCGTCGGGCACGTGCCGGCCGCGATCGGCCGCCGCATGCATCGCGCCGATCGCGGGTAGATCGTTGGTCGCGACCAGCGCGGTCAGCTCGGGATGCGCATCGAGCAACGGCCCGGCCGCGCGCACGCCGCCCTCGATCGAATCGTGCCCGGCGCCGACGCGCGACGCATCCAGCCCGGCTTCGCGCATCACGTCGACGCAGCCGTCGTAGCGCGCGGCCTGCACGCCGTTTGCCGACCCGCCGACGATCACGCCGATCTCGCGATGGCCGAGTTCGAGCAGATGCCGCGTCGCGATCCGCCCCGCCTCGCGGAAATCGATCGCCACGCACGGCAACCCGTCGGGCGGCGCCTCGGGCCGCTCCCACAGGCACAGCACGACCGGCACGCCGCGCCGCGCGACGTCGACCAGATCCGGCAGGTGCAGGTTCGCGTTGGTCACGAGAATCCCTTCGGAGATGGTGCCGGCGATCTGGTCGAGATACGCGCGCCCCTGCAACGGATCTTCGTTCGTGTTGCAGACGATCAGGAACTGCCCGTTGCGGCGCACCGCGCGCTCGACCGCCAGCGCGAACTCCGGATAGAACGGGTTCGCGATGCTCGATACCATCAGCGCGACGGTCGGCGCGCGCCCTTCCGCCAGCGCCCGCGCGGCGAGATGCGGACGATAGCCGAGCGCGTCGACCGCTTCGAGCACCCGCGCCCGCGTCGCATCGCCCACCCGGCCGCGGCCGCGCAGCACGTTCGACACCGTCGCGGCCGTCACGCCGGCGCGGCGCGCCACTTCATCCAGTGTTGCCATCGCTTGCTCACTATATGAGACGTCGATCCAGTATTTGCTTCGCTCACCGAAGCGGCGCACTATCGCCGCACACCTTGCCGCCCGACCGACGGGCGCGACTCGGCCGCGATCGCATCGCCCCTTTTTTTGATCGCGATGATTAAGCGCTTAATCAAGCAGTACGGCGCATTAAAACATGGAGCGGAGACAATGGCGAGCATCTCGATGCGGCGCGTGCAGAAAGCCTATGGCGAGCACGCGCCGGTCATTCGCGACGTCGATCTGGAGATCGGCGCGCACGAGTTCTGCGTGTTTCTCGGGCCGTCCGGATGCGGGAAATCGACGCTGCTGCGCATGATCGCCGGGCTCGAGGATCTGAGCGCGGGCGAGCTGTCGATCGACGGCCGCCGTGTCGATGACGTGCCGGCCGCCGAGCGCGGCGTCGCGATGGTGTTCCAGAGCTACGCGCTGTTTCCGCACATGACGGTGTACGAGAACATGGCGTTCGGGCTGAAGCTCGCGCGCGTGCCGAAGGCCGAGATCGACCGGAAGGTGCGCGACGCCGCGCGCATCCTGCAGCTCGACACGCTGCTCGAACGCAAGCCGAAGGCGCTGTCCGGCGGCCAGCGGCAGCGCGTCGCGATCGGCCGCGCGATCGTGCGCGAGCCCGGCGTGTTCCTGTTCGACGAACCGCTGTCGAACCTCGACGCAGCGCTGCGCGGACAGACCCGCATCGAGATCGCGCGGCTGCATCGGCAGTTCGAACGCGCGAGCGTCGTCTACGTGACGCACGACCAGACCGAGGCAATGACGCTCGCCGACAAGATCGTGCTGCTGCACGCCGGCGCGGATACCGCGCAGCACGGCAGCATCGCGCAGGTCGGCGCGCCGCTCGACCTCTACCACCATCCGGCCAGCCGCTTCGTCGCCGGCTTCATCGGCTCGCCGCGGATGAACTTCCTGCCGGCCGTCGTGACCGCGTGCGACGCGCGTCGCACGACCGTCACGCTCGTACCGTCCGGCGAAACCTTCGTGCTGCCGCGCGACGGCTCGTCGCTCCCCGCCGGCGCCGCCGTGACGCTCGGCATCCGCCCCGAACACCTGACGCTCGGCGCCGTGCCCGACGCGACGACGCTCGCGCGCGACGTCGCGCTCGTCGAACGCCTGGGCGAGCAGACCTGCGTGCACCTCGATCCGGCCGGCCAGCCGAACGCGACGCCGCTGATCGCGAAAGTGCCCGGCGACGCGCAGGTGCGCACCGGCGAACGCGTGCACGTGCACGCGCCGGCCGCGGCCTGCCACCTGTTCACCGAAGACGGCCGCGCGGTGCCCGCGTGCGCCGATCTTCCCGTCCACCACTACGCATAAGGATCGGGCATGCGCCTCGGAGTTTGTTACTACCCGGAACACTGGCCAGAATCGATGTGGGCCGACGACGCCCGCCGGATGAAAGCGCTCGGCATCGAACAGGTGCGGATCGCCGAATTCGCATGGAGCCGCATCGAGCCGTCGCCGGGCGAATACGACTGGGGCTGGCTCGACCGCGCGGTCGACGTGCTCGGCGCGGCCGGCCTCGAGATCGTGATGTGCACGCCGACCGCGACGCCGCCGAAATGGCTGGTCGACCGCCATCCCGACATCCTCGCGATCGGCGCGGACGGCCGCCCGCGCGCGTTCGGCTCGCGCCGCCACTACGATTTCTCGTCGCCGGTCTATCTCGAAGCGTCGCGCCAGATCTGCACGTCGGTCGCCGAACGCTACGGCCGCCACCCGGCCGTGCGCTACTGGCAGACCGACAACGAACTGGGCTGCCACCAGACCGTCGTCAGCTATTCGCCGGCCGCGCTCGTGCGCTTTCGCGAATGGCTGAAAGCGCGCTACGGCACGATCGACGCGCTGAACCGCGCGTGGGGCACCGTGTTCTGGAGCATGGAGTATCGCCATTTCGACGAAGTCGACGCGCCGGTGGGCACCGTGACCGAAGCCCATCCGTCGCACCGCCTCGACTACCGGCGCTTCGCGTCCGACGAGCTCGCGCGCTATCACCGGATGCAGGTCGACGTGATCCGCGCGCACTCGCCGGGCCGGCCGGTCGCGCACAACTTCATGCAACTGTTCACCGAATTCGATCACTACGAAATCGCGCGCGACCTCGACGTCGCGACGTGGGACAGCTATCCGCTCGGCGCGCTCGAGGAGCTGTGGTTCGCGCCCGACGTGAAGGCGCGCTGGCTGCGCACCGGCCATCCGGATTTCGCGTCGTTCAATCACGACCTGTATCGCGGCATGTCGAAGCTGCCGTTCTGGGTGATGGAGCAGCAGCCGGGCCCCGTGAACTGGGCGCACTGGAATCCCGCGCCGCTGCCGGGCATGGTGCGGCTGTGGAGCTGGGAAGCGTTCGCGCACGGCGCCGGCTGCGTGTCGTACTTCCGCTGGCGGCAGGCGCCGTTCGCGCAGGAACAGATGCACGCGGGCCTGAACACCCCCGACAACCAGCTCGACGAAGGCGGCCGCGAAGCGCAGCGCGTCGCGCAGGAAATCGCGGCCGTGCTCGACGCCGGCGCGGATGCCGACGCGAACGGCGCCGTGCGCGCGTCGGTCGCGCTGGTGTTCGACTACGACGCGAAGTGGCTGTTCGAAGTGCAGCCGCAAGGCGCCGATTTCCACTACCCGCGTTTCGCGTTCGAGTACTACTCGGCGCTGCGCTCGCTCGGGCTCGACGTCGACATCGTGTCCGCGCACGCGCCGCTCGACGGCTATCGCCTCGTCGTCGTGCCGCCGCTGCCGGTCGTGCCCGACGATTTCGCGTCGCGGCTCGCCGCGTCGGGTGCGCACGCGGTGTTCGGCCCGCGCACCGGCTCGAAGACCGCCGACCTGCAGATTCCGCCGGCGCTGCCGCCCGGCCCGCTCGCGTCGATCCTGCCGGTACGCGTGTGGCGCGTCGAATCGCTGCGGCCGAACGTGACCGAGCCGATCGACGGCACGCTGCGCGACGGTTCGCCGCTCGCGGGCGAAGCGCGTCACTGGCGCGACCTCGTCGAACTGAACGACGACGGCGCACGCAGCGTCGTGCACGCCCGCTTCGCCGACGGCCATCCGGCCTGCGTGTCGCACGGCACGCTGCACTACTGGGCCGCGCTGTTCGACGACGCGACCACCGCGCGCCTGTTCGCCGACGTCGCAGCCGTTGCGGGTCTCGCGCCGACGCCGCTGGCCGACGGCGTGCGCGTGAGCCGGCGCGGCGGCCTGACCTACGTATTCAACTATCGCGACACGCCGCATGCGATCGACGGCGTAGCGCCGTCCGCATTCGTGTTCGGCGCCGCGCAGGTCGAGCCGCAAGGCGTGGCCGTGTATCGAAGCCGTTCGTAGCAACCGCCCCCGGCGCCGCCACGCGCCGGTCACGCACAAACAACGACACACAGGACTGGAGACACTCATGACCCATCGCCCCCTTCGCGTCGCTGCCCGCCTGGCGAGCGCCGCCGCCATCGCGTTCGCATCGTTCGGCGCGACGACGCCCGCCAATGCCGGCACGCTGACCATCAACATCGCGTTCAAGGGCGCAAGCCAGCGCGCGGTGTGGCAATCGACGATCGAAGCGTTCCACAAGGCCCATCCGGACATCGACGTGAAGCCCACCTTCGTCGACGAGGAAGCGTACAAGGTGCAGTTGCCGGCATGGCTCACGACCGTCGCGCCGGACGTCGTGAACTGGCATGCGGGCGAGCGAATGGCGTACTACGCGAAGCGCGGGCTGTTCGAGGACCTGAGCGGCGACTGGACGAAGAACGGCTGGGATGCGATGTATGCGTCGACGCGCAGCGCGTCGTCCTATAACGGCAAGCAGTACGCGGCGCCGACCGTCTACTACTCGTGGGGGCTGTTCTACCGCAAGGATCTGTTCCGCAAGGTCGGCATCGCCGACGAACCGAAGACCTGGGACCAGTTTCTCGACGCGTGCAAGAAGCTGAAGGCGGCCGGCATCACGCCGATCGCGATCGGCGGCCGCGACGCGTGGACGCTCGCCGGCTGGTTCGACTATCTCGACCTGCGCCTGAACGGCAACGCGTTCCACCAGCAGCTGATGGCCGGCGACGTGCCGTACACCGACCCGCGCGTGAAGAAGGTCTATACGACGTGGAAATCGCTGATCGATTCGGGCTACTTCATCGACAACGCGCTGTCCTACGATCTCGACGGCGCGCAGCCGTTCCTGTTCCAGGGCAAGGCCGCGATGATGCTGATGGGCACCTTCATCGCGGCCGGCTTCCCGCCGAACGTGAAGCAGGAAATGGGCTACTACCGCTTCCCGATCATCGACCCGAAGGTGCCGACCGCCGAGGACGGCCCGGTCGAATCGCTGCACATCCCGACCAAGGCGAAGAACAAGGCCGACGCGCACACGTTCCTCGCGTTCGTCGAAACGCCCGAGATCGGCGCGAAACTCGCCGAAGGGCTCGGCTCGCTGTCGGCCAACAGCAAGTCGCCCGAGCCGGCCGATCCGATCTCGCGCATCGGTTTCCGGATCCTCGCCGACACGAAGGGCGGCGTCGCGCAGTTCTACGACCGCGACATGACCAAGGAAATGGCCGACGAGGGGATGAAGGGCATGCAGCAGTTTCTCGCGAATCCCGCACAGCTCGATACGGTGCTCGCGCAACTCGAACAGACCCGCAAGCGGATCTACAAGAAGTGAGCGCGTGACCCAACCGGCGGCCGCGCGCCGCCGTGTCCGTTTCAGGAGGCTTGCCGTGTCCAGTCCGATCGCGTCGCCCCCGCCCGCCGGCACCGCGCCGCCGCGCGGCTCATCCGCCAGCACATTGCCCGCGCGCCGCCCGTCGCCCGCCGTGCGGCGGCAACGGCGCGCCGCGTGGCTCTTTCTCGCGCCGGCCTGCGCGATGGTGGCCGTCTACGTGATCTGGCCGATTCTGTCGACGCTGTGGCTGAGCCTGTACAACTGGGACGGGATGACCGAGCGCACCTTCGTCGGTCTCGCGAACTAAGCGGAGCTGCTGCAGGCGCCGACGTTCTACACGGCGCTGCGCAACAACGTGATCTGGCTCGTGCTGTTCATGCTCGCGCCGCCGCTCGGCCTCGCGCTCGCGCTGTACCTGAACCAGGCGGTCGGCGGCATCCGGCTCGTGAAGTCGCTGTTCTTCGCGCCATTCGTGCTGTCGGGCGTGGTCGTCGGGCTGATCTTCTCGTGGTTCTACGATCCGACCTTCGGGCTGCTCGCGCTCATCGCCGGGCACGGCATCCCGGTGCTCGGCGACGCGCGCTACGCGACCTTCGGCATCGTGTTCGCCGCACTGTGGCCGCAAACGGCGTACTGCATGATCCTGTACCTGACCGGCCTCACGTCGGTCAATCCGGAACAGATCGAAGCCGCGCGGATGGAAGGCGCGCGCGGCTTCGCGCTGCTGTGGCACGTCGTGCTGCCGCAACTGCGGCCGACCACCTTCATGGCGATCGTCGTCACCGTGATCGGCGCGCTGCGCAGCTTCGACCTGATCTCGGTGATGACGGGCGGCGGCCCGTTCGAGAGCTCGACCGTGCTCGCGTATTACATGTACGACCAGGCGATCAAGTACTACCGGCTCGGCTATTCCGCGTCGATCGCCGTCGTACTGTTCGCGATCATGCTCGTCTACATCGCGTTCCAGTTGCGCCGCATGCTGCGCAACGAACAGTGACTTTCGGGAGTGCACTCATCATGTTTCCGACACCCGTTGCCCGGTGGAAGCCGGTATCGCGCCGGCTGTACAAACTGTCGCTGCCCGTCGCGCTCGTGATCTGGCTGCTGCCGATGATCGCCGTGTTCGTCACGTCGGTGCGCTCGACCGAGGAGCTCGTCGAAGGCCACTACTGGGGCTGGCCGCGGCATTTCTCGATGATCGAGAACTATCGCGACGCGCTGACCACGTCGCCGATGCTGCATTACTTCTGGAACAGCGTGCAGATTACCGTGCCGTCGGTCATCGGCTCGATCGCACTCGCGGCGATGGCCGGCTTCGCGCTCGCGACCTACCGGTTTCGCGGCAATACCGCGCTGTTCGGCACGTTCGTCGCCGGCAACTTCGTGCCCGTGCAGGTGTTGATGATTCCGGTGCGCGACCTGTCGCTGCGGCTCGGCGTGTTCAATACCGTCGAAGCGCTGATCCTGTTTCACGTCGCGTTCCAGACGGGGTTCTGCACGCTGTTCCTGCGCAACTTCATCAAGCAGCTGCCGTTCGAGCTGATCGAGGCGGCGCGCATCGAAGGCGCGGGCGAATGGACGGTGTTCTGGCGCATCGTGCTGCCGCTGATCCGGCCCGCGCTGGCCGCGCTCGCGATTCTCGTGTTCACGTTCGTGTGGAACGATTACTTCTGGGCGCTGTGTCTCACGCAGGGCGACGAGGCGGCGCCGATCACGGCGGGTGTCGCGGCGCTGAAGGGGCAATGGACGACGTCGTGGAATCTCGTATCGGCCGGGTCGATCCTCGCCGCGCTGCCGTCGGTCGCGATGTTCTTCGCGATGCAGAAGCACTTCGTCGCGGGGCTCACGTTCGGCGCGACGAAAGGCTGACCGCCCGCCGATCG
>NZ_JBYQCG010000169.1:2502-7683 GCF_057837105.1 Burkholderia sp. APQ4-4ca | reverse complement strand
ATTCGTCGCGATCGAACTGGAGCGCGTCGCAGCACCGCGCGCTCCGCAAGGAATTGCTGATCCTGCGATCCGAAGTCGAGCGGCTCGAACTTGCGGAGGCCGCCGCCGAAATGCGCCAGGCCGTCACGCGCTTCAGCTGGCTCAAGGTGTTCATCCCCGGGCTGTCGACCGGCAGGTTCGGCCAGTCGGCCAAGAACCTGAACGCAAGCCTCGGCCAGCTCGTCAACCAGTATCCGATGCTGAGCTCGCTCGCGTCGCTCGTGCTGGCGAAACCCGTTCGCTCGCTGCTGCGCGCAAGCACGGGCCCCGCGTTGAAGTGGGGCACGCTCGGCTTCGCCGCATGGGAGGTCTACCGGATCTGGAAGCAATCCCGCGAGGAGCGCGGGCTCGACCCACGCGACGACTGACCGTTAGCATCCCGCGCGCGGCCATACGCCGCTGCGCGCCCGCCTGGCGAACTCAGCGCACGCCCCAGCAGACAGCGCTCGACTCGTCGACACCCTCGCCTCCCGCATTGCCCTTCGTGCCGTCCGAGCGCAGCGTGAACGTGCCGCATGCATCGTCGCGCATCGGCCCGGTGTCGAGCGGCGTCGCCGCCAGTTCATAGCCCACCGGCGAATCGTCGCCATCCGGCCGCCCGAGCGTCAATCGATACACGGCATGCCCGTCCGGCGGCGCCTGCGCGAGCGCGTCAGGCAACGCCGCAGGCGGCGCACCGTCCAGTGTTTCAAGATATTGGGCCGCACGGTACAGCGCGGACACCGCCGACGCACGGTGAACCCGCACGACATGCCCGCGATACGACGGGATACCCCACGCGGCCAGCACCGCGACGATCGCGAGTACGATCATCAGCTCGATCAGCGTGAATCCGGCCGCTCGGCACCGGGGCAGACGGCCGTTCATCGAAGCACCGCCGCGACACGACGCCAGCGCAACACGACGATGCGGCCGGCGCGTATCGCGACCTGGTGTTGCAGCCACACGGCGCTCGATGCGTGTGCGCCGACGCCACGCGCGGTGACAAGGTAAGCGCGGTCGCCGGCCTGCGCCGACGGAGGCCGCCATGCCTCGATCAGGCACCGCGGCGGTTGCGCGGCCATCGGCCAATCGGCGAAAGGCGCGAACGCTTCGGCAGCCGCCAGCGGCGGCATACGCCGCCAGGTGTCCGGCTCCGCGCGCGAGTCGCTTTCGCTCACGTACGGTGCCGAGCCGTGCAGCAATCGCGCGGTGCACGCGGCCAGCGCGGCATCGGCCGCGTGAAATGCGATCAACCGATCCGACAACGCGCGGGTGCGGCGCGACTCCGTCAATGCGGCGTCGAACCATGTGCCGGTCAGTGCCGCGACTGCTGCGCCGACCGCGATCACCGCTGGCAACGCAAGGCCTGCCTCGCGACGCCACGCGCGGCGGACGAGCCGGCAGCGCATGTGCGGCTCGCGCGGGCTCGCAGGCGGAGCGCCGGCACATGCGGTCGGCTGCGGGTTGTCATCATGTGCGACGGCGTGCGCTTGGGCGTGGACGGTCTTCACGCGTCGCGAGATGTCGTCCCGCGCGCACTGCGCTGCGCCGCTCATCGCGCCACCTCGCTTGCGCGAGTTGCGTCATGTAAAGCAGCGTCGGATGCGGGCGCGACGTTCCGCAACGCGACGATGCGTTCGAGCGTCAAACGTGCGCGGCCGTCGGGTGCAACGGCGGCGCGGCCGTCGCAGTCGACATGCCGCGTCGGTTCGCGCATCGGCCCGCCGCGCGCCCGCACGCAGACATGCACGGCCACGACCTCGCGCCAGTCGTCGGCACGCATCGCATCGGCGTCGACGAACTGCGTGGCCCCTCGACGCAAATAGCGCATACGCAACTGATCGATTCCCGCCGCGACAGGTTGCGGCGTGCCTGGACGGCCGCTTCCTTCACAATACAGTTCGGGCTCGCCCGTCGATGGGCTGACATGCGCATCGAAACGATTCTCCACCGCCGCAGCTTCGCCCGGCTCGCCGATACCCTGCCCGAGGCAATCCGATGCGTGGCCGCTCACCGTCGGCCACGTCGACACGGCATCGCCGACATACCGGACCAGCACCGCGTCCGACGACAGGCGCGCGGGCTCGCAGCGCACCTGTGCGCCGCTACCCCGCACGCGCGCCGCCGAACACCCGAACACCGGCGGCAACGACGATCCCGCGTCGGCATCGAGCGGCCGGAATCCCGCCATCTGGATCTGCTGACCGATCAGCATCAGCGCGGTCGACGCCGCGTCGCGCATCCTGAACCCGTCTTCCGCGCGACGCTGCGCAATGCGCTGCGCGTGGTACAGCGCACCGGCCGCCGCGAGCACGAGGAGCCCGACGGTCATCGCGATCAGCACTTCGAGCAGCGTATGGCCGCGCGTACGACGATCAGCGTGCATCGCGCGCCCTCTCCCGAAATGGAATGCGGACACACGACGGCGGCTGCGTCGACATTTCCGCGGCATCGCAACGCACCGACGCGAGTCCATCGCCGCCACGCCAGCGGACGACCGCGTAGCGGACGCCTGCCGGGCCGCCATCGAGCGTCATCGCGCCACCCGGCAACGATACGGCCGCCAGCGCCTCGAGGCCATCGCCGGCCGCCGCGGCAGCATGCAGACGTTCGATACGCGCATCGGCCAGCCACAGCGCGCGTTCGCGCCAGATCGTCGCGCGCTGCGCACGCGCCATCGCGAGCTGGCTGCCGGCCACTGCCAGCATTACGGTGGCGAGCAGCGCGATGGCCAGCGTCGCCTCGATCAACGACGTCCCGCGCATGGCATTGCGCATCGCGATCACGCCGCGTCGCAGCGCCCGGCGACCAGCCGCGCGCGACCGCCTGCCGCAATCCGCACGCAACGCGATACGCGCGCGTCATCGGCGCCGGACACGCTGCGCCGCGGACGCACCTCGAAACGCCGGATGCCGCCGATCGACTGACCGACCGGCGGTGCAAACGCGAGCTCATGCGCGGCGCCCGCGACGGCCACTTCGGCATCGCGCGGGTAGCGTCGCAGCACACGCGACTGCCCGTCGACTTGCCCGCTGACGATCCAGTCGCATGACCATTCGGCCGGATCGCATCGCTCGCCGGCACGCAGACAGGCGCCGTCGCGCCCGGCGCGGCACAGCGTGACGCGCGCGCCGAGACGCGTTGCCTCGGCACGCGCAAACGACAGCGCACCGAGCAGCGCGCGCGAGCGGGCATCCACGCGTTCGCGCATGCGCCACTGGTCGAACGTGGGCACCGCATAGAGCGCGAGCCCCGCCGCCAGCGACATGGCAACCATCAGCTCGACCAGCGTAAATCCGCCCGGCCGTCGCACCACATTCTTCAAGGGTTGAGCGCCCCGTTCCATCGCAATCGTCCTCCGCCACGGTGATGCGACGACTGTAGCGGCGCGTGCGGATGCGCGCCATTGGCCGAACGGCCGACTGGCGACATGCGATCGCAACCGACACAATCGGCGCGAATCGAACCAATGGAGCAGACGATGAACGGACGCAGCGCGTCAGCGCTTACGTGGGGTCTTGGCGGGAGAGGCGCGACGGAACTCTTCGATCACGTCGGCAAATTCGGAAACGTCCTCGAACTGGCGATACACCGAGGCGAAGCGCACATAGGCGATCGTATCGAGGCCGCGCAACTCGTTCATCACGAGTTCGCCCAGCTTCTCGCTACGCACTTCGCGCTCGCCAGTCGCGAGCAGTTGATACTCGATGCGGGCGACCGCCGCGTCGATCGCGTCGGCGGCAACCGGCCGCTTGCGCAGCGCGAGTTGCATGCTGGCGACGATCTTGCGACGGTCGAATTCCGTGCGGCTGCCGTCCTTCTTCACGACGAACGGCAGGGACAACTCGACCCGCTCGTACGTCGTGAAACGCTTGTCGCAAGCCGAGCAGCGACGGCGCCGCCGAATCGCTGCGCCATCTTCGGACACGCGCGAGTCCACGACCTGCGTATCGTCATGCCGGCAGAACGGGCAACGCATCGGCGATCAGCGATAGACCGGGAAACGCTTGGTCAGCTCGGCGACCTGCGCGCGCACGCGTTCGATCGTCGCTGCGTCTTCCGGATTCTCGAGCACGTCGGCGATCAGGTTGCCCACCTGCTCGGCTTCCGCCGGCCCGAAACCGCGCGTCGTCATCGCGGGCGAGCCCAGGCGCACGCCGCTCGTCACGAACGGCTTTTCCGGGTCGTTCGGGATCGCGTTCTTGTTCACCGTGATGTGCGCCGCGCCGAGCGCCGCTTCCGCTGCCTTGCCCGTGATGTTCTTCGCGCGCAGGTCGACCAGCATCACGTGGCTTTCCGTGCGGCCCGACACGATCCGCAGCCCGCGCTTCACCAGCGTTTCGGCCAGCACGCGCGCATTCTCGACGACCTTCTGCTGATATTCCTTGAACTCCGGCGACAGCGCTTCCTTGAACGCCACGGCCTTCGCCGCGATCACGTGCATCAGCGGGCCGCCCTGGATCCCCGGGAAGATCGCCGAGTTGATCGGCTTCTCGTATTCGGCCTTCATCAGGATCACGCCGCCACGCGGGCCGCGCAGGCTCTTGTGCGTCGTCGTCGTCACGAAGTCCGCGTGCGGCACCGGGTTCGGATACACGCCCGCCGCGATCAGACCGGCGTAGTGCGCCATGTCGACCATCAGGTACGCGCCCACCGACTTCGCGATCTTCGCCAGACGCTCGAAGTCGATCTTCAGCGCAAACGCCGACGCGCCCGCGACGATCAGCTTCGGCTTGTGTTCCTGCGCCAGCTTCTCGGCTGCGTCGTAGTCGATGTCTTCGTTTTCGTTCAGGCCGTAGCTCACCACGTTGAACCACTTGCCCGACATGTTCACCGGCGAGCCGTGCGTCAGGTGGCCGCCATGCGCGAGGCTCATGCCCATGATCGTGTCGCCCGGCTTGAGCATCGCGAAGAACACGCCCTGGTTCGCCTGCGAACCCGAGTTCGGCTGCACGTTCGCGGCTTCCGCGCCGAACAGTTGCTTCACACGGTCGATCGCCAGCTGCTCGACCACGTCGACGTACTCGCAGCCGCCGTAGTAGCGCTTGCCCGGATACCCTTCCGCGTACTTGTTCGTGAGCTGCGAGCCTTGGGCGGCCATCACGGCCGGGCTCGTGTAGTTTTCCGACGCGATCAGCTCGATGTGATCTTCCTGGCGGC
>NZ_JBYQCG010000169.1:0-2482 GCF_057837105.1 Burkholderia sp. APQ4-4ca | reverse complement strand
CCCATGATCGTGTCGCCCGGCTTGAGCATCGCGAAGAACACGCCCTGGTTCGCCTGCGAACCCGAGTTCGGCTGCACGTTCGCGGCTTCCGCGCCGAACAGTTGCTTCACACGGTCGATCGCCAGCTGCTCGACCCCGTCGACGTACTCGCAGCCGCCGTAGTAGCGCTTGCCCGGATACCCTTCCGCGTACTTGTTCGTGAGCTGCGAGCCTTGGGCGGCCATCACGGCCGGGCTCGTGTAGTTTTCCGACGCGATCAGCTCGATGTGATCTTCCTGGCGGCGGTTTTCCTGCTCGATCGCTGCAAAGATTTCGGGATCGACGTTCGCAATGGTGCTTTGGGCTCTGTCAAACATACGGGTTCCGTTAAGTGTGTACAGGTTGACCGGAGCGGCCGAGTACGGTGCGCTGCTGGCGAGACCAGCTCGACGTGGCGGAAGAATCCGTATGACGCGAGGCAGGACAGCCACCGGCGATGCACGCGACGGCGCACAACGGCTGCCCAGGCGAACGGCAAAAACGGCGCCCCGCGCTTCACGGTGGGATGCTCCACCTTGAACCCGAAGGGTTCTATCGCCAGTCACGCAGGGGTGATGAGCGCATTAGTGTATTGGATGCGTCATGAATAGGCAACCGCACGGCAGTGGCCTCCAAACAATAAGGGCCGGACTCTACGCGCCCGTGCCGAAACACTTCGCCGTCTTGCCGCGGTGCGGCATTCTCAGTAGGCTTGCGGGATTCCACCCGCTATTCCGTTACCGACCAGGAGCAGCAATGATCGTGTTCGTCACAGGTGCGTCCGCCGGCTTCGGCGCCGCCATCTCCCGCGCCTTCGTCAAGGGCGGCCATCGTGTCGTCGCCACCGCGCGCCGCAAGGATCGCCTCGACGCGCTCGCGGCCGAACTCGGCGACGCACTGCTGCCGTTCGAGCTCGACGTGCGCGACCGCGCGGCCGTCGAAGCCGTGCCGGCCTCCCTTCCCGCCGAATTCGCCGCGCTCGACGTGCTCGTCAACAACGCCGGCCTCGCGCTCGGCGTCGAGCCTGCCCAGAAGGCGAGCCTCGACGAATGGCAGACCATGATCGACACGAACTGCTCAGGCCTCGTGACCGTCACGCACGCGTTGCTGCCCGGCATGATCGCGCGTGGTCGCGGCCATATCTTCAATCTGGGCTCGGTGGCCGGCACCTATCCGTATCCAGGCGGGAACGTATACGGCGCGACCAAGGCTTTCGTCAGACAATTCAGCCTGAACCTGCGTACCGACCTGATCGGCACGCCGTTGCGCGTCACCGACATCGAGCCGGGCCTGTGCGGCGGCACGGAATTCTCGAACGTCCGTTTCCGCGGCGACGATGCAAAGGCGGCGAACGTCTACGAGAACGTCCAGCCGCTCACGGCCGAGGACATCGCCGACACGATCTACTGGATCGCCACGCGTCCCGCGCACGTCAACATCAATACGATCGAAATGATGCCGGTCGCGCAAGCGCCGGCCGGCCTCACGATCCATCGCGGCTGACGCGTCGCCCGCCGCCGCAGGCCCGCCTGCGGCCGGCCCGCGGTGTGCTACGACGCACTACATTCCGTTACGAATCGGTTACGAATCCCGTCTTTGCCTTCCGGTAGAATGCGCGCCATGACTCAGCCTACCCGCTCCCCGGAAGCGCCGTCCGGCTTTACCTGGCCGGTGCGCGTGTACTACGAGGATACCGATGCAGGCGGCATCGTCTTCTATGCCAACTACCTGAAGTTCTTCGAGCGCGCCCGCACCGAGTGGCTTCGCGCATGCGGCGTCGACCAGCGTCGGCTCGCCGACGATACCGATGCGATCTTCATCGTGCGCAGCACGTCGCTCGACTACCGCGCGCCGGCGCGACTCGACGACACGCTGACGATCACGAGCCGGCCCGGACGCATCGGCCGCGCATCGGTGGAATTCACGCAGGAAGCCTGGTGTGGCGACACGCTGCTCGTGGCCGGGCAGATCCGCCTCGGCTGCGTCGACCGTCACGGCATCCGGCCCGCGGCCATCCCGCCGGCCGTGCTCGACGCGCTGCATCGCGGGCCCGTCATCGACACCGGGCAGACCGGTCTGTCAACGAAGCTCGCATGAGCGCCGTTTAGATACAGCCTATGAACTTGCCGTTCTGATTCGATACTAAGCAAGGTTCGGCGTCGGGCATCGCCGGCGCGCCGCGCCGCACGCACACCGGACGCCCTTGCCGGGCATTCCCGAAGGGACGTTACTCAAACCTCTATGAATACTGTTCAAGACCTGTCGATCATTTCCCTCGTCCTCAACGCGAGCGTGCTGGCCCAGGCCGTGATGGGGCTGCTGCTGCTGCTGTCGCTGATGTCGTGGACCTTCATCTTCCGCAAGTGGTTCGCGATCCGCCGCGCACGCGCGCAGACCGAACGCTTCGAGAAGGATTTCTGGTCGGGCGGAGACCTGCAGGCGCTGTATCAAAGCGCGGCCAACA
>NZ_JBYQCG010000168.1:0-4718 GCF_057837105.1 Burkholderia sp. APQ4-4ca | reverse complement strand
GTTTGACGCAAGGCCGAGATATGCCTTGCGCTTATCTCCGCCAACAAACACGACTCGTGGGAAACCGTACCCTCCTGGCGCGTACTCGTGAAAATACGGCACCCGGAACCAGCAGCGGCTATCGTGTACGTAGTCATCAAATAGAGTGATGGCCCCTGTGGGTAACTTGTTCACGGCGTCGGGAGATGTATGTTGGCGTAGGAATGATTCCACGCCAGGTAATGGCGCAGCCATAACGTCGTCCTGGACGCGATAATTCTGCACGAGCGTCGACCAGACCGTGTTGAGCAGTATTCCGCTATACGCAAGCGTCACGCAGGGGGAATCACTCCCGGGCTAATCATGTTCGACGACAAATGTCGGTGGTACCTTGATCACATCACCACCGCGGGTCACTATTGGGCGATGATCCGTGCGCTTCACTTTCCACCGTTCGCACTGGTCTGGATACAGGTAGCCGAGAAGCAGCCGCATTTCCTCCGCGCCCTGCCGAAGGTCGGTCTGATCGTTGGTCGCAACATCGAGCGGCCCCTCGCCCGGACGGGCAGGTTTGGGGTTAGCGACACCGGGATGAGCAATTGCACCACATAGCTGTTCGTTGCGCCGGTCCATGGCCTCCTTCAGCGCCGTTGCCTGTCCCTTTTGAGAGCTCATATACGACGCGTATCCCGCTCCCATTGACAGGGCGTTCGCCTGGAGCAACTGAGATTGCGACCTGAGCTTACTCATGGTCGGATCGTTTTCCGACGCCTTTGAAACCGCTTGCTGTACCTTGTGCGGCGTCATCTTGTCTTCGTGCGCGCGCTTGAAGAACGACTGTCCCGTAACATAGCGCTGCGGATTACCAATGTCTGCGCGCAGCGTACGCCACGCCAACATCTGGCCCAATCCGACCTTCAGAGCGTCCTCCACACTGCTAACATTTTCGACGGTCTTTCGCCAAGCGTTAAATGCATCGATTACCGACTGGTCGAGAGCAAAGTCGGCGACCAGATCGGCACGTTTACTTATCGCATCGCTATCCATCAGTGGCACACCATACGAGGCGGCCTTAAGATACATATCGTGCAGCGGGATCTGGCTAAGCTTATAGCTGTCGTCCCCAGCTTTCGCCGCAGTTCCTCCTTTACCCTGTTCGCACGGCGCATAGCCGCCACCCACGTCCGAATGGACGCCCGGATAAGCTACCTCGTCACGGATACCGCCGCCGTAGCTGTCCCCGTTACGGATTGAATCAAGCGGAAAACTCATGCGCTGCTCGTGCACCGAGAACGCGTGATAACAGAATCGCACATCCTTAGGAATATCGAGCCGACCGTCGTTAGCGAACGCGAAGTGCCCATCAAACGTGCCAAAGTCCACGGTCGCACGAGTCGAGTCGGGAGGGCCAACGGAGGCAACTGTATCGAAAAGACCGACGAAGTTAACCTTGTAATTCAGAGCATATTTGCCAGTCTGGTATCCAATCCGCCCGTCCCGTGCCCATTCATTCATCAGCTTGTTGACGAATACGCGTGCGCATGCCGCCCCCCGCGAGAAACCAATTACGTTGATCCAGATCTGCTTGATCGTCTGCGGATATCTCCCCTCATCGATCGCCTGCTTGTGAGCGAGACCCAATCGATCCGTGTAGCCAACCAGCGGGAGTTTGTGACCATCGGCCACTTCTGTACAAACTCTTTGGACGTCGCTATCCGGAATCAGATTTCGCGTCTTGTCCGTAGCAATAGCCCGATATATAGCATTCAGTACTCTCGTGTAGCCCCACACGCATCGACTTCCAAAACCGGATGCCATTGACTTGCCGGAAGTCGAGTACGTCTGCTCACCAATACTCTTGAACGGTGTACCCACACCCGCAATATAGAAGCGAAATATCCCTTCTTCTGATCGGTCCAGTGCCGCGTTATACAGACGCGCAACATTGGAATGTGTGTGAACAAGCGAATCCCGGAACGGATTTGTCTGTTCGTCGTTATTGTTCGTGCCGTCAAAGAACAGCGTGATATGAAGTGTCTGAGGGCAAGACATTAGAGCGTCGCACACCAGCATGCGCCCTTTTCTCAACGCCGTGGTACTACCCGCTATACGCCCGCCCTGAGGCATCGGATCCGCCCATCTGAGGCTCATTTCGCGCCTCCTCCATTCCGGTATAACCGATTCCACTCTTGATCCAAAACCCCGTGCGCGATGTACGGATCGGTGTCTGGAGGACGTATGCCTGGGTCGTTTAAGTCACCTTTCTGGCCGTCGGCAACCATGATACGGACCCGGTCATCCGGCAAAAAGACCGCCCATAGGCCGCCCATAATTTTTCCGTATTTCGGGATCCGAACGTTTTCCGCCTTGTACCAGTACCCCGGTGTCTTTCCGTCCTGCTTCTTGTCAACCAACCAGCGCACCGTCAGCCTCAAGTCCGGCTGCCATACAGTGGGGATGTCGCTGCAGCACATATCACCGCCACCGCCGGACGGCTTGTTGCCTGCTTCAGCGGGTAGTACGTTGGGGCCACCGCCGCTTACCCCCGCCCCCTCCGGCCCCTCAAATCCCCACTTATGGATGTACCAAGGGGAGTAGTTGAGGGTCGAGGCGCCCACGCCCAGCGTATCGTAGTGCTTCGGCAGGCTCGACAGGTCAAGCGGCTGTGCCATAGCGCCGGGATGCTTATCGCATGCTCCAAGGCCAAAAATGGCAGCAAAGGCGACGGCCTGGATCGCACGTCGCCCCAAACGGGAAAGTCGGTCTGTCATCATGGGTAAGTCTACGGATTAACGGGGTACCAGGGCCGCTCCGCCCCGAGCTGCCTTAAGCATGCATTCGACACAGATCTTCTTCGGAGATAAATCGACCATCTGATCCTTCGGGCCTGGCAAATCATGAGAAGCTGCGTACGCGGTAAATTTTCCTGTTGTTCCGCTCACCACCCCGCTCGCATCCATATTCAGGAAGCTGCCGTTTACCTCGACGCGGAATTTGTGAGCACGCAGCAGAATCTCCTCACTTTCCAGCAGGATCTGCTTCTGTGCTCGCGCCACAATTGACTTCGTCAGCGCGTTCAATACGATGTCGCCCGCAGCCGAGACAAGATGCATAGGGCCAGTCTGCGCCAGCCGCACGCTCACTCGGTGGACGGCCAGCGGTATCCGATCACTTCGTTCAACGGATACGCGAGTTCGCGCACTTCTTCCAGTTGATTACCGCCGAACAGGTGAACATATTCGGCATCGTGACGCAGGTAGAAACCGACGTGCCCTTTCCAGCTCGTCGGATCGTCGCGCGTCAAGATCGCGATGCAGCCGTAGACCGGGCGCTCCAGCGGTTTGCCCCATTCGAGCCACGAGCGTGCGAGCGCCGAGCCGGTGCCGCGGAATCCGGCATGCGCCATGCACCAGTTCACGAACGACGAGCACCAAGAAATCTTGTCGTCGTAGCCGATCAGGTTCGTCTGGTTGTTGTACTCGACGATGCGCGGGTTGATGCTGCCCGGCGGGTGGCGGCGGATGCCAAGTTCGGCCAGCGCGACGGGCATCCAGGGTGGGTGGACGGCTTTCACGTTGCTCTCAGGGTTTGATAGGGTCACGTCGTTCTCGGGTACGTGTCGGGTGCTGTTTCGCCCAATCTTCGCACGAATGAATACGGCGAATCCACCGCGCCCTTCGCGGATCGGGATTTTCGTCGACCCCGCCCGTATCATGGAGGCAGCGCTCTCGACTCCCTGCCCCCCATGCGCATCACGCCCCTGCCGCCTCTTCAGTGCCTCATCGCGTTCGAAGCCGCCGTGCGGCACGCGAGTTTCACGAAAGCCGCCGCCGAACTGCATCTGACCCAAAGCGCGATCAGCCGCCAGATCCAGCAGCTCGAGGAATTTCTCGGCCGCTCGCTGTTCGTGCGCGAACACCGTTCGCTGCGGCTGACGATCGCCGGCGAACAATACGCGGCACAAGTCCACCATCTGCTCACGCAATGCGCGCAAGCCACGCACGACGTGATGAAGCCGTACGGCGATCTCGAACTCACGATCGCGTGCTCGTCCGGCGTCGCGCTGCTGTGGCTCACGCCGCGGCTACCGAACTTTCGCGCCACGTATCCGACCATCAAGCTTCGCCTGATCGTGCGCGACGGCCTTGCGTCGATGTCGCCCGCGGAATTCGACGTCGGCGTCTACTACGTGCGCCAGCAGGCGCCGGCCGAATACGCCGCACGCCGGCTGTTCGTCGAAGAAGTGTTTCCCGTCTGCGCGCCAGGCTATCTGGCCGGCCGCACGCTCGACCCGGCCGATCTCGCGAACGAAACACTGCTGCGCCTCGAAGACGGCCAGCGCCAATGGATGTCGTGGTCCGAATGGTTCGACATGAACGACGTCGACCGGCAGAAGGCCCAGCCGCAAGACATCACGATCAACTCCTATCCGCAGATCGTGCAGATGACGATTCTCGGCCAGGGCGTGTCGCTCGGCTGGCGCTACATGATCGACGCATGCATCGAAGCCGGCCTGCTCGTGCGCGTGACGGAAGCGTCCGCGAGCCACGGCGGCGGCTATTACGTGATCTCGCCGAACGACCGCGCGCAGAACCAGGCCGCCCGCCTGTTCACCCGCTGGCTGTTCGAACAGGCTGAGAAGCAGACCGCGCCCTGACTACCCCGGGCGCGACGCATGCGTGCAGCGCATGCAGGCATGCGAATCTTTCGTTTCAGAAAAAAATGCGGCTTTCCTTAGC
>NZ_JBYQCG010000167.1:0-4927 GCF_057837105.1 Burkholderia sp. APQ4-4ca | reverse complement strand
GTTGATCATGCCGCGGACCGCCGGCGTGTCCTGCAGCTCGCTAACCGAGTTGAGTCGGCGCAGGCCCAGGCCACGCACGGTCGCGCGGTGCGATTCGCGGGTCCCGATCAGGCTCTTCACGAGCTGAACCTTGACAGTTTTTTCAGACATGGTGACCACCCGGGCTTAGCCCAAAATATCTTCGACGGACTTGCCGCGCTTCGCCGCGATGTCTGCCGGGGTCGACTGCTTGCGCAGGCCGTCCAGCGTGGCGCGAACGAGGTTGTACGGGTTCGTCGAACCGTGGCTCTTCGCCACGACGTTCTGAACGCCCATCACGTCGAACACTGCGCGCATCGGGCCGCCGGCGATCACGCCCGTACCTGCCTTCGCCGGAGCGAGGAGGACCGCGGATGCGCCGTGCTTGCCGTGCACTTCGTGCTGCAGCGTGCCGTTCTTGAGCGGCACCTTGAACATGTTGCGGCGAGCTTGTTCCATTGCCTTCTGGACAGCGACCGGCACTTCCTTCGCCTTGCCCTTGCCCATACCGATGCGGCCATCACCGTCGCCAACCACGGTCAGTGCGGCGAAGCCGAGAATACGGCCACCCTTCACGACCTTGGTCACGCGATTGACCGAAATCATCTTTTCGCGAAGGCCGTCGTCGCGCTCGTCAGCCTGAACTTTCGCTTGCATCTTTGCCATGACGAATTCCTTCCTTAGAACTTGAGCCCAGCTTCGCGAGCTGCCTCAGCCAGCGCCTTGACGCGGCCGTGGTAGCGGAAGCCCGAGCGGTCGAAGGCGACGGATTCGATGCCGGCAGCCTTTGCCTTTTCGGCAATACGCTTGCCGATCAGCGTCGCGGCATTGACGTTGCCGCCCTTGCCCGACTTGTCGGCCAGTTCTGCGCGCACTTCCGCTTCGAGCGTCGACGCGCTGGCGAGCACCTTGGTGCCGCAGGGCGAGAACACTTGAGCGTAGATGTGCGTGTTCGTGCGATGCACGGCGAGACGCGCGACCTGCAGCTCAGCGATCTTGATACGCGTCTGGCGAGCGCGGCGCAGGCGAGATTGAGTCTTATCCATGATTGCGCACCCTTACTTCTTCTTCGTTTCTTTGAGGATCACAACCTCGTCGGCATAGCGCACGCCCTTGCCCTTGTAGGGCTCCGGCGGACGGTAACCGCGGACTTCCGCAGCCACTTGACCGACTTGTTGCTTGTTGATCCCCTTGATCACGATTTCGGTTTGCGTCGGGGTTTCAGCCTTGACGCCTTCCGGCATCTGGTGCACCACCGGGTGCGAGAAACCCAGCGACAGGTTCAGCTTGTCGCCTTGCGCTTGCGCACGGTAACCGACGCCAACCAGCGTCAGCTTGCGCTCGAAACCCTTGGTCACGCCGTGCACGGCATTCGCGATGATCGCGCGCATCGTGCCCGACAGTGCATTTGCTTCGCGGCTTTCGTCGACCGGCGACAGATTCAGCGTGCCGTCGTTGTTCGCCACGTTCACGAGCGGATTGATCGCTTGCGTGATGGTGCCCAGCGGGCCCTTGACGATGATTGCACCGTCGGCCAGCTTGACTTCCGCGCCTTGCAGCGCGATCGGGCTCTTACCTACTCGAGACATGTTTCTCTCTCCTCGGCTTTAAGCGACGTAGCAGATGACTTCGCCGCCGACGCCGGTAGCGCGCGCCTTGCGGTCGGTCATCACGCCCTTCGGCGTCGACACGATTGCCACACCGAGGCCATTCATGACCTGCGGAATGTCGTTACGGCCGCGGTACACGCGCAGACCAGGCTTCGACACGCGCTCGAGGCGTTCGATGACCGGGCGACCTGCGTAGTACTTCAGCGCGATATTCAGTTCGGACTTCGCACCTTCCGCCTTCACGGCGAAATCGTCGATATAGCCTTCGTCCTTCAGGACTTGCGCGATTGCAACCTTGACCTTCGACGAGGGCATCGCGACCGATACCTTCTCGACCATCTGCGCGTTGCGGATGCGAGTCAGCATATCGGCGATAGGATCACTCATGCTCATTTACGTTTCTCCTATTACCAGCTCGCCTTGGTCAGGCCAGGAATCTCGCCACGGAATGCGATTTCACGAATCTTGTTACGCGCGAGGCCGAATTTACGGAACGTGCCACGCGGACGGCCCGTGATCGCGCAGCGGTTACGCTGGCGGGTCGGGTTTGCGTTGCGGGGCAGTTGCTGCAGCTCCAGGCGTGCTTCGTAGCGCTCTTCTTCCGACTTGCTTTGGTCTTCGACGATCGCCTTCAGCGCTTCGCGCTTTGCTGCGAACTTCGCGACCAGGCGGGCGCGCTTCTTTTCACGTTCGATCAGTGCCAGTTTAGCCACGGTAACCTCAGTTTCTGAACGGGAACTTGAAGCTGGCGAGCAGAGCCTTTGCTTCGTCGTCGGTCTTCGCAGTCGTCGTGATGCTGATGTTCAGCCCACGCAGTGCGTCGATCTTGTCGTAATCGATTTCGGGGAAAATGATCTGCTCTTTCACACCGATGTTGTAGTTGCCACGGCCATCGAAAGCACGACCCGACACACCGCGGAAGTCACGCACGCGGGGCAGGGCAACCGTCACGAAACGGTCGAGGAATTCGTACATCGCCTGGCCACGCAGCGTCACCATCGCGCCGATCGGGTAACCCTGGCGGATCTTGAAGCCTGCGATTGCCTTGCGAGCCTTCGTGACGACCGGCTTCTGGCCGGCGATCTTCGTGAGGTCGCCAACGGCGTTCTCGATGATCTTCTTGTCAGCGATCGCTTCGCCAAGACCCATGTTCAGCGTGATCTTGGTGATGCGCGGCACTTCCATGACCGACTTGTAACCGAACTTCTCGATCAGGCCGGGCACAACCTTTTCTTTGTAAAACTCTTGAAAACGAGCCATTTTTTACTCCGCTGCGTCAGGCGCTCAGTACGGCACCGGTCGTCTTCAGGAAGCGAACCTTCTTGCCTTCCTCGACCTTGATGCCAACACGCGACGCCTTGCCATTCGCGTCGACCAGTGCGACGTTCGAAATATGCAGGGGCATCGTCTTCGCTTCCACGCCGCCCGTCGTACCCTTCATCGGGTTCGGCTTCACATGCTTCTTGACGAGGTTGATACCTTCAACCGTCACATGTTCAGCACCGACAGCCAGCACGACGCCGCGCTTGCCCTTGTCCTTGCCAGTGACGACGATGACTTCGTCACCTTTGCGAATCTTGTTCATCGCGACTCCTTACAGCACTTCCGGCGCCAGCGAAACGATCTTCATGAATCGTTCGCTACGCAGCTCACGCGTCACCGGCCCGAAGATACGGGTGCCGATCGGCTCGAGCTTGTTATTCAAAAGCACAGCGGCGTTGCCGTCGAACTTGATCAGCGAGCCGTCTTGACGGCGCACGCCCTTGGCGGTGCGAACCACCACGGCGTTGTAAATTTCGCCTTTCTTCACGCGCCCGCGCGGCGTTGCCTCTTTGACGCTCACCTTGATGATGTCGCCAATGCCGGCATAACGACGCTTCGAGCCGCCGAGCACCTTGATGCACAGGACTTCACGTGCACCCGTGTTGTCGGCTACTTCGAGCCGAGATTCGGTCTGGATCATGGTTTGTCTTTCCCAACTTAATCCGGATGCACCACCATGATGCATTCGGTCAGTCTTGGTCCCGTCAGCCAATCGGCTGCTTGGGTTGGAACAGCAGCGACGGCAAACGAAACCCGCCATCGCAATTCGGTGAATCTTTCGGACAGGCAGGCGCCAGTCCGCTTCCCCCACCAACTTCGCCCGCGACGGGGCTCCCATAAAGAGGGAAGACCAGGATTATAACAAATAATCCTGGTCCCGCAAGCAAAAACTTTGCGATTTCAAGCACTTCGTGGAGAAGTGCCTGTTACTGCCTACTGCGCTGTCCGCTTAGATGACGCGAGCAGCTTCGACGAGGCGCGACACCGTCCAGGCCTTCGTCTTCGAAACAGGACGCGTTTCCTGGATTTCGACGAGATCGCCTTCGTTGTAGGTGTTCGCTTCATCGTGCGCGTGGTACTTCTTCGAGCGCACGACATACTTGCCGTAGATCGGATGCTTGACGCGGTGCTCGATCAGCACGGTGACGGTCTTGTCCATCTTGTTGCTGACGACCCGACCGACCAGCGTCCGCTTCAGCGAGGTTTTCACGCTATCGTTCATTTCTGGTTCGCCTTCTGAGTCATGACGGTCCGCACACGTGCGATGTCGCGACGAACCTTCTTCAGCTGGCTCGTGTTCGTGAGCTGCTGGGTCGCGAGTTGCATGCGCAGGCCGAATTGCGCCTTCAGCAGGTCCGCCAGCTCCTTGTTGAGCGCGGCCTGGTCTTTCTGGAGAAGTTCGGAAGCCTTCATGTTTTCTCCTTAGGCGCCGAGCTGGCGCACGATGAATGCCGTCTTCAGCGGCAGCTTGGCTGCGGCCAGACGGAACGCTTCGCGTGCCAGTTCTTCGGTTACGCCGTCCATTTCATAGAGCATCTTGCCCGGCTGAATCTCGGCGACGTAGTACTCCGGGTTACCCTTACCGTTACCCATACGCACTTCGGCCGGCTTCTGCGAAATCGGCTTGTCCGGGAAGATCCGGATCCAGATGCGGCCGCCACGCTTGATGTGACGCGTCATTGCACGACGCGCCGCTTCAATCTGACGTGCGGTCAAACGACCGCGACCGATCGCCTTCAGACCGAACTCACCGAACGACACTGCGTTGCCGCGCGTCGCCTTGCCGGTGTTACGACCCTTCTGCTCTTTACGATACTTTCTGCGTTTCGGTTGCAGCATCGTTATTCTCCAGTCTTGCCGTCTTCGGGCTTGCCGGCGCCACGGCGCGGTGCGCCACGACGAGCACCCGGAGCGCCGCCTTCGCCGTCACGGCGCGGACGACGGTCGCCCGGACGCGCATTGCGACGCGGACGCTT
>NZ_JBYQCG010000166.1:0-11000 GCF_057837105.1 Burkholderia sp. APQ4-4ca | reverse complement strand
ACATATTCAGTATGTTCGGGTTCCGGTTTCCGTGAAGCCGATGCGGAGAGCTGAGCCTAGCTTCAGGTCGCGCCCGTTTATGTTTTATCTGCTGGCTGGCCTCGGGGCGATCGAGTCGGGAGCAAACAAGGTCATGATTCCCGAGAACGGTCAAGGGAGCATAGGCGGATCCCTAATCGTGACCGGGCATGAGGCGAAGCATCGGAGTTGTTACCCAGGGTTTACCGCGAAGCTGTCGCGTTTCGTCGAAGCATTGACGGGCAAACGCGTGAAGTTCTATCATCCGGCGCTTTTCAAAACGAAGGGAGCAGTCCTGCGCGCGCTTGCAGATGTTGGTGAGGATGTACGCGCAGTTCTAGCCAGACACCGCTCTTGCTCATGCGATGCCCGACTCACGTCTCGCGATGGGCAGATGTTCCACTGCGGGCTATGTGGAAATTGCTTGCTACGACGCGCAGCTGAACATTCTGTCGATCTTGACGGTACGACCGAATACCTCTTTGAAGACTTAAGTGCGGGGACGCTCGAATCTGCGCTGAGATCGGGGAATGGCGAGGTCAAGATGCGCTTCTTCCATGATCTGGCGAGGAACGGCGCGAGAGACATGCAGCGCCTTGCAGATTTGGTTTCAGCGTCGAGTGGCAGTGCCGCTCAGGTGGCTGCGATTGATCTAGCTAGATTCGTCGACGGCGGCATCGAATATGCAACAAGTAGTTTGACTAGGCTACTGAATTGTCACGCGGCGGAGTGGGGTGAGTTCCTTTCTACGTGTGGCGAAAACTCATGGATTTCACGAACTGCGAGGGGATAGCATGGCTATCGAATTGAAGGTCCGCCCGGAAGTCTTGGGGGCGCGACTGAAAAGCGCCCGCTCGCTGGCTAAGATGACTCAGGATGTAGCGGCGCAGAAGCTTGGCTTCGCTCGCACGACGGTGGTTGCTATCGAGAGTGGGAAGCGAGCTGTCTCGGTAGATGAGCTGAGGTCGTTTGCTGAATTGTATGCAATTTCGGAAAGCGAGCTTCTTGCCGATGGTATGCCAAGCCTGGACATGGAGTTGAAGTTTCGGCTGCACTCCAGTAGTGACGATGCTGATAGTGCAATCGCACATGTGCTGCTGAACAAACTGGCAGCGGCGTCTGTGGAGCTCGAGACTATGCTCGAGCGAGCAATGCTACAACCAGATCTACCGGTCATTTCGATTGGTAAGTCCGGGTCCGTAGATCAGCAGGCCGAAGATGTGGCTCTCGCTACGCGACAGCGCTTGGGTATTGGTCTCGGCCCGATACCAGATCTCATATCTCTCGTTGAGCTCGATATGGGATTACGAGTATTTGAGCGCGGTCTTCCTCCACGGGTAAGCGGAGCCTTCGCGTACGATGAATCGGTCGGTGGATTTATTGTCGTGAATGCGGTACATCCGGCCGCGCGACGGCGTATCACTATCGCTCATGAGCTTTGCCATGCGTTGTTGCGACGGTCTGGTGCGGTCATTCACACGACCGAAATGAACTCGGCCGACCGAGAAGAACGGTTCTGTGATGCGTTCGCACGAGCTCTGCTGATGCCGGCTACGACGGTGAGGAAGAAGGCTGCTGAATTGCGCGATGCAGCGGGACAGTTCTCCGTTCGGCAATTGCTCGCAATGGCGGTGTACTTCCACACGTCCATCGAAGCAATGACGCGGCGACTCGAGGGGTTGGGTCTTTTGCCTAAAGGCACGTTCGAGTCCTTGAAATCAAAAGGACTGGGAACCCAGCACCTTGAGGAGGTCCGACGGGAGCTGGACGAACCCGAGGCTGTGAATCGCTTCACTCCGCGAACGCTGCTGCTTGCAGCGGAGGCATACGAAAAAGGGTTGTTATCGGAGCAACAGATCGCAAAGAAGCTGCAGCTGGATCTAGGTGCGGTCCGAGACGTGTTGGAGCATGTGAGCCCAGGGGGCGAGGGAGAAGCGCTTGAACTTGCCATCTAGTGGGTTTCCGGCTGGCCCGTTGGTCCTTGACGCAAGCGTGCTGTTCAACCTGCTCGGTACGGGTCGGCCGACGGAGTTACTTCGTGCGCTAGGCGTGCCGTGCTGGGTCGAGGAGCGTACGGCAGTTGAGATTCGCCGCATGCCTGGTCAACGAACGGAGAGCGCTCCTTTGCAACCGTTAATAGACGATGGGTGCTTGAATCTCCTCCGCATGTCGGAGCAAGCATACGAGACGTATCTAACCTTGTTGAGTGGCCCGTCGACGGACACCTTGGACGACGGTGAGAGTGCTGCAATCGCCCTGGCAGTCGACGGATTGGGCAGCGTGATTCTCGACGATAAAAAGGCTCGACGGATCTTGGCTGCTCGTTTCCCGAGCGTTGAGTCCGGAACGTCCCTATCATTGATTGTCGAAGCAGCACGACGCGCTGAATGGAGCGAGCATGAACTACGCGACGCGGTTTCTATGGCCCGCAACGTCTCAAGAATGGCGGTTGTGCTGCATGAACGCGCGTTGTTTGCAGAATTGCTTGCGGCAGATCGAACTAACGCTTAAGCAGGTGCACTGCGCCCTGGAATTGCGAGCGACTGGGCGCAAAAATCACACCAACTCAGTTGCCCAGAACCCCGATTATCGGGGCGGGAAGATAAAATGGAAGGGCCGTCTGTCAGTGAACGGTGTAGCCGGCTCGGACCTGTTAAATTCATGTCGTCTCGGTCGCATGGCGTGCTTCCTCGGCCGCCAGTTGTGGCGGAGAAGGCGAACGACTGCCTTCGGGTAATCTCGATCCACCAACTCGAAAAATCGCCGCGCAGAGGGCGAAATATGCCAAGAATTTTCGACAATATAGAAAAGCCGTTGCTGTCCGCGTTGCAAGAGACCCTTCAGGTTGCCGAACGTGCGGATTTTTGCGTCGGGTATTTCAACCTTAGAGGATGGCGACATCTGTCAGGCTACGTGGATAACTGGTCAGGCGGCGATGGCCATTGCTGCCGCCTGCTGGTCGGTATGCATGTTACGCCTAGCGACGAGCTGCGACACACGCTTCGCGTTCACGACGACGAGACACTGCTTGACAACCAGACAGCGCTGCGGGAGAAACGACGTATCGCTGCGGAGTTCCGCCAACAACTGACGTTCGGCGCACCCAACAACGACGATGAAAAGGCGCTGCGTACGCTTTCAGCACAGATCCGAGCGTCCAAGCTGGTGGTCAAGGTGTATCTGCGCCATCCGCTGCACGCCAAGCTTTATCTTTTGCATCGTCGAGACACAAACAATCCGATTACAGGTTTCCTTGGGAGTTCTAACCTCACCCTGGCCGGAATGGCCAAGCAAGGTGAACTCAATGTTGACGTCTTGGAACACGACGCTTGTAACAAACTGGTCAATTGGTTCGAAGATCGCTGGAAAGACCGCTGGTGCATTGATATCTCTAAGGAACTGGCTGATATCATCGACGAAAGTTGGGCGGCTGAGCGCCTGCTACCGCCTTACCACGTTTACCTCAAAATGGCTTATCACCTCGCGCAAGAGGCTCGAGCGGGCCTTTCTGAGTTTCGTATCCCGTCCATCTTCCGAGACACGCTATTTGATTTTCAAGTCGCAGCGGTCAAGATTGCCGCCCACCATTTGAATAAGCGCGGCGGTGTGCTGATTGGTGATGTCGTCGGTTTGGGCAAATCGATGATGGCAACGGCACTGGTCAAGGTGTTCGAGGATGATTACAACACCGAAACGCTGATCATCTGTCCAAAGAACCTGGTGCCAATGTGGGAGGATTATGCGCACCGCTATCGCCTCCATGCCAAAGTGTTGCCGCTTTCTAAAGTGATCGCCGAACTTCCAGAAAGAACTCGGCGTTACCGCTTGGTGCTGATCGATGAATCGCACAATCTGCGCAACAAGGAAGGCAAGCGCTGGAAGGTTTTGCGCGAATACATTGAACGTAACGACAGCCTGACTGTACTGCTATCGGCCACGCCCTACAATAAGACGTACTTAGATCTGTCTGCTCAACTTGCCTTGTTCCTTAAAGAGGATGCCGACATTGGAATCCGTCCCGAGCACCTACTGTCCCAATTAGGCGGCGAACATGAGTTTGTGCGTCGCCACCAGTGCGGCGTGCGGTCTTTGGCTGCCTTCGAGAAGAGTGAAATCCCGGACGACTGGCGCGAGCTAATGCGCATGTATATGGTGCGTCGGACTCGTGGCTTCATCATGCAGCACTACGCCAAAGAGGACGAACGCGGAAAATACCTCTTGTTCTCCGACGGGCGGAAATCGTATTTCCCAAAGCGTATTCCGAAGAACCTCACGTTCACCATTGATGAGAAGAACCCAGCAGACCCATATGCGCGGTTCTACAGCGATATGGTCGTTAATGCTATCAATGATCTGATCCTACCTCGATACGGCCTCGGCAACTACATCGTATCCAAGTCGAAATCACCTCCTTCCCCGCACCAGATTAAGATCATTGACGGTCTTTCGCGTGCTGGTACGCGATTAATGGGCTTCTGTCGCACCAACTTGTTCAAGCGGCTAGAAAGTGCCGGGCCGGCCTTTTTACTGTCGCTCGAGCGGCACATCCTGCGCAATTTTATCGTTCTGCACGCGTTGGAAAATGGTTTAGATGTCCCGCTCGGCACACAAAGCGCCGAATTGCTCGACACGCGTCACTACGATGAGGATCCTGATGGCCTGCTTGCCAATGGAGACGACGAATACGCGGATCCAACATCGACCAACGGCCTGCGAACGGAAGCAGATTTTCGCGAACGGGCAGTCAAAGCCTATAAAGCATATAGCGGTGAGCTCAGTAGCCGTTTCAAGTGGTTGCCCAGCTCACTGTTCGTAAAAGCGCTCGCGAAGGATTTGTTGATCGACACGAAATCCCTGATGCGGGTACTCTCAGACTGTGGCGAATGGAAAGCCAGCGCTGACAACAAACTCGCAGCGCTAATCGAATTGATCAACGAGTGGCACCCCACGGATAAGCTCCTTATTTTCACTCAATTTGCTGATACGGCCCGCTATCTGAAAACGCAATTAGCAGCGTTCGGGATTAAGCAAGTGGAGGAGGCGACGGGACAAAGCATTGATCCGACCGCACTGGCTTGGCGCTTTTCACCGGTGTCTAATGATAAGCAGGAGGTCATCAAGAAGTCCGATGAATTGCGCGTGCTGATTGCTACCGACGTGTTGTCCGAAGGACAAAATCTCCAGGACGCGCACATTATCCTCAATTACGACCTGCCTTGGGCCATCATCCGCCTGATCCAGCGCGCTGGCCGCGTGGATCGCATCGGGCAGCAGGCCGATACGATTCTGTGCTACTCGTTTGTTCCAGCTGATGGGGTGGAGCGACTCATCAACCTGCGTGCGCGGGTACGGCAACGCCTGATTCAAAACGCGGAGGTCGTTGGCTCCGACGAAACGTTTTTCGACGACGATGCGGGCGAAGACTTGATTCGAGATCTATACACGGAAAAGAGCGGTATTCTCGACGATGATGGAGATACAGAGGTTGATTTATCTTCCTATGCTTGGCAAATCTGGAAGAACGCTACTGATGCCGATCCGGCGCTCGCGGACAGGATCGAAGCGATGCCCAACGTGGTATATGCAACCAAGGCGCATGCCTCTAGCCCAGCTGCGCCCTGCGGTGTACTGGTGTACATGCGCACGACGCAGGGAAACGATGCGCTGGCTTGGATGGATAAATTGGGCAACCCCGTCACTCAGTCGCAGCTCACAATCTTGAAGGCTGCTGCCTGCTCGGCGGATACACCAGCATTGCCGCGCGCTGACTGGCACCACGAACTTACCCAAAAGGGGTTAGTTCACATTGCAGAGGAAGAAAAGTCTTTCGGTGGAGCTCTTGGACGCCCGTCTGGGGCGCGCTTTAAGACGTTCGAGCGCCTCAAGCGGTTTCGTGAAAATCAGGGCGACAAACGCGATCTCTTCATCACGGACGAATATATACGCCGCATCGATCGGGTGTTGGAGGAAATTTACCGGTACCCACTTTACCAAGCTGCGACCGATACAATCAACCGCCAGCTCAAGGCTGGGATTGGCGATCATTCTTTAGTCGATTTGATATTCGCACTCCGAGAGGATGGTCGGCTTTGCTTGATTGAAGACGAGGAACAGACGCGAGACCCCACGCTCATTTGCTCGATGGGCCTTGTTTGAGCAAAGCGAAAGATAAAAAACGATGAACGATAAAACTCAATTTCAAACGCTGCTTAGCCAGTTCAAGCTGGTGGATCTCTTCAACGATCTGGGTTGGGATAGGCCATCTCTTCGGCCACAAATTGTTTCCGTCGAAGGGCAAGAATATACGCTTACCCAGGTTGCTCATAAGCGCGGCGTTGCGGTTTTCCGCTGCTCGCCCGACGCGACGGGTAGTATTCCATCACGGCCGGTCTTGCTTAAGATCGAGCGAGAAGCCACGAAGATCGCGCATGAGCACTTGCTTGTATTTGCTGATGCAGGTGAAACCATGCTTACTTGGCTGTGGGTGTCGCGAGCACCTGGGAAACCTACAAGTACCCGCACTCATACATGGCACAGAGGGCAAAGTGGGGAAGCTCTACGTCAGAAGCTTTCACAGATCGTATGGTCGTTGGAAGAGGAAGTAGCGGTTACCTTGACCGATGTGATTACAGGGTTGCGACGGGCTTTCGATCGCGATCGAGTTTCCAAGAGCTTTTACGATAAGTTTAGGGCTCAGCATGCCGAATTCGCCAAGTTCGTCGACGGGCTGAGCAGCGTATCGGACAAAGCTTGGTACGCATCTCTAATGCTTAATCGGTTAATGTTCGTTTATTTCATTCAGAAGAAGGAATTTCTGGATGGCGACAAAAACTATCTCTCCAACCGCATGGCGCAGGTCAAAGCCGAGGCCGGAAAAGACAAATTTCACAGCTTCTACCGTCAATTCTTGCGTCGGCTATTCCATGAAGGGTTGGGCCAACCGAAAGCTGAACGCGATGCTGCTATGGTCAAATTGATCGGAGACGTTCCCTATCTAAACGGTGGTTTGTTTGCCGTGCACGAATTGGAAGAAACCAACGTAAACATTGACATCGCTGACGAAGCTTTTGAGCAACTTTTCGCATTCTTTGACGCGTGGGATTGGCATTTGGACGACCGTCCTCTATCTTCGGGAAGAGAGATTAATCCTGATGTGTTGGGTTATATCTTCGAAAAGTATATCAATCAAAAGCAAATGGGTGCGTACTATACTAAGGAAGATATCACTGAGTACATCAGTAAGAACACCGTTATTCCACAACTTTTACAGCGGGCGCATGAGCGCTGTAAAGTCGCGTTTGATGGGGAGGCATCGATCTGGAGTTTGCTAAAAGCGTCTCCGGAACGCTATATTCATCCATCGATGAAAATTGGAGTTATCGACGCGCGGGGAGCGCTTGTCCCCGAGACTCACCTGCCTGACTTCGTTCAAGGCGGAATGAGGGACGCTCAGACACGCCTGTTCGATAAAAGTTACAATTTTGGCGAGGCGACGTTTATCACGGCCACCGGTGAGCGCGGTACCTTACCTGCTGAAACGTGGCGCGAATACTCTCAGCGTAGAAGCCGTTGCATTGCTGCCCGAGAAAAACTGGCTCGGGGCGACGTCAAGACGGCTGATGACCTCGTTACGCTGAATTTGGACATCCGTCAATTCATGCAGGACGTAATCGATATGGGCACGAGCCCTGACCTGCTTCGTGCGGTTTGGCAAGCTATTGTCGGTCGTATGCCAGAGAATTCTAATGATAAGTACCGACATGGCATCACTATTCTCGATCCGACATGCGGTTCAGGTGCATTTCTGTTTGCGGCACTCAACGTGCTTGAACCTCTATACGAAGCCTGCCTTGATCGCATGGAAAGCTTTGTTGAGGATGCGAAGAAGCTTGGCAAGGAGGCCGCATCGGATTTTCTGAATGTACTGGCCGAGGTCGATAAGCATCCTTCGCGTCGCTACTACATTTATAAAAGCATCATTCTGCATAACCTCTTCGGCGTGGATATCATGCCTGAAGCGGTGGAAATCTGTAAGTTGCGCCTGTTTCTAAAGTTGGTGTCGCAAGTCGATGGCGGGCGAGAGTTGGAGCCGTTACCGGATATCGATTTCAACATCCGTGTTGGAAACACATTGGTTGGATATGCAACCGAAGCGCAGTTCGATGCTACCGATACACTAGCCAGCGATCAGGCCCATAGGAGCGAAATTAAATCCAGTATCGTTGATCTCGCGAAGTTATTTGATCGATTTCGTGAGCAGCAAACGGTCATCGGCGGAAAGGTGACGTCGAACGACAAGCGTAGTCTGCGCGAAAAACTGGCAAATCTCAGGGCGGATTTGGATAGATATTTAGCTTATGACTTTGGAATTGATTCGAGAAATAAGAAATCGTTTTCTGATTGGCATGAGAATCATCGACCGTTTCATTGGTTCGCGGAGTTTTACGGTGTAATCCGCGATGGGGGGTTCGATGTAGTAATCGGAAATCCGCCATATGTCGAAATTCCAACAGCGTACAGCCGAACACTTCTTCGTGGACTCTATCGTACTGCATTGGAGAAGTGGAGTCGAGATGAGGACCTCTATACTTTGGTCACGGAACGTAGTTTGTCTATACTCAAGAATACGGGGAAACTGGGGTTAATTTTACCCCTTTCGTTGTCCTGCTCAACTAAGCGACCTTTCGTAGCAATGCGACAAGTGCTCAGTAAGGAACAGGGAACTTGGTGGTGGAGCCACTACGATCGGATTCCAAGTGCGCTATTTGGAAACGAAGTGAGGACGCGATGCACGATCGCGCTCCTTTCTCGTGACTCCCGAGACGGATACGTCGCGCGCCGTCTTACGTCGGCTTTGATGAGATGGACTGCAGAGCAGCGGCCACAGCTTTTCCAGTGTATTGGGTACGCTGCGATCAATTCGACTATTGTAGACGGAATTCCGAAAATAGGGGAAGAGATACAGGCAGCAACATATGACCGTTTGTCTGAATTGGGGTATAGATTAGCCGAGGATCTAAGGAAGCCTATATCTTTCTCTTCATTGGCTGAGTCCGCGCCGGAATTTCCGGAGAACTCCATTTTTGTCGGCGGAGTTGCATATAACTGGTTTCCTGCTTGGAGAAGTATCCCCCCGACAACTACCGCAACTGGCGAGCCCTCGCTCCCAGCCAGAACGGCTGGCTTCAAGTTCGACAACGAGGATGACGCAAATATTGCTTTTGCAATGCTTTGTAGCTCGTTGGGCTATTGGTGGTGGGCGACCGCATCCGATGGATTTAATCTAAAAAAATGGCTTATCGATCGATTTCCTTTGTCGCGACGGGGCGTGGCCAAAGATAAAAGGAATGGATTGGCTAAGCTTGGCGCAAAGCTGGCAAAGGAGCTTGAGGAGCGGTATGTTTATAAGGACAATCGAGGTCGAATTGGGAATTATTTTCTTCCTGCATGTCAATCTACAATCGATGAAATAGATAGCTATTTGGTCGAAGCCGTGCCAGCGCTGTCTACAGAATTTTTCTTAAGTATCCGTGATTTCAATGCTTCGTTCTCAACCGCAGAGATCGACGACTCGGATTGAGAATACAGCGCTCGTGGGCCCGTGGTGAAATTGATCATGGAGCACAATTGAAAATGGTCACGACTCATCAAGCACTTATTGTGGAAGGAGATTTTGCAACGCTATCACTGAGTATTGGCTCCGACCAGGCTACCATGGTTTCGGCGCCTCACGAATCAGATAATCAGCAAGATTTTTACCCCCTGAGCCAGTTCGGTCGGGGGACATATCCCGGCCAACTTTTTTGCTGTTGGGGTCATAGTAGAGGGCGGGGGCGTTCTGCCGTTTTGCTTGGATGAAGCCACCCGCTCTTAGCAGTTCAATCTCGGTGATTCCGTATCCCTTGACGTCCTGCGCGATCTGCTTAAGTTTGGCATGTTTCTCCTGCCGATTTGTTTATTCGATAAGCAGATTTAGCTGACCGAGTTACTCTGTAGGTCTCGAATGTTGTTGTCCGTGTGACGTTAGCGTGATTGAGTTGCTACTTGGAGCAGAGGGCATAATGAGGTTCGTATCGCAAGTTTTGTGGGATCAAATAGACGGACAGCAATGGTCGACTATACCTGCCGAAAGTGGGAGATGTAACGGCTTGTCATCGCAAAGTCAATGCCTCGATCATTGTCTTGCGAGTATTTGACATGGCGCGGCGGGGAAATCTGCTCGATCATGACTGGAATCGAATGTCGAGATCGCGCGTTCGATTTTTTGCCGAACATCCTCCGGCGGCACGTTGGATACGACATCTTCATACACGAGATGCAAGATTTGTTTTGCACCGTCAGGATCCTTTTTCATCACAACCCCGGAGTAGATCTTTTCGCTGATACCGAACTTGCCGTCCAAGTTGTTCGTATGCCGATCATTGGCTCTCGCGGTGAGGTGGTGACGGATCAGTGCCAAAGCCGCATCTGGCTTGCTGCCATGAATCTGGCCACTTAGGATGGAACAGAATCTCGCATGATCTTGCGTATGCGGTCTTTTAACGACGCCCATCAGAGGTTGGGAGTGGCAGGCATGCTCCATGGCATGAGGGCGGCATAGTCGTCGGCGGTTGCGGCGAGCGGCAACCTGGTGAACAGCCAGACCAGATAGCGATACGGCTCGACGCCGTTCGCCTTGCACGTCTCGACGAGGGAGTACAGGTTGGCGCTGGCCTGCGCGCCAGCGACAGTATCGGAGAACAGCCAGCCCTTGCGGCCGACGACGAACGGCCGGATCGCGTTCTCGCACAGGTTGTTCGAGATCGGCCAGTTGCCGTTACCGACGTATCGGACCAGCTTTGACCACTGCCCGCTCATGTACTGCAATGCCTTGCCGAGCAGACTCGACGGCACGACGCCTGGTAGATGCTCGACCAGCATGCGCTCGATGATGTCGAGCACGCGGGCGCTGTACCGGATGCGCAGTCGCTGCCGGCGTTCAG
>NZ_JBYQCG010000165.1:0-4124 GCF_057837105.1 Burkholderia sp. APQ4-4ca | reverse complement strand
CGAACAGCGTGCACGCGACGACGTTCGCCATCCCGAGGCCGCCGCGGAAGTGGCCGACGGTCGCCTGCGCGAAGCGCAGGATCCGGTCCGCGATGCCGCCATGCAGCATCAGCTCGCCGGAGAAGATGAAGAACGGCACGGCGAGGAACGAGAACGCGTTCATCCCCGAGATCATCGCCTGCATCGCGGTGGCGATCGGCAGGCCTTCGACCATGTAGGTCAGCACGCACGCAATGCCGAGCGCGAACGACACGGGCACGCCGAGCACGAGGAATATCAGAAAACTGACGGACAGAATCGCGAGTTCCATGGCGTTATTGTCCCGACGAAGAACGACGAAGCGCGAGCAGGTGCTCGAGCGAGAAGAAGATGATCGCGATCGCCGCGGGCATCGCGATCAGGTAGCGCACGCCTTCGGGCAGCCCGATGATCGGGATGCGGTCGCCCATCGTCTCGGCGGCCATGCCGCCGCAGCCGACCATGATCATGATCGCGAACGCGATCAGGCTCAGGTGCTGGATCGCGATGACCACCGTGCGCGCCTTCGGCGACAGCCGGCGCACCAGCGAATCGAGGCCGATATGGCCGCCGTCGCGCACCTTCATCGCCGCGCCGAACATCGCGATCACGATCACGAGCAGCAGCGCGATCGGCTCGACGAAATCCGGCGCGTTCTCGAACACGTAGCGCATCACGACCGCGTAGAACACCAGCACCGTGAGCACCGCGAGGCACGCCGATGCGACCACCGCGAGCACGCGGAACAGCACGTCGTTCACGCAGCGCAGCAGCGGCGCGGCGTGCGGCCGCGCCCGCGCCGCGCCGTCCGCGGCGCCGCCACCGGTCGAACCCGCGGCCGACGCGCCGTGCAGGGAAGTGCGACGCGTCACTTGGTGGCCTCGATCTCGTCGACGATCTGCTTCATCTGCGGCGTCTTTTCATACTTGGTCCACAGCGGCTGCATCGCCTTCACGAACGCCGCGCGGTCGATCTGCGCGGCCGGCACGATCTTCGCGCCGCCCTTCGTCACCAGCTGCTGCGCGGACGCCTCGCGCGCGGTCCACAGCTTCTGGTAGTACGGCACCGAGTCGGCCGCCGCCTTTTTGATCGCCGCCTGCTCCTGCGGCGACAGCGTGTCCCAGATCTTCTTCGAGAACACCAGCACTTCCGGCGTCATCGCGTGCTGCGTTTCCGAGTAATCGGGCGCCACTTCGTAGTGCTTGGTTTCCTCGTACGACGGCAGGTTGTTTTCCGCCGCATCGACGAGGCCCGTCTTCAGGCCCGTGTACACCTCGGCGAACGGCATCGGCGTGGGCGTGCCGCCCATCGCGCGGATCTCGTCGACCATCAGGTCCGACGGTTGCACGCGCACCTTCAGCCCCTTCATGTCGGCCGGCGAACGCACCGGGCGCTTAGCGTAGATCGAGCGCGCGCCGCTCTCGTAGAACGTCAGCGCGATCATCCCCTTCGCGGTGAACGCATCGAGGATCTTCTGGCCGGCCGGGCCGTACATCGCCTTGCGGAAATGGTCGACGTCGCGAAACAGGAACGGGAACGACGGGATCAGCGATTCCGGCACGATCTCGTTGAACGACGCGCCGTTCACGCGCGCCATGTCGATCGCGCCGATCCGCACCTGGTCGACCGTGTCCTTCTCGGAGCCGAGCGCGCTGTTGCCGAACACCTTGATCGAATCCTTGCCGCCCGTCTGCTTCGACAGTTCGTCGCCCATGAACTTCACGGCCATGTTGGTCGGGAAGGTGTCGCCGTGCACGTCCGCCGAACGGAACACGCGCGCCTGCGCGGACAGCGTGAAGCCGGCCATCAAGGCGACGGCCAGGGCAATACGGGAGCCGGTGAATCGGTGCTTCATGGTGAGTCTCCAGGATGGTCGATCGTTGTTGTCCGGCGATCCGGCGGCCCGTGCGGGCTTCAGCCAGGCGCTTCCCCGAACCGCGGAGTCATACGTCGTATGACGTGTTGAGCGAATGTACGTCGGTTAATCGTTTAACTCACTTGGTGCATACCCCTATAACCGCTGTCATCAGGGGCTCACGGCGGAATCGGGGCGCCGGATTCTATGTTTTCGGACTTTTTCGCGAAACGTTTTCCGGAAGCGAATCGGCATGCCGATTGGAACATTGACGCCGGAGTTTTGGCCCACCCCGTCGGCCTTCTTTCGCTTCGTTGGGCCCATGTCATATGATGACTGACTACAATATTGCCACGCCGCCGCGATATCCCATGCGCTCGATCATCCGGGGTCGTCGGGCGCGCCGCCTGCCAGGCACGCGCGATGCGCGCCGTTCCGGCGTGACACACGAAAGGAGCCCGTCATGTCGATCACGAAGCGATCAGCGCCGCCCGACCCGGCTACCCCGCCGAACGGCGGCGACGAAGGCCCCGCGGATGCGCCGGGCATCGGCGAGGATACGTGCCGCGTCTGCCGCGGCACCGGCATGGTGGAGGGGCAGGCGTGCACCGTCTGCGGCGGGACCGGCAAGATACTGCAGGGAATCGGCGGCGGGTAGGTAAAAACGCAGGCGCCCCGCGCGCATCGATCGTTCAGGTCTGCATGACCAGCGACGTCAGTTGCGCGGCGCGCGCCACGTCGGTCTTCGTGTAGATCGATTTGATCTGCGCGCGGACCGTGCCGATCGACACGCCGCGCAGCGTTGCGCATTCCTGCGGCGAGCGCCCGTCGCAGCACAGCAATACGGCGAGATCGGCCTCCGCCGACGACAACCCGTAGAACACCCGCAAGCGCTGCGCGCGCGCCGACGGCGAACGCAGGTCGGCGGCCGTCATCAGCGCCGCGACGCCAGGCCGTTCGCGCGCGAGGCGCGATTGTTCGGGCACGGGGATCAACGCAAGCGGCAGCGGCTCGCCGGTCGCACGACGCAGCAGCAGCCCGCCGCGTGCGAATGCATGCCGCCATTGCGCGTCGTCGATGCAGCCTTCCGGCGCAAAACGGCCGCTCAGGATTCGCAGCGCCGGTTCGGCGGTAATCAGTTGATCGGCCGCGCGGTTCGTATAACGCAGTTCGCGTTGCGGGCCGAGCAGGAATATCGGCACCGGCACCGCGTCGAGCGCCGATTCCGCCGCGGCCACGCGCGCTTCGAGCTCGGCGATGCGTGCGTGGATGCGCAGCGCGCGGCTGATGTGGGCGCCCATGATTTCGATCGCGCGACGCTGCTCGTCGGAAAGCCCTTGCGACTCGGGGCCGCTCTGTACGCTGAGGAAAGCGCCCGCGCCCTCGCCGCGATGGATGTACAGGCCCGAAATGCTGCCGATCCCGAACGGCTCCAGGAATTCCCGATAGAACACGCCATGTGTGCGCTGCCGCACCGACAGATGCTTGACGTCCTCGAACCAGCGCCCTGCCTGCCAGTCGGCGGCAACCGGCACGACCGGGTCGTACAGGTAGAACTCGGTGTTGTAGCGGCGGTGGCACGCGGCGACCCATGACGGATCGTCGCCGGCCGCCTGCTCGATCGCCGGCAGCCGCGCCGCATCGTCGAACGACAGCAGCGTCGCCATGCGGACGCCGACCGACACGCGCAGCCCGTCCAGCACCGCCTCCCATCGCTGGTCGCCCAGCGCCGCGGCGTAGACGTCATCGATCCATGCCGATGGAACCAACCCGTTCATCTGCATCTGGCCACCCCGTGCCGTGCGTTTTTATCGAACGCCGTTCGGGCATCTTACTCAATCGACCTCATTGTTCAAATTGACGATGCGGATGTGATCGAAATACCACGGGGGTGACTGCTTCTCGTCAAACGAAATGGTTATTTTTCAACAGGACGAAGCAATCCGTGGTGACGCAGGCGGCGGCCTGCGCGGCGCGGGATGGCGGGATGACGGGACGACGCGCGGTCAAAACGACGCAACCGGCGACGCGACCGGAACGCGTTTCGCCGCCCGCTCCGACGGGGCACTTACTTCATCGTCGTGAACCGCGCTTCCAGCTCGTCGAGCTTCGCGAGCACCGCTTCGCTCAGCTTTCTGACGTGACGCGGCACGTCGGGCGTCGACAGCAGTTCCTCGATACGCCCGCGCCAGTATCTCGGATGCCTGACGCGCCCCGCCCCCGACATCGACACATCGACGACGGCCGTCTC
>NZ_JBYQCG010000164.1:0-5785 GCF_057837105.1 Burkholderia sp. APQ4-4ca | reverse complement strand
GAGAATGGACTCGGCCGGTTATCCGGCAAACGTCGGCGACCACCGCGCCCACCTCTCCATGGGCCGACGCCTGCCCCGCATAGCAAAAGACGGCCTTCACGTCATAGTGCGCGTCCAGACGCTCGAGCAATCTCAGCAGCGACTCGACGGAAAGCGAATCGAGCCACCACGTGTCGTCGCGCGCCCCGCCTGCATCGCCGTCCGTCGGCACGTGCCGGCGCACGACGGCCGTGAGGCACGCGAGACCCATCTTGCGAGCGACCTCGAAGTGATAATCCCGATAGCTGGTCAACGACAGCAAGGAGCCCTCGATTTGCACAAATAAAACCGCGTCTTGTCGCATCTTTTCACCTGGATGAGAAATCAGTCCGCACACCGCTCAAGGCCCGTTCAGTTGTCGATCCAGTCGCACGTTTCGCCCTGCCAGTTGACGAACCGGTAGATGCGTTGTTCGCCGGTTTCTACAAACTGCGGGATGTCGCCCTGGCCTTCGAACAGCGGCACCGTAAACTTCCCTTTCGCATGAGGCAGCACATACTCGGGCATCGCAACGTTCGAAACGCGCCGCTTCAGTCGGTTCATGATGCGGATGGCGTCGCGGATCGAAGCCTTGTAGACCGACGCGCCCGGCGAGAACGGCATGAAGTGATACAGGTAGTACGGTTTGACGCCGTGGCGATACAGTTCGATGAAGAGCCGATGCAGCGTCTCCTCGTCGTCGTTGATGCCGCGCAGGAATGGCATGTTGGAAAATACGATCGGCACCGCCGACCGAATCCGCTTCACTGCGTCCGTGAAGGCCGGACTGAGTTCGTCCGGATGGCAAACGTGAACGCCGAATGCGTTCACCCGATGCCGTTCGAGCATTGCGACCAACTGATCGGTGACCCTGTACGGATTGAAGGTGAGCGATCTGGAGTGAATCCGGATCAGGAGATCGCGTCCGACGTCGCGCAGGGCGGACAGATGCTCGTCGAGCTTGGCGTCGGAGAGCATCAGCGGGTCGCCGCCGCTCAGAATAACTTCCTCGATTGCCGGATTCTGCTTGATATAGGCCACGCTTTCGCCGAACGTGTCCCGGCTGGCGTTGGTCTTTTCGCTATTGACTTCAAGTGTGCGGAGCGCCTCGAAGCAGAACTGGCAATACGAATTGCACGTGTTGACCATGCGCAAAATGACGCGATTGTCGTACTTGTGCTGACAGATCGGCGTCTTCATTTCATGCGCCAGCTCCCAGTTTTCCGATTCGCCATCGTATCCTCCGACGATTTCGTCACTCCAGAACGGAACGACCTGACGCCATAGCGGATTCCGGACAATGTCGGCGTCGGTGTCGCCGTGCGATTCGCGAATCAAGCGGAGGTAATAGGGCGTGATCTGTAGCTTGCGGCCGTTCAGGTTGTTTTGAATGTGCGAACTCAGTTCGTCCGACCAGCCCCCGCAGGCCTCGCGTAGCGATGCTTCCTCTCGGATGGTGTTTCGTTGCTGCCAGCGCCAGTCGCGCCATTCGGCAGACGCGACATCAAAAGTCTGATAGTTGTCCGAATATTTTTTATCGCCACCAGAATTTCCAATCAACATTTTACTCATTCCTCTCTAAACCAAAGAAATGCGATCAACGTATCGTTTCGCTCATGAGTTCAACACGGCCCATGATCCGAGCGCCAGATAGAAAACCATCGACACCACACTCAACCGGAATACGGCCCATACAACACTGCAAAATGCAAATCCATCAAACCATGAAAACACCGGCCACGGGATACCTGAAATATCCCATCGGGCCATGTCGTCGATATAGCTACGCGATGCAGAAATCCCAAGCCACAGTACGGCCCAACAAAGAAATATGGACGCAACTCTGCTCAGCCTACTCACGAATATGGAGAGGCATCGATTAAATACTTCGCAGCAGTTTATTTACTTTCGCTTCAGCATGCGAAAACGACAGTTCCCGCTCGATCGCGATTCATGCGAGCTATTACACCCGGCAAGACATTTCGCTGCGGCGACCGGGCCAAAGGAGTTTGAAAGATTTCCCGTTCTGGATATAAGCATTCCCGATTCGATGAGTCTCAATCCTAAGTTAACAAATTTAAGTAGCGCAAGAAAAATTTCACCGGCCATCCATAACAGTCCCTTCCCACGTGTCTACTTTTCCGGACGCCTCTGTCGTGCTTTCAATTGGGAAACACACATACAGCTCGCATTTTTACAATTACCCATCGACATCATTCGATACTTAAGGAATCGCGCACCTCGTAAAAACATCAGGTTTAACGCACGCCTAGAAAATAGAATATTTAGCCTATCCCAAATTTTGGAAATACTCGTCGTCGATGCTGCTTTGAATAAGCCTAATATCGAGCTCATCAGGGCATGATTTCTTACAGTTTGATAGGCAAGTTGCCCACCTTTCGTAAATGCGGGTGTGCGTGGATAGGCCGGACGCGTGTCGCAACGCGCCGGAAATGTAGATACGTTCGTCGCGAATGAAGAGCGAGTATCCCTGCTGCGCGAGCCCCTTTCGTACACACAAAGTGATTCGACGCCCCCGTACCGGCATTTGCCCACTCAACTGTACCGGTACCGTACAGAAAACCGTCGCTAAACTGATCTCCATCCCAGCCTCGAACCGAATGGAGAATCCGCGATGGAATTCCTCACCCTCAGCGCGCTGCCTGCCGGCATGCTGTTTGCGCTCGTCACGTCGATCACGCCCGGCCCGAACAACACGATGCTGCTCGCGTCCGGCGTCAATTTCGGTTTCCGCCGCACGATGCCGCACCTGTTCGGCATCAGCATCGGCGTCGCGATCCTGATGCTCTGCGTCGGTTTCGGCCTCGGCGAAGCATTCAAGCGCCTGCCGCTGCTGTACACGATCCTCGAAGCCGCGAGCGTCGCGTATCTGCTGTACCTCGCATGGCGCATCGGCACGTCGGGCGAAGTAAAGGCGCACGGCGCCAAGCCGCGGCCGATGACGTTCATCGAAGCCGCCGCGTTCCAGTGGGTCAACCCGAAGGCGTGGATGATGGTGCTGACGGCCGCGACGACGGTCCAGTTGTCCGCCGACTACGGGATGAACGCCGCGTGGATGTCCGTCGTGTTCATCCTGATCGGCTTCCCGTGCATCTGCCTGTGGGCCGCGTTCGGCCTCGGGCTGCGGCGCTTCCTGTCGAATCCCCGCGCGCTGCGCATCTTCAACGTGACGATGGCCGCGCTGCTGATCCTGTCGCTGTACCCGCTCGTCGCCCATCTGCTGCCGCAGTGAGCGCTCACGAGCGCGCCCGTTGAGCTTCACGGAATGCAGGCGTACCCTTTCGGTACGGGCGCGTGCAACCGTTTCGGCGGCTGCACCGCTGCTCTGCATGGAGATTGCTGATGAAGCCAATGCTGAGAGCAGGCGAGCACATCGAAGGCATGCACTGGATCGCCGAGTATCACCCGGTCACGCACGACATCCGCGTGCTGCGCGAGAACATCGAAGTCGGCACTTACTGCGCGCCGCCGACGCTGTTCGGCGACGAGGAGGAAATGGGCGCCGCGAACCGCGACGATCATCGCCGCCGGGAAGCGGCGTTGCGCGCGTATCTGCGCAACTTCGTCAAGGAACACGACGCGGAGGAGTAACGGCGCGATGGCCGGAATGTCGACGGGCCGCGAAGGCGGCCCGGTCTGGCGTCGTGCGTCGGTCGATCTGCTTGCAACCGACTTGAATCCGTCAGGCAGGGAGCCGGCGCACCGCACCGGCCTGCCGGCCACTCAGTGCCCGAGCGACTCGATCTTGCCCGCCGGCTGCGCGACGCCATGCGGCCGCGCCATCTGCTTGATCAGCAGCGCGGCGCAGGCCAGCACGCCCGCGACGGCGATCGTCGCGAACACCCCCGCGAACGAGAAGTGCCGGCGCGTCAGCTCGGCGACGAGGAACGACCCCGCGATCCCGCCGAAACGGCCGACGCCGAGCATCCACGCGACACCCGTGCCGCGCCCTTCGGTCGGATAGAACGCGGCGGCGAGCGCCGGCATCGACGATTGCGCGGTGTTCATCAGCACGCCGGCCACGAACACGACCAGCACCAGCAAGCCGACATTGCCGGCCGCCTGCCCGATCGCATACACGCTCACCGCCGTCAGCGCGTAGCACACGGCGATCACGCGGTTCGCGTTGAAGCGGTCCATCAGCACGCCACACAGCACGGCGCCCACGCCGCCGAGCGGGAACAGCGCGGAGATCAGCGTCGCGCTCTTCGGCGTCAGGCCCGCATCCTTCAGCAGAATCGGCATCCAGTTGATCGACGCGTAGAAGATCACGAGGCCCATGAAGTACGCGAGCCACAGCATCACCGAGCCGACGATGTACGAGCGCGACAGCACGACCCCGAGGCCCTTGCCGCCGGTCTGCGGCGCGACTTCGGTCAGCGCGAACGAGCCGGCGTTCAGCGCGTCGCGCGAGATGCGGGCGAGCGTGGCGCGGATCTTGTCGATGGACTGGCCGCTCGCGACCATGAAGCGCACCGACTCCGGCATCTTCAGCAGCAACAGCACGCCGAGCAGCAGCGGCGTCACGCCGCCGAGCATCAGCACGCTGCGCCAGCCGAAATGCGGAATCATCCATGCGGCCAGGAAACCGCCGAACGCGGCGCCGAGCGGAAAGCCGCAGAACATCAGGTTGATTACGGTCGCGCGGCGTTTGTCCGGGCAGAATTCGCCCATCATCGTGACCGCGTTCGGCATCGCCGCGCCGAGCCCGACGCCGGTCACGAAGCGCAGGATGGTCAGGTGCCCGATCGTGTTCGAGAACGCGGACATCAGGCACGCGACGCCGAACAGGAACACCGAGCCGAGCAACAGCGAGCGGCGACCGAGCCGGTCGGACAGCGGGCCTGACACGAGCGCGCCGCACGCGAGGCCAAACAGCGCGGCGCTGAGCACGGGCGCGAGATCGGGTTTGGTGAGGTTCCATTCGCCGAGCAGCGACGGCGCGATGAAGCCGATCGCGGCCGTATCGAAGCCGTCGAGCAGCACGATCACGAAACACATGAGGAATACGAGCCATTGAAAACCGCCGAACGGCTGCTCGTTGATGAAGGTCTGGACATCGACCACGGGTGTGCGATTCATCGCTTGTCTCCTTGTCGGCCGGCGTGGGCGCGTCAGCGCGCGATCCGGTCCCATCCAACATTGATATAGATGCAACACGCGCGGCCTCGTGGCCGCGCCTTTCCTTCGTTCACGCACCGATTCGCTGCCGGTGCGCGCGTTGATCGTCACGGCTCGCCAGCATCGGCGAGCCGCGCGGTCGGATCACTGCTGGCGCTTAACCTGCCGCGCCTACGCGGCCCCATCCTGTTCCTTGAAGATCTTGTCCGCGAGATGGAACGCGGAATTCGCGGCCGGCACGCCGCAATAGATCGCGGTCTGCAGCAGCACCTCCTTGATCTCGTCGCGCGTCACGCCATTGTTGCGCGCGGCACGCAGGTGCAGCGCCAGTTCCTCGCCGCGGTTCAGCGCGACCATCATCGCGATGGTCAGCAGACTGCGCGTATGGCGCGGCAGCCCGTCGCGGGTCCAGATCTCGCCCCATGCATAACGCGTGATCAGGTTCTGGAACTCCTCCGTCACCTCGGTGCGGTTCTCGAGCGAACGGTCGACGTGCGCGTCGCCGAGCACCGCGCGACGCACCTTCATCCCTGCTTCATAACGTTCCTGGTCGTCCATCGCCGTGCCTCATGCAGTCAGGAAATCGAGCAGCGCGCGGTTGAAACCGTCGGTGCACTCGATGTTC
>NZ_JBYQCG010000163.1:0-8291 GCF_057837105.1 Burkholderia sp. APQ4-4ca | reverse complement strand
ATCAACAAGGTCTCGTACCTCGTTAAGGTCATCGCGTAAGCGGCCCTACGGATCAAGGAGTTGATATGGAATTGAATAACCTGAAGCCGGCAGCTGGCGCCAAGCACGCCAAGCGTCGCGTCGGTCGTGGCATCGGTTCGGGCCTCGGCAAGACGGCTGGCCGTGGTCACAAGGGTCAGAAATCGCGTTCGGGCGGCTTCCACAAAGTCGGTTTCGAAGGCGGTCAGATGCCGCTGCAACGTCGTCTGCCGAAGCGCGGCTTCACGTCGCTGACGAAGGAATTCGTCGGTGAAGTGCGCCTGGGCGACCTCGAGAAGCTGCCGGTCGACGAGATCGATCTGCTCGCACTGAAGCAAGCCGGCCTGGTCGGCGAGCTGACGAAGAGCGCAAAGATCATCGCGACGGGCGAACTGAAGCGCAAGATCGTCGTGAAGGGTCTCGGTGCCACCAAGGGTGCGCGCGCTGCGATCGAAGCGGCTGGCGGTTCGTTCGCCGAGTGACACGCGTAGCGCGTCGTCACTTGCATTCATCGGAGAAGGTACTTGGCTAACAGCCCGAGTCTTGCAAAACCCGGTCGAAGCACGGCGAAATTCGGCGATCTGCGCCGGCGAGCGATGTTCCTGCTCCTGGCGCTGATCGTCTATCGCATCGGCGCGCACATTCCCGTGCCGGGCATCGATCCGGATCAACTGGCCAAGCTGTTCCAGAGCCAGGCGGGCGGCATCCTGGGCATGTTCAACATGTTCTCGGGTGGCGCACTTTCCCGCTTCACGATCTTTGCGCTGGGGATCATGCCGTACATTTCGGCGTCGATCATCATGCAGTTGCTGGCGATCGTTTCGCCGCAGCTCGAGGCGCTGAAGAAGGAAGGGCAGGCAGGGCAACGGAAGATCACGCAGTACACGCGGTATTTCACCGTGGTGCTCGCGACCTTCCAGGCATTCGGTATCGCGGCCGCGCTGGAAAACCAGCCGGGCCTCGTCACCGATCCCGGCACGCTGTTCCGTCTGACGACGGTCGTGACGCTGGTGACGGGCACGATGTTCCTGATGTGGCTCGGCGAGCAGATTACCGAGCGTGGTCTGGGCAACGGTATCTCGATCATCATCTTCGGCGGGATCGCAGCAGGGTTCCCGAATGCCGTCGGTGGGTTGTTCGAGCTGGTGCGTACGGGTTCGATGAGCATCATTTCGGCGATCATCATCGTCGTTCTGATTGCCGCGGTGACTTACCTGGTCGTGTTCATCGAACGCGGCCAGCGCAAGATCCTCGTGAACTACGCGAAGCGCCAGGTCGGCAACAAGATCTACGGTGGGCAGTCGTCGCATCTGCCGCTGAAGTTGAACATGTCGGGCGTGATTCCGCCGATCTTTGCATCGTCGATCATTCTGTTCCCGGCAACGATTCTCGGCTGGTTCAGTACCGGTCAGCCGACGGGAAGCTGGATTTCCAATACGTTGCATAACGTTGCGGAAGCGCTGAAGCCGGGCCAGCCGGTCTATGTGCTGCTGTACACGCTGGCAATCGTGTTTTTCTGCTTTTTCTACACCGCATTGGTGTTCAACAGCAGGGAGACCGCGGACAACCTGAAGAAGAGCGGCGCGTTTGTTCCGGGCATTCGTCCGGGCGATCAGACCGCACGATATATCGACCGCATCCTCACGCGTCTGACGCTGGCCGGTGCGATCTACATCGTCTTCGTGTGTCTGCTGCCGGAATTCCTGGTGCTGCGCTGGAACGTGCCGTTTTATTTTGGTGGAACGTCGCTGCTGATCATTGTCGTCGTCACGATGGACTTTATGGCGCAGGTGCAGTCGTACGTTATGTCGCAACAGTATGAGTCGCTGCTCAAGAAGGCAAACTTCAAGGGCGGCAATATCCCGACGCGTTGAAAGGACTATGGCCAAAGACGATGTAATCCAGATGCAGGGTGAGGTGATTGAAAACCTCCCGAATGCGACCTTCCGTGTGAAGCTGGAAAACGGCCATGTCGTGTTGGGGCATATTTCCGGAAAGATGCGGATGCACTACATCCGCATTCTGCCCGGCGACAAGGTGACGGTTGAGTTGACGCCTTACGATCTGTCTCGTGCGCGGATCGTGTTCCGGGCGAAGTGATTTGAAAAAAGGGTATTATCATGAAAGTGATGGCATCGGTTAAGCGCATTTGCCGCAATTGCAAGATCATCAAGCGCAAAGGCGTCGTTCGCGTGATCTGCAGCTCGGATCCGCGCCACAAGCAGCGCCAAGGCTGACCGCGCGTTTGTTTGCGCTTTTTGTTTGAGGAAAAACAATGGCTCGTATCGCAGGGGTTAACATCCCGAATCACCAGCACACCGAGATCGGCCTGACGGCTATCTTTGGTGTCGGCCGCACCCGTTCGCGCAGCATCTGCGTGGCAGCTGGCGTCGATTTTTCGAAGAAGGTCAAGGATCTGACCGACGCAGACCTGGAAAAGCTGCGTGAAGAAGTGGGCAAGTTTGTCGTCGAAGGCGATCTGCGCCGTGAAGTGACGATGAACATCAAGCGCCTGATGGACCTCGGTTGCTACCGTGGTGTTCGTCATCGCAAGGGCCTGCCGATGCGCGGTCAGCGTACGCGTACGAACGCACGTACCCGCAAGGGTCCGCGTCGTGCAGCGCAAGCGCTGAAGAAGTAAGCGGAACTGACAGTTACAGGAAAACGTAATGGCTAAGGCTTCGAACACCGCGGCGCAACGCGTTCGCAAGAAGGTTAAGAAGAACGTCGCTGAAGGCGTGGTTCACGTTCACGCGTCGTTCAACAACACGATCATCACGATCACCGATCGCCAAGGCAACGCTCTGGCATGGGCGACGTCGGGCGGTCAGGGCTTCAAGGGCTCGCGCAAATCGACGCCGTTCGCTGCTCAGGTCGCAGCCGAGTCGGCTGGCCGCGTCGCGATGGAATACGGCGTGAAGAATCTGGAAGTGCGGATCAAGGGCCCGGGCCCGGGTCGCGAGTCGGCAGTGCGCGCACTGCACGGCCTCGGCATCAAGATCACCGCGATTTCGGACGTCACCCCGATTCCGCACAACGGCTGCCGTCCGCCGAAGCGTCGTCGTATCTGAGGATGTGCTGGCACGTTCGTGCTAGCGCATTGCCTGTCGCCGCTCAGCGTCGACGGGCGTTGCTTTTTTGATTGACTAAGCCCACCGTTCGCCCCAAAGGGAGCGGACTAGCGCGGATTTCGATCCGCGTGACTGATTGATAAAGGAATGCAAAGTGGCACGTTATATCGGCCCCAAAGCCAAGCTGTCCCGCCGTGAAGGCACCGACCTGTTCCTGAAGAGCGCGCGCCGCTCGCTCGCCGACAAGTGCAAGCTCGACAGCAAGCCGGGCCAGCACGGCCGTACCTCGGGCGCGCGTACGTCCGACTACGGTACGCAGCTGCGCGAAAAGCAGAAGGTCAAGCGCATCTACGGCGTGCTGGAACGTCAGTTCCGCCGCTACTTCGCTGAAGCCGACCGCCGCAAGGGCAACACGGGTGAAAACCTGCTGCAACTGCTCGAGTCGCGCCTCGACAACGTCGTGTACCGCATGGGCTTCGGCTCGACCCGCGCTGAAGCGCGCCAGCTGGTGAGCCACAAGTCGATCACCGTGAACGGCGTCGTCGCAAACGTCCCGTCGCAGCAAGTGAAGGCGGGCGACGTCGTCGCGATCCGCGAAAAGGCGAAGAAGCAGGCGCGTATCGTCGAAGCGCTGTCGCTGGCCGAGCAAGGCGGCATGCCGAGCTGGGTTGCAGTCGATGCGAAGAAGTTCGAAGGCACGTTCAAGCAAATGCCGGAACGCGCTGAAATCGCAGGCGACATCAACGAAAGCCTGATCGTCGAATTGTATTCGCGTTAATCCGATTGACGGCCGAGGTACCCCGATTGCGTCGCGCAAGGAGGGGCCTCGGCTGTTTATTTTCTGGTTGTTACCGGTCAGCCTTATCGGTGTAACGAGCCGAGGGTATTGAAAAGGAAAGCCCATGCAAACCAGTTTGCTGAAACCCAAGATCATCGCCGTGGAATCGCTGGGCGAGAACCACGCGAGGGTGGTCATGGAACCGTTCGAACGCGGTTACGGCCACACCTTGGGCAATGCGCTTCGCCGCGTGCTGCTGTCGTCGATGGTAGGCTACGCGCCGACCGAAGTCACGATCGCGGGCGTGGTGCACGAGTACTCGACGCTGGATGGCGTGCAGGAAGACGTCGTCAACCTGCTGCTGAACCTGAAGGGCGTGGTGTTCAAGCTGCATAACCGTGACGAAGTGACGGTTACGCTGCGCAAGGAAGGCGAAGGCGTCGTGACGGCCGGCGATATCGAGCTGGCTCACGATTGCGAAGTCATCAACCCGAATCACGTGATCGCGCACCTGTCGAAGGGCGGCAAGCTCGACGTTCAGATCAAGATCGAAAAGGGTCGCGGCTACGTGCCCGGCAACGTCCGTCGCTACGGCGAAGACACGGCCAAGATCATCGGCCGCATCGTCCTCGACGCATCGTTCTCGCCGGTTCGCCGCGTGAGCTATGCGGTCGAAAGCGCACGGGTCGAGCAGCGTACCGACCTCGACAAGCTCGTGATGAACATCGAGACGAGCGGCGTGATCACGCCGGAAGAAGCGATCCGCCAGTCGGCCCGCATCCTGGTCGACCAGCTGTCCGTGTTCGCGGCGCTGGAAGGCACGGAAACGGCAGCCGAGGCACCGTCGCGCGCACCGCAGATCGATCCGATCCTGCTGCGTCCGGTGGACGATCTCGAACTGACGGTTCGTTCGGCGAACTGCCTGAAGGCCGAGAACATCTACTACATCGGCGATCTGATCCAGCGCACGGAAAACGAGCTGCTGAAGACGCCGAACCTCGGTCGCAAGTCGCTCAACGAGATCAAGGAAGTGCTCGCTTCGCGCGGTCTCACGCTGGGCATGAAGCTCGAGAACTGGCCGCCGGCTGGTCTCGACAAGTAAGCCCGGTTGTAGCCTGGCTATCGCTGTCGTTGGCAAAGATGCGGATTTTCCTTTAAAATCCGCATCTTGCTTTTTTTCGTTACCGGCCCGTGCGCCCTCCTAGGCGCGATAGAAGAGCTGGACCAAAACTTTGAATCAAGGAAACTGAAATGCGCCATCGTCATGGTCTGCGGAAACTGAACCGCACGAGCAGCCACCGTCTGGCTATGCTCCGTAACATGTCCAACTCGCTGATCGAGCACGAAGTCATCAAGACGACGCTGCCGAAGGCGAAGGAACTCCGTAAAGTCGTCGAGCCGCTGATCACGCTCGGCAAGAAGCCGTCGCTGGCAAACCGTCGCCTGGCGTTCAACCGCCTGCGCGATCGTGACTCGGTCGCGAAGCTGTTCGACGTGCTCGGTCCGCGTTTCGCGAACCGTCCGGGCGGCTACCTGCGCGTGCTGAAGTTCGGTTTCCGCGTGGGCGACAACGCACCGATGGCACTGGTCGAGCTGCTCGACCGTCCGGAAGTCGACGAAACGGAAAACGTGCAAGAAGCTGAGTAAGCTTCCGGTACGTAGCAGGATCTGAAAGGGGCCGAGCAATTGCTTGGCCCTTTTTGTTTTTGAGGTGCCGGCTGCGGTTGATTGTCGCAGGGTGGGGCCGGCAGCGTCGCGCGGGCTGCGCTACGATACGGGCACCGATGCGGTCCCTGAACGGGTAATCGGCACTGGCAGGAGTCTGTAGACGAGCGAGGAGACGGATGATAGTGGTGCTGATGCTGACGACGGTCCCCGATGCGGCGACGGCCGCGGCGCTCGCCGACGGCGCGCTCGGCGCGCGGCTCGCCGCATGCGTGTCGGAGCTCGGCGCGATCAAGTCGCGCTATCACTGGCAGGGCAAGGTCGAAACGGCCGACGAGATCCAGTTGCTGTTCAAGACGAGCCCGGTTCGGGCACTCGAACTGGAGCGATTTATTCTCGCGCATCATCCTTACGAGACGCCCGAAATCGTCTCGTGGCAGACGACGGCATCGGCCGCGTATGGCCAGTGGGTGACCAGCGAAACTCAACGTCTATTTCATGTTTAACGGTATGGCGCTTTCGATGCGCGTGCGCGCGCTGCGGTTTCTTGCGGTCCTGTTGTCGTTCGTGCTCGCGCTGGGCGGGCTGTCCGCCGCGCGGGCGGCCGACGATTTCCTCGATCCGTCGGTTGCGTTCAAGTTCAGCGCGAGCGAATCGCCGGGCCAGGTGGACGTCCGCTTCAAGATCGCGAACGGCTATTACATGTACCGCGAGCGCTTCGCGTTCGCGGTGAAAAGCGGCCAGGCCGCGCTCGGCGAGCCGCAGTTCCCGGCCGGCCACGTGAAGTTCGACCAGACGTTCCAGAAGAACGTGGAGACCTATCGCGATGAGGTCGTCGTTCACGTGCCGGTGAAGCAGGCGGCCGGTCCGTTCGAGCTCGCGGTGACGTCGCAAGGATGCGCGGACGAAGGGATCTGTTATCCGCCGGCCGAGCACGTGATGAAGGTCGATGGCGCCGCGCTCGGCGCCGCCTCGCCGTCCGGCGACACGGCTGCCGCGGGCAGCTGGTTCGACAAGGTCACGAGCGCCGATTTCGCGCAGTCGCTGCTCGAAGGGCACGGCTTCTTCACGATCGTCGCGCTCTATTTCGTCGCGGGCGTCGTGCTGAGTCTGCTGCCCTGTTCATACCCGATGATTCCGATCGTGTCCGCGATCATCATCGGCCAGGGCACGCGCGCGACGCATGCACGCGGCTTCGCGCTGTCGCTGACCTACGTGGTCGGCATGGCGCTGGTCTACACGGTGCTCGGCATCGCCGCCGCGCTGGTTGGCCAGAGCCTTGGGGCCTGGCTGCAGAACCCATGGGTGCTCGGCGCGTTCGGCGTGCTGCTGAGCGCGTTCGCGGTGTCGCTGATTTCGGGCAAGGACATCGCGTTGCCGGCGCGCTGGCAAAACGGCGCGGCCGAGGCGTCGAGCGCGCGCCAGGGCGGCCACTTCGTCGCGGTCGCGGCGATGGGCGCGTTGTCGGCGCTGGTCGTCGGCGCGTGCATGACGGCGCCGCTGTTCGCGGTGCTCGCTTTCATCGCGCATACCGGCAATGCGTGGCTCGGCGGCGCGGCATTGTTCGCGATGGGGCTGGGGCTCGGCGTGCCGCTGCTGGTCGTGGGCATCGGAGCCGGGACGGTGCTGCCGCGTGCGGGCGCATGGATGGACGGCGTGAAGGTGTTCTTCGGCATCGTGCTGCTCGCGGCCGCGCTGTGGATCGTGTGGCCGGTGCTGGCCGGCGGGCTGAAGATGGTGCTCGCGGCGTTGTGGCTCTTGATCGCGGCCGCGGCGCTCGGGTTGTTCACGCCGAATGCCGGCGCCGCGTCGATCTGGCGCCGCCTGGGCCGCGGCGTGGGCGCCGCGCTCGCGATCTGGGCCGCGACGCTGCTCGTCGGCCTGGCTGCGGGTTCGACCGATCCCGTCAAGCCGCTGGCCGTGCTGGCGGCGCGTACCGCCGCGTCCGGCGGCGCGACGACGGCCGGCGCGGCTGCGGCGCAGGACGGCCCCGTGTTCGCGCCGGTGCGCTCCACCGGCGAACTCGACGCGCTGCTGAAGACGTCGGGTCAGCCCGTGATGCTCGACTTCTACGCCGACTGGTGCGTGAGCTGCAAGGAGATGGAGCATCTGACGTTCACCGACGCGCGCGTGCAGGCGCGGCTCGCTCAGCTTCACCTCGTGCGCGCGGACGTCACCGCGAACAACCCGGACGATCAGGCGCTGCTCAAGCGCTTCAACCTGTTCGGGCCGCCGGGCATCATCTTCTTCGATCGCAACGGCCACGAGATCGGCCGCGTGGTCGGCTATCAGGCGGCCGACACGTTCCTGCGCAGCCTCGATCGGGCGGCCGTTCCGACGGTATGACGATGGCCGGCTGCGGCGCGCCGGCGAGCGGAAGATCCGGGGCCGGCCGACGGTCTCTCTCGACGGTAAACAAAAAACGGAGAACACCGAGGTGTCCCGCCGTTTTTGCTGTGCCTGCCGGCGCGCGATCAGCGCTGCGCTTTCAGCAGACGCGCGGCATCGAGCGCGAAGTACGTGAGCACACCGTCGGCACCCGCGCGCTTGAACGCGAGCAGCGATTCGAGCACCACCTTGTCGTGGTCGAGCCAGCTGTTCATCGCGGCCGCCTTCAGCATCGCGTATTCGCCGCTCACCTGGTACACGTAGGTCGGGAAGCGGAACTCGTCCTTCACGCGGCGCACGATGTCGAGATACGGCATGCCGGGCTTGACCATCACCATGTCGGCGCCTTCGTCGATGTCGAGGCGCACTTC
>NZ_JBYQCG010000162.1:9811-14335 GCF_057837105.1 Burkholderia sp. APQ4-4ca | reverse complement strand
GGCTTCATCAAGGCCGAAGAGTCGGTGCCGAAGGCCGCACGCTCGCCGGATCTGCTTACCACGCGCTTCGTCGTGCTGATCGGCAAGCTGTTCGCGGCCGAGGCGCGCAGCGCGAAGTGGAAGTCTGAACGCCGGCAGCGACTGCGCATCCGGTACAGCGCCCGCGTGCTCGACATCATCGAGCGCATGCTGGTCGAGCATCTACCAGGCGTCGTGCCGTCGAGTCTGCTCGGCAAGGCATTGCAGTACATGAGCGGGCAGTGGTCAAAGCTGGTCCGATACGTCGGTAACGGCAACTGGCCGATCTCGAACAACCTGTGCGAGAACGCGATCCGGCCGTTCGTCGTCGGCCGCAAGGGCTGGCTGTTCTCCGATACTGTCGCTGGCGCGCAGGCCAGCGCCAACCTGTACTCCCTCGTCGAGACGTGCAAGGCGAACGGCGTCGAGCCGTATCGCTATCTGGTCTGGCTGTTCACCAGGTTGCCGCTCGCCGCAACCGCCGACGACTATGCCGCCCTCATGCCATGGAGCATGCCTGCCACTCCCAACCTCTGATGGGCGTCGTTAAAAGACCGCATACTCAGGATCTATTGCTGAAAATGCGTATACCGCTCGGGCCGTGCGCGCAGCAGTACCGCGCTCCAAGGCCAAAGGTGATTGCCTACAACGAGAACAACTGCTTCCGTGGTTCACGACCGTACGTCAGATAGACAATCCAGTTATTAGCGCGTACTTACAGGGCCTTCTGCTTACTGGAGCTCGTCGCGAAGAACTCGCCGCATTGCGTTGGAACGACGTGGACTTCCGCTGGCGCAGTCTGACCATGAACGACAAGGTTGAGGGAATCGGTGGCCGCACTATCCCCCTTACGCCATATCTTGCAAGTCTCCTGATGCATCTCAAGCAGATGAACGAGATGCCGCCGAACAGACGGCAGTTGGCCAGCCTCACCGAAAAAGGAAAGTCATGGTCACCCTCTGAATGGGTGTTTACCAGCAACAGATCAGAGGACGGAAAGATCGCCGAGCCCCGAAAGGCCCACAATGGTGCAATCGAAGCCGCCGGCCTGCCTCACCTCACATTGCACGGACTGCGCCGGTCGTTCGGTACGCTCTCGGAATGGGTTGAAGTCCCTGTCGGTGTTGTTGCGCAGATCCAAGGCCACAAGCCATCTGCGTTGGCCGAGAAACACTATCGACGTCGACCACTCGATCTTTTGCGCATGTGGCACGATAAAATTGAATCGTGGATGCTGCAGCAAGCAGGCCTTGGCCACCTTATCACGCCTGTTGCCGAGACTGATGCGAGCGGCGGAGCGGCAAAGACGGCGTCAGGAAGTTGATAGCCGCCGACCGTTCTCAATACGGCTCACAGCGGGAAGCTGCACAATGCCCGATGATGCAGCAGTACCTGCGCCTTATCGGATAAGGCGCAGCGCACAAACCTACGCCAAGACCTACGCTCACGCTGTTCCGGACCGACACCCTATCGATCATGCTTCACATGCATTTCGATGTTGATTGACTTACTTGTCGGCCGCTGCTTGAATCTCTCGGCAAAAGTTCTTCAGAGTTCCAGGGCATTGTTTGTCCGCATTTCGGGCGATCCGCCGCAACCGCTCTGCCGGGACTGTAGCGTCAACATGCCGGACAATGAACGTGCGGAAAGCCGGGTCCGACACGATCATGGGTTCCAACTGCTGAATAGTGCCCCAGTGATCTGCGAGCAAAAGAGTGTTTGATTCGCTGAACCCTTCCGCGACTGCCCCATCGTCACAATTTGCGAACTTTCGAAATTGTCGATGCAACTGCTTCCACGACGTGGCGGCATCAGAAGCAGCCTCGGCCTTCCGAGCTTGGTCTGAAGTGCAAGCGTTGGGCCCGGCGAGCGCCGTTGACGAGTAGAAAATGGCGACAAACCATAGTCCGAAGTAGCGACGTGTCGTTTGGAAGGTTGCTGCGTCGACCGACGGAAAGTGGGCGCTTTGTGTCTCATGGCCAATCCCGTTCACTCGGATGCCTCCTCGATAGCCTGTAAAATTACTTGTGGGCCGTCAATTACACTCTCGTCTCCGGAAAAACGCGACATTTCCATATGTCCATCGTCGAACACGTCGATCTCGATACGCTCACCTGGCACAGTTATCGAGATCAGAATGGTGTCCGGGCGATACCGGCCCAATGTATAAAAGAGGCGGCGTTCGTCGAGGTTGCTAAGCAATTCGTACAAGGAGTGCGTCATATGTCCTCCGCCACGGTCAGCAGATCACGACAAAGCCGAGAATGACACGGTAGGTCGATTCGTTCACGGGTCTCGACATATCGAGGAAATGGGCAGAACGTCCGATGCTCGATCAACGAACCCGTACAGTCACAATCTAGACTGTCGACCGCAACTGGCGTGTCGGGGTTAGCACTATGTGGCGGGTTGTGCGCGCAGCGCTACGCCCGCCAGGCAGGACAGGCCTCTGACGCTGCCGAGTCCCCCTGCACCTGGCCAAACGGCGAACTTCGCCCAGTCACGTCCGACCCACTGGTAAACTCGGGCACCCGAACATTGAAATAATTTTCGCCAGCATGGGCGACAATAGAGAAATGGCTCCTCCAGCTCGGGAAGGCTGAGAGAAGGTCCCCCGCCATTTGGCGAGAAAAGGGCTCAAGCAATTCGATCAAGGTGGCTCCCCCGCAGTTCGCGAATAGCGCAACGCGATCGATGGCAATCCTACGCCAGAAGTCGAGCGACCGCTGCTGGCCGACAATCACCTGTCTTGATCATCGGAAATTGGCCGAAAGGCGAACTTCGCTCTGTCACATTGGAGCCACTGGTAAACTCCGGCAGCCAAAGCAACTTTTCCCGGTCACATGAGCATGCAACCCACCGCAGCACCTGCACCCGTCACTCCAATGATGCAGCAGTACCTGCGCCTTATCTGACAAGGCTCAGCGCACAAAGCTACGCCAAGACCTACGCTCACCCGTTTGGGGAGGGGCAGTTACCGACCCTAAACAGCCAATCGCTCCCCGACGACCGTCTGGCCGCTTTCGAAGCCGGAGCGGATGGTTATGCCCCAACGTTGATGTATCGCCTCCCCTCGACCAGATTCAGAGCATTTGCTCCGGTTGCGTTGGACCATCTGCTCTCCTCAGACGTGTACCTCAACGGCACAGCGACCGCTTTATGCCTGCCAGGAATGAGTGTTATCGACGGCGCCTGCCTTCTTCGAAAAGGCGCTGACCTTCATCATTTGCTCACCGTCAACCAACAGGAGCAAAACGATGAGCAACTTCCAAACCTACACAATCGATAACGCACCGGCCGCTTCGAAGTCCAGTCTCGAAGACACGAAACGCGCCTTTGGTTTCGTCCCCAACCTGCAGGCGCATATGGCGGAGTCGCCCGCGCTGCTCGCCGGTTACTCGGCGCTGTGGGATCTGTTCTCGAAGAGCACGCTGACACCGCACGAACAGCAGGTCGTCTATCTGACTTCCAACTTCGAAAACAACTGCCACTACTGCATGGCCGGTCACAGCACGCTGGCAAAGATGATCAAGATGGACGCAGGCGTGATCGCCGCGCTGCGCGCCGGCACGCCGCTGCCCGATGCAAAGCTCGAAGCGCTGCATCGCTTCACGACCCTGGTCGTGCGTGAGCGTGGCTTCGTTCCGGAAGCCGATGTCGACGCGTTTATCGCCGCTGGCTACACCCGTCAGAACGTCCTCGAAGTGATTCTGGGCGTAGCAACCAAGGTGATGAGCAACTACACGAACCACATCGTCCACACCGAACTCGACGGCTTCATGGCCGGTAACGAGTGGACCAAACCGGTCGCCGTCGCTGCCGCCTAAGCCGTCTCCGGGCGCCCTCGCGGCTCCCGTTCCACCCCATATCGAAGCTCACCGAGGAACCGCCATGTCCACGTTCGACCGCTACAAAGACGCCTACTCCAACGCCAGACTGGCCCGTACGCCGGACGGCGTGCTCGAAGTCCGTTTCCATACCGACGGCGCGAAGCTCGTCTTCAATGGCCATACGCATGAGCAGTTCACCGACATGTTTCATCAGATCGGCGAAGACCCGGATAACCGCGTCGTCATCCTGACGGGTAGCGGCGACGCATTCATGGACGCGATCTCGCCGGAAGGCTTCGATTTCTTTACGCCGCGTGGCTACGACAAGATCTTCCGCGAAGGCCGCAAGATCCTGATGAATATTCTCGATATCGAAGTGCCGATGATCGCCGCGCTGAACGGTCCGGTGCTGTTGCATTCGGAATACGTCCTGCTATGCGACATTGTGGTGGCGACACCCGAGACGGTGTTTCAGGACATGCCACATGCCGTGTTCGGCATCGCTCCCAACGATGGCGTCCATCTGCTGTGGCCGGAAATGATCGGCAGCATTCGCGGCCGGTATTTCGTGCTCACGCAGCAAAAGCTCGGGGCCGAGGAAGCAAAATCGCTGGGCGTAGTCAACGAGATCGTGCCTGCGGATCAGTTGCTGGAACGTGCGCACGCAATTGCCGCA